>DASYLM010000496.1:0-12279 GCA_036009565.1 Pseudonocardia sp. | reverse complement strand
AGAACCGGGCCCGCTGATCTCCATCGGTTCATCTGGTCGAGCAGGCCCAGCTCCTCCGGCGCGGTCCGCAACTCGGTGGTCCACCTGCAGCGGCGCCGCAGGAGTTAGGTAAGGCGTTGGCGTTGCGGCACGACCGTGTATCGCGGATCTCGGGCGGACTGTTGGCCGGCATGGAAGATGCCGAAGCGGGTGGCGGCCGATCCGGCGACCAGTGCGGCACCACTGATCATCGAGACCGCTCGACCCCGGCGGGCCGGGAGGGCGGCCAGGAGGGCACCGGTGACGGTGAGGGCACGCGCTGCTCTCAGGTACTGCCCGGCGCGCCCCTGGTGCATCGGTTCGGCCGAGAGCCCCATGGTCGATTCCATCCGCGCGTTCATCGCGAGCTCGAACGCCGAGCCGGCGGCGGCCAGCCGGCGGGCGGGCCCGGCGCGCGCGACCGGTGTGGTCAGCATGCCCATGCCGCCGGCCGCCGCGGCGGCGCTGCCGATGAAGACGAAGGGCAGCTCGTCCCGGGCGTCGTGCCAGGACGGTGTCGCGGTGTCGGTGAGCAGCACGGCGGTGTAGGAGGCGACCGCGGGCCCGAGGAGGGCGGCGGCCAGGCCGGCACCGCGTCCCACACCGGGCAGCAGCCTGCCGACGATGCCGTCCGCCAGCCTCTTCGGCAGGAGCGGGCGGGCCTCGGCGACCGCGGCCAGGCCGGCCAGTGGGCCGTAGGCGGTCAGGATCCAGGTGCCGACGCTCATCGGCGACGTCACCTTCGCCACCCGGAGCATGTGGTGGAACCGGGCCGGTCTGCCGAGGTCGTGCACGAGCGCGCCGAGGCTGGCCAGGATGGCGGCGGCCGCGGTGATCCGGGTGGGGCGGCGCAGCGCGGCATTGTTGGTGAGGTCGGCACCGGCGGCGAGCAGCGAGGACGCGCCGGCCAGCCCACCGAGGAAGAGGTAGGCGGGGATGTCGGCTTCCCAGGGCGACGGTTTGACGACCGGGCGGCCGTAGTAGGAGGTGAACTCCGCCGGCGGCACCATCGCCCGCTCGCGGCGGGCACCGCGCGGCCGACCTCGCCGACGGCCCGTTCCGCCCTGCTGCCCGGTGGACCCCGCTGCCGAGGTTCCGGACTCGCGGCCGGTCACCGGCGCCCCTCGGTGGCGAAGGCGGCAGCCGCCCCGGCGAGCAGGGTCACGGCCGCAATGGCGGCCCGCCGCCACATCCGGGGCAGGTGTTTGGTCGCGACCACCGGATCCGGTGGCAGGCCGTAGACCTCGGGTTTGTCCAGCAGCAGGAAGAAAGCGCCGGTACCGCCGACCCCGTCGTCCGGGTCGTGGCCGTAGAGCTGAGCGTCCGCCACGCCCGCCTCGGTCAGGGTCCGCACGCGTGCCTGGGCGCGCTCGCGGAGCTCGGTGAGGTCGCCGAACTGGATGGACTTGGTCGGGCACGCCTTGGCGCAGGCCGGTTCGAGGTCGCCCTTGAGCCGGTCGTAGCAGAGCGTGCACTTCTGGGCGATTCCCACCGCCGGGTCACCGGGAGGTCCGTCGCGACGGTCGATCACGCCGTAGGGACAGGCGGGTATGCAGTAGCCGCAGCCGTTGCAGATGTCGTTCTGCACGACCACGGTGCCGAACTCGGTGCGGAACAGCGCCCCGGTGGGGCAGACGTCAAGGCAGCCGGCATGCGTGCAGTGCTTGCACACGTCCGACTCCATCAGCCAGCGGAACGGAGCGCGCTGCTCGGCCGGGGTGTCCGCCCCGGGCAGTGTCATGGTGGGCATGCCCAGCTCGACCGCGGCAGCGGCCGGCCGGGTGCGGTGCGCCGGGTGCTGATCCGGCTGCCCGGCCAGCGCCAACACGTCCAGGCCCGACTCACCGGACGTGCCGGAGGCGTCCCGGGCTGGGGAGGACTGCTCGATGAAGGCGACGTGTCGCCAGGTCGAGGCGCCGAGTCCGACGCTGTTGTCGTAGGAGTGGCCGGTCAGCGTCAAACCGTCCTCGGGAACCGCGTTCCACTCCTTGCACGCCACCTCGCACGCTTTGCAGCCGATGCAGATGCTGGTGTCGGTGAAGAAGCCCTTGCGGGCGGGCGGATCGGGGTAGCCGGCGGCGGCGGCCGGGTCGCTCGGCCCGAACAGTTGGTTGGCCATCGTCGATCAGGCCTCCATGGGAGTGGTCGCGGTGTCTGTGGTCGCGGTACCTGTGGTCTCGGTGATTCCGGCGCGGGCGCGGTACTCCGCCACGTACTCGAGCAGCGCGGGACCTCGGGGGCGCCGGCCGGGCTGGATGTCGCAGGTGGCGGCCTTGGCTTCCTGGATGTGCACGTTCGGGTCCAGCGTGATCGACACCAGCTCGTTGGCGGCGTCACCGGTGCTCAGCCCGTTCGGTCCCCAGTGGTACGGCAGTCCGATCTGGTGCACGGTGCGTCCGGCGACGGTCAGCGGGGTCATCCGCTCGGTCACCAACACCCGTGCCTCGATCGCGGCGCGCGCCGAGACGATCGTGGCCCAGCCGAGGTGTTCCAGACCGCGCTCGGCGGCCAGCTCGGGGCTGATCTCGCAGAAGAACTCGGGTTGCAGCTCACTGAGGTAGCTGAGGAACCTGCTCATTCCGCCGGCGGTGTGGTGTTCGGTCAGCCGGTAGGTGGTGAACACGTACGGGAAGACCTCGCTGCCGGGCTGGCTACCCGAGGGGCTGTAGCGGTTGTCCTTCCTCGAGTACGTCTCACGCGCGGGGTTGGCCTGTTGGCCGTAGACCGGGTTGTCGAACGGCGACTCCGCCGGCTCGTAGTGCGCCGGCAGCGGCCCGTCGACAAGCCCGGCCGGCGCGTACAGCCAGGCCTTTCCATCGGCCTGCATGATGAACGGGTCGGTCCCGGCCAGCGCATCCTGAGCCCGCGCACCCTCCGGCGGCTGGTAGTCGGGGCGCTTGTTGGCCTCGAAGTCGGGGACGTCGTGCCCGGTCCAGGTGCCCTGTTCCTCGTCCCACCAGACGTAGGCCTTGCGTTCGCTCCACGGTTTGCCCTCGGGATCGGCGGAGGCCCGGTTGTAGATGATCCGCCGGTTCGCCGGCCAGACCCAGCCCCACTCCGGGGCCACCCAGCTCTGCTCGCTGCCCGGTTTCCGCCGTGCGGCCTGGTTGACACCGTCCGCGTAGACCCCGGAGTAGATCCAGCAACCGCACGCGGTGGATCCGTCGGCGGCCAGCTTGGTGTAGGCCGGCAGCGGTATGCCGTCGGCGTCCCAGCCGTTGATCTCGGCCAGCACCGCTTCGGCGTCCGGATCGGCGGTCGGGCCCTGGGTGGGGTAGTCCCAGGTCAGCTCCAGCAGCGGGCGGTCCCGCTCGTCGGTCGAGCCGGCGAGCTTCTCCCGGATGATCCGGCCGAGGTGGTAGTAGAACCACAGTTCGCTGCGGGCATCCCCGGCCGGTTCCACCGCCTGGTGGCGCCACTGCAGCATCCGCTGGGTGTTGGTGAAGCTCCCGCTCTTCTCCGTGTGCGCGGCGGCCGGCAGGAAGAACACCTCGGTGCCGATCTCGCTGGTGCGCAGCTCGCCGGTCTCGATCTCGGGGCCGTCCAGCCAGAACGTTGCGCTCTCGATCATCACCAGGTCCCGGACCACCAGCCAGTCCAGGTTCGCCATGCCGAGGCGCTGCATCTTCGCGTTCGCCGAGCCGACCGCGGGATTCTCGCCGAGCAGGAAGTAGCCACCGCCCCCTTCGTCGATCTGGCGCATGACCGTGCTGTAGCTGCCGTGGTTGCCGGTCAGCCGCGGCAGATAGTCGAAGCAGAAGTCGTTGTCCTCGGTGGCCGCCTCACCCCACCAGGCCTTGAGCAGGCTGACGGTATAGGCGTCCATGTTGCCCCAGAAACCCTTGTTGCCCGCGTCGGCGGCGACGAACTCGGCGAGCGTCTGGTGTTGGTGGGCGTGCGGCATCGGGATGTAGCCGGGCAGGGTGTCGAACAGCGTCGGGATGTCGGTGGAGCCCTGGATGCTGGCGTGCCCGCGCAACGCGAGGATGCCGCCGCCCGGGCGGCCGATGTTGCCGAGCAGGGTCTGCAGAATCGACGCGGTCCGGATGTACTGGGCACCGACCGTGTGTTGCGTCCACCCCACCGCGTACACGAGGGCCGACGTCCGCTCCCGCCCCGAGTTCCGGGTCAGGGTCTCGGCGACCTGGGCGAACAGCTCCGGCGGGATACCGCAGACCTGCTCGACCAGCTCCGGGGTGTAGCGGGCGAAATGACGCTTGAGCACCTGGAAGACGCACCTCGGGTCGGTCAGCGTCGGGTCGACCTTCGGTGTGCCGCCCAGTGCCGCGCCGCCGCTGCCGTGCGCGCTGCCCTTCGCGCTCTCCTTGACCTCCCGGGTCTCCTGACCGTCACGGTCGTCGTCGCCGTTCGGCGGTGTGTCCCGGTCACCCGCCGCGGCGGCCGCGGTGACGCCTTCGTACTGCCAGCTCGCGGTGTCGTAGACGCCGGTCTCCGGGTCGAACCCGGAGAACAACCCGTCCAGGTCCTCGGTGTCGAGGAAGTCGTCCCGCAGGATCGTGCCGGCGTTCGTGTAGGCCACCACATACTCGCGGAAGTACTTCTCCTCAGTCAGCACGTAGTTGACCAACCCGCCGAGGAAGGCGATGTCGGACCCGGCCCGCAGCGGGACGTACACGTCGGACACCGCGCTGGTCCGGGTGAACCGGGGGTCGACGTGGATGATCGTCGCGCCGCGCGCCTTCGCCTCCATGACCCACTGGAAACCCACCGGGTGGCATTCGGCCATGTTGGAGCCCTGGATCACGATGCAGTCGGAGTTGGCCAGGTCCTGCTGGAACGTCGTGGCGCCGCCGCGACCGAACGAGGTCCCCAGACCGGGGACGGTGGCGCTGTGTCAAATACGCGCCTGGTTCTCGATCTGGATCGCGCCCATGGCGGTGTAGAGCTTCTTCATGAGGTAGTTCTCCTCGTTGTCGAGGGTCGCTCCTCCCAAGCTCGCCAGCCCCATGGTCCGACGGGTCCGCTTGCCGTCCCGCTCCCACTCCCAGCTCTGCTCACGCGTGGCGATCACCCGGTCGGCGATCATGTCCATCGCCGTGTCGAGGGCCAGTTCCTCCCACTCGCTGCCATGGGCCCGGCGGTACTTGACCTTGTACTCCCGTCCCGGTCCGCTGACCAGCTGCTTGCTCGCCGAGCCCTTCGGGCACAGCCGGCCTCGGGAGATCGGGCTGTCGGGGTCACCGTCGATCTGGCTGATCGCGCCGTCGGTGACGTAGACGTTCTGACCGCAGCCGACCGCGCAGTACGGGCAGATGCTCTTCACGACCTTGTCCGCGGCCTGCGTGCGGGGGGTCAGCTCCAGGCTGTGCCGGGTCTGAGCCGCCGGTCCCCGGCCCAGCTTGTCCGCGCCACGCAGCTGCCGGACCAGCGGCCAGCTCTCGATCGCCTTACCCAGATCCATGCGGCGCTCCCTCGGACGACAGCTCTTGCACAAGCATTACCCAGAATCCGTCGGTTCACAGGTCCTGGCACCGGCTCGGAAGGACGTTCTCAGCGGATCAGCTGGTGATCGCCGTCCGGTGTGCGCCGGGTGTGCCCGAGCTGGGCCAGCCGCTCCAGCAGCGGCACCGCGACCCGCCGGCTGGTGCGCAGAGCCCGCCGCGCCTGGCTGAGGGTGAACTCGCGCTCCCCGAGCTCGGCAAGCACCCGCACCGCCGCCTGCTCCGCGCCGGGCAGCAGGTACACGCTGTCCGCGATCTTCACCAGCTCATCGGCTCGGACCAGGGCGGCAAGCTGCCTGGTGCCGAGCCCGAGCTCGGTGAGGCGACCGGACTCCGGCGCGGCGAACGGGTTGTCCGCGAGGTCGCCGCGCAGCGCGGCCAGCGCATCCCGCAGCGGCTCCGGCAGCGCGCCCGGTGCCGCCTCGACACGGTGCACCCGACCGTCGCGCAGCACCAGTCGCTGTGCGGCCGGCGGTACCGTGAGCACGGTCTCGACCAGCCGCGGGTCGGGCAGCTCGAGCTCCCTGCGGGCGGCGCCGAGCGGCAGGCCGGGATCGAGGGGGTCCGCCACGTCGTGCTCGGTGACCGAGGCAATCAGTTGATCGGCCAGCTCAGCGGCCCGGCCGCGGTCCAACAGCCAGTCGCCCGCGGTCAGCACGTCGGCGGCGGTCGGTGGCGCACCGGCTCCCATCGCGGCCAGCTCGTCGCGGCGGATCAGCCCGCGCCGCCGTACCTCCCCGCCCGGGTCCGGGTCGCCGGTGACCGCCGCCAGGGTGGCGGCCCGACGGGCGGCGGCACCGCGCCGGGTGAGCGGCGGCGGACGCACGTCCAGCACCGTCAGCCCGGCCGCGACCCGGCGACGGCCGGTGTCGCGCAGCAACGCCCGGTCACCGATGCGCAGCGGCAGCGGCACCTGCAAGGTCAGCCGGGCGGTCGTCGCGTCGAGCGGCCGCAGCCGCACCGCGACGGCCGCCGCGCCGATGTGCAGGCTGAGCTGCTGAGGTAGCTCGCCGGCCTGGACCGGGGCGTGCGCGGCGTGCAGGCGCACGTCGACCACGGTGCTGGTGAGCCAGCGGTCCGGGGCGACCAGGACGTCGCCCCGACCGGCTGCTTCGCGGGGCAGCCCGCGCAGGTTGACCGCCACCCTGGCCACGCCGGCCGCGGTCGGCACCGGTTCGCCGAGGCAGTGCAGGCCGCGCACGGTGACCCGCCGGCCACTGGGTTGCAGCACGAGCTCGTCGTCGACGGTGAGCCGGCCGTCCGGCAGGGTGCCGGTGACCACGGTGCCGGCACCCCGGACGGTGAAGGCCCGGTCCACCCACAGCCGCACGTCGGCATCGGGGCGTGGTGTCGGCAGGCGCCCGGCCAGCTCCGCCAACGCCACGCGCAGCTCGTCCAGGCCGGCGCCGGTCGCCCCGGAGACGCACACTTCTGGCAGCCGCCCGAGCGGGCTGGCGGCCAGGTGCTCCCGCGCCTCCTCGAGTGCCAGCTCCGGGTCCATCAGGTCGCAGCGGGTGATGACCAGCAACCCGTGCCGGGTGCCCAGCGCGGCGAGGGCGTCGAGGTGCTCGGTGGACTGGGGCATCCAGCCCTCGTCGGCGGCCACCACGAACATCACCGCCGGCACCGGGCCGACCCCGGCGAGCATGGTGCTGACGAACCGCTCGTGGCCCGGCACGTCGACGAATGCCACGGTGCCGCCGCCCAGCTCGGTCCAGGCGAAGCCGAGGTCGATGGTCATGCCCCGGCGGCGTTCCTCGGCCCAGCGGTCCGGTTCCATCCCGGTCAGGGCTCTGACCAGGGTGGATTTGCCGTGGTCGACGTGTCCCGCGGTGGCGATGACCTGCATCCGGGCGGTCATCCCGGTCTCGTCGCCCGGTCGACCGCGCACACCGCCGCGTACAGCGGGCCGTCGGACTCCTCGGGCAGGGCGCGCAGGTCGAGCACACAGCGGCCGCCCTCCAACCGGCCGAGCACCGACGGCCGGCCCGCGCGCAGCGCCGCCGCGTAGCGCTCCGGCAACGCGACCGCCGCGCTGGCCAGGGCGACGCCGGGCGCACCGCCGCCGCCCACCGTCGCCTCGGACGGGATCGCCGACGCGGTCACCGCGACCGCGCGGAACTGGGCGGCAAGCGCCTCGGCTCGCCGGGTCAGGTCGGCCGGCGATGCGTGCAGCGCGAGCGCGGTCGGGGTCGGCGGGCCCAGCAGGGTGGCCTCCAGGGCCGCCAGGGTGAGCTTGTCCACCCGCAGCGCGCGGGCCAGCGGGTGCCGACGGAGCTGGTGCACCAGCTCGGCGCCCGCACCGGGGGAACCGAGCAGCAGACCGGCCTGCGGCCCGCCGAGCAGCTTGTCCCCGGACGCGGTGACGAGCGTCGCCCCGTCGCCGAGGGCGGTCGCGGCGTCCGGCTCGTCGGGCAGCAGGGGCTCCCTGGCGAGCAGGCCGGAGCCGATGTCCACCACCAGCGGGCGGCCCAGGGCGCTCAGCTCGGCCACCGACACCGAGGAGGTGAACCCGGTGATGCGGAAGTTGGACGGGTGCACCTTGAGGATGAAGCCGGTGGCCGGGCCGATCGCGTCCGCGTAGTCCCGCAACCGGACCCGGTTGGTGGCGCCCACCTCGCGCAGCCGGGCACCGGTGGCGGTGAGCAGCTCGGGGATGCGGAACCCGTCGCCGATCTCCACCAGCTCGCCGCGCGCGATCACGATCTCCGGGGTCGCGGTGGCCGGCCCGGCCAGTGCGGTGGCCACCAGGGCGAGCGCGGCGGCGCCGTTGTTCACCACGTGTACCGCGCCCGCCGTGGGGACCGCGCCGGCCAACGCATCGAGCGCTCCGCGCCCGCGCCGGCCGCGGCTACCGGTCGCCAGGTCCAGCTCGAGGTCACAGGTACCGGCCGCCACACCGACGGCCGCGAGGGCGGCTTCGGACAGCACCGCGCGGCCCAGGTTGGTGTGCAGCAGCACCCCGGTCGCGTTGAGCACCGGCGTCAGACTGCCCGCCGCGGTGTCCGGAAGCGCCGCGAGTGCCGCATCCACGATCCGCTCGGGGGGCAACTCGCCGGCGCGGGCCCGCTGCTGGGCGTCGACCACGGCGCGCCGGACCAACGCGCGGCCCAGCCGACGCTGCGGCTCGGACAGCCTGGGCTCGCCGAGCACAGTGTCGGTCCTGGGTATCAGTCGGCGTGGATCAGTTGACGACCCGGTCACCCGCGCAGCCTAGAGTGTGGTCGGCGAGCCCACGCCGCACCCGGGGGGACCGCGATGCGCCACCGGGCCGCGGCGGCGGACACGCTCTAACCTCGGCCGCATGACTACTTCGCCCGCGACGCGCCGACTCAGCGAGTTCAGCCACGGCGGCGGGTGTGCCTGCAAGCTCGCACCGGGCCTGCTCGCGGAGGTGCTGGCGGGGTTCGCCCCGACCAGCCATCCCGATCTGCTGGTGGGCACCGAGACCGGTGACGACGCGGCGGTCTGGCGGCTCGACGCCGACCGGGCACTGGTCGCCACCACCGACTTCTTCACCCCGCTGGTCGACGACCCGCGCACCTGGGGCCGGATCGCCGCTGTCAACGCCGTCTCCGACGTCTACGCGATGGGCGGCCGGCCGCTGTTCGCGCTCAACCTGGTGGCTTGGCCGTCCACCGAGCTGCCCATGCGGATGCTGGCCGAGGTGCTCGCCGGGGGCGCGGAGATCGGGGTGGAGTGCGGCTTCGCGGTGGTCGGTGGGCACAGCGTGGACGATCCCGAGCCGAAGTACGGGCTGGCCGTCGTCGGTGAGGTGCATCCGGACCGGATCCTGACCAACGCGGGCCTGCGCGACGGCGATGCGCTGGTACTGACCAAGGCACTGGGTACCGGGATCGTCACCAGCGCGATCAAGGGGGGCACGGCGTCGGGCGACGTGGCCGAGGCGGCGATCGCCTCGATGACCGCGAACAACGCCGCCGCGTCGGTTGCGGCCGTGGCCGCCGGTGCCACCGGGGCGACCGACGTGACCGGGTTCGGCCTGCTCGGGCACCTGCGCAAGATGGTGGAGGCGTCCGGGGTGGACGTCGAGTTGGACGTGGACGCGGTCCCGCTGCTGCCGGGGGTACGTGCGCTCGCCGAGAGCGGTGTGGTGCCCGGTGGCACCCGACGCAACCGGGACTGGGTGGCCGATCGGGTGGACGCCGGCGCTCGCTCCGAGCTGGACGTGCTGCTGCTCGCCGATGCGCAGACCTCGGGCGGGCTGCTGTTCGGCGCCGCACCGGACGCCGCGGCCGCCGCGGTGCGCGAACTGGGCCCCCCGGCCGCGGTGGTGGGCAGGGTCCGGGCCGGCACGGGGCGCATCACGCTGCGCTGAGCGGCCGGTCCGGTCGTCGAGGATGCTCCTGGCTGGGTGGCGGAGGCGGACGGGAATCGAACCCGCCTGACCGAGATGCTCGGCCACGTCGGTTTTGAAGACCGCGGGGGCCACCAGGCACCCTCACGCCTCCGGACCAGACGCTACCGCGACCGTGCGACCCGGCCGCGGGCAGTAGCCGCGGGCAGTAGTCGCGGGCAGTAGTCGCGGGCAGTAGCCGCGGGCAGTAGCCGCGGGCCGCTGTGAGTGCGCTGAGGCGACACGCCACGCGAAGATCACCCAATGGGGCGGCGACCGCCACTTCGAGAGCTACCGTCACCACCGGGCCAGATGTCGGCGTGATCACCGAGCCGGGGGGTGGGCAGTGAGCGGGTCGTACCGTCCGCCCTACCGAGTGACCGGTCTCGACGAGTACGGGCTGCCCGCCGAACCGCCACCGCTGCCACCGGCCCCACCTCCGGGCGCGGCCCGGATGTCGCGTCGGGGCCTGATCACCTTTGCCGGCGGGATCGCACTGGCCGGCGCGACGCTGCTGCCCGGGCTACGCGCCGACGACCCGATGCGTGAGCTGGCCGAGCAACAGGTCACCGGCGAGCCACCCATCTACGACTGCGCGGCATGGGGTGCCAGGCAGCCCTCGTCACCGCTCACCGAGCTCGACTACCGGCCGTCGAAGGTCATCGTCCACCACACCGCGTCACCGAATCGGGACGACACCTCCGCGGCCGCGCTCGGCGTCCTGGCCCGGGCGATCCAGAACGACCACATGGACAACAGGGACTGGCCCGACAGCGGGCAGAACTTCCTGATCAGCCGGGGCGGCTATATCGCCGAGGGCTGCCACGGGAGCCTGCGGACCCTGCTCGGCGGCACCACGTTCATCGAAGGCACGCACTGCGTCGACCAGAACGACAGCTCGATCGGCATCGAGAACCAGGGCACCTACACCGACGTCACACCACCGGCGGCCCTGTTGAACTCACTGGCCGTCATGTGCGTGTTCGTCTGCCGCCAGTACGCCATCCCGGCCGTTCAGATCTACGGACACCGCGACTTCAACGACACCGCCTGCCCTGGCGACGAGCTCTACGCCCTGTTGCCCGCGCTGCGCATGCAGGTGGCCCGAGCACTTGCCGGGGCCCGGCCCACCCAGCCGAACTCGAGCGCCCCGACCGCCCCGACCGCCCCGACCAACCCGAGCGCCGCGACGCCCGACCAGCGCGTGTTCGCCTCCTCCCGCACCCTCACCGTGCCCCACTGGCCTCTGCTGCGCATCGCGGACCAGGGACCGGCCGTGCTCGCGGCGCAGTACCTGCTCCGCGGCGCCGGGATACCCGCGGTTGCGCTGGACGGGCAGTTCGGCCGGGGCATGGCCGATGCGGTCTACGCCTTCCAACGAAAGCACCGCCTGCCGCCCACCGGAATGATCGGCGGCGGGTCCTGGCCGCTGCTCGCCGTGCCGGTCCGCCCCGGGAGCGGGGGATACGCCGAACAGGCCGTGCAGGTACTGCTGCGCGCCACCCCGACGCCGCCACATCCCCGGCCCGCGTACCCGACCACGACGGTCGGACCGACGACGTGGCAGCAACTGCTCGCTTCCCACGCACCCGCTGCCTAGTGCGCTCCACGCTCCTCCCGTGTTCGGAACCGCTGCAGCGCGAACCGGGGAACCTGGAGGTCCTGGGCGCGACCGTCGCGCCGGCGGCCGGCCCCGGCCAACACTGCGACGTCACCGTCGACATCGTCGGGACGGCACGGACGAACGGCCACTCCGGGGTGATCACCTATCGGTGGTCGCGCAGCGACGGCCCCGGCCACGCAACGACTCGACGTCGGCCGCGGCTTGCCGGGCAGCGCGGCGGTTGTCGGTGCAGCCGATCACCAGTTCGCCACCCCGGGCGAGCGCCAGAGCGCGACCCGTTCCGCGGTGCTGTCCGGCGCCTCGGCCCGCGTGTCCGCCACGATGTTCCCGCTCATTTCCTGGCTGGCGCTTGCAGGCTCCAGAGACGCCCGTCGGGGTCACGAACGGTCATCTCCCTGGTCCCGAAATGGGTGTCTTCGAACGGCGTGACGACCTCGACGGCGGGATCGGGACGGAACGCATCGGCGTCGGTCACCTTCAGCACGATCTGCACCCGGGGCTCCCGGTCCTCGGGGATCTCGGCGATGAACAGGTAGGGACCGTCGCCGTTGCGGAGCTGACCGGAGTTGTGGTCGGTGGAGAACTCCAGGTCGAAGCCCAGTGCCTGGAAGAACTTCGCCGCCTTGCCCCAGTTGTGGGTCTCCAGGAACACGGCCTCGATACCGTCGGTCGACATCTCAGGTCTCCTTCTCGGACGATTGCGGTCGTTGCCCGTGGGCGTCGTCGAGGTAGGCGCGCAGTGCCTCAGCGACCAACGCCGAGAGGGACAGGCCCGACTCGATGGAGCGGTACTTGACCTGCTTGATCAGCCCGACCGG
>DASYLM010000495.1:0-9925 GCA_036009565.1 Pseudonocardia sp. | reverse complement strand
CTTCAACAAGATCTACGTGACCGCCCGGGTCGACGAGACCGACGTCGCCGACATCCACCCCGGCGCCCAGGTCGACATCGACGTCGACGCCTTCTCCGGCACCCCGGTCACCGGCATCGTCTCGGAGATCCAGGGCGCGGCCGCCAACCAGTTCTCGCTGTTCCCCGAGTCCAACAGCACCGGCAACTTCCAGAAGGTCACCCAGGTGATCGCGGTGCGCGTCGCCTTCACCAACACCAGCGGCCTCGCGCTGGTGCCAGGTATGAACGTCACGGTGCACATCCACAAGAACTGAACCGACCAGAACGAACGACGCTGCGCGCTGATGCCCGCCTCCCACGAGGCGGGCATCACTGCGTTCCGGGCCGTTTTTCGACGCCTGCCCGGCCCCGGGTGGGTCAGGATGGGTACGTGCAATCCCATACCGTGCTGCTGGACCTCGACGGCACCCTGGTGGACTCCGCCTCGGGCATCCTGGGCTCGCTCCGTGAGGCGTTCGGCGAGCTGGGACTGGCCTGGTCGGACGCCGACCTGGGCGGCCAGCTTGTCGGGCCACCGCTGTACGAGACCTTGCCGGCCATCATCGGCGACGACGCCACCGCCGCGGTGGTGCCGGTCTACCGCCGGATCTACGCCGAGCGCGGCTTCCTGAGCTCGACGCCGTACCCCGGTGTGGACGCGCTGCTCCAGTCGCTCGCCGACGGCAACCGCAGAGTCGCGCTGGCGACCAGCAAGGCCGAGTTCGCCGCCCGCCGGATCCTGGACAACCACGGCTGGACCCCGCTGTTCGCCGCCATCGTCGGCGACACCCCGGACGCCGGGCGGCCGACGAAGACGCACGTCATCGCCGAGGCCATGCAGCAGCTGAACGCCGCGCCGGGCGACACGGTCATGGTCGGCGACCGCAGCCACGACGTGGTGGGCGCCCGCGCCAACGGCCTGACCTGCATCGGCGCCGGCTGGGGCTACGCGCAGCCCGGCGAGCTCGCCGATGCCGGTGCAACCTCGGTCTGCGATACCGTGGCCGACCTGCGCGAAGCGCTGGGGTAGCCGGCGGGAGGGGGCTGGGCATGGCCGTGTGGGACATCGCGGCTCGGCCGGCGGGTGAACAGTTCGACTACTGGCGCGAGGTGATCTGCCAGGCGTTCGTCCCGTTGGCCCCGGAGCGGACGATCGAGCGCTCCGGCTTCTCCAGCCAGGTCGAGGCGCGGGCGCTGGGCACGCTGAACCGGGCCCGGATCCGGTCCCAACCCCAGCGGGTGGCGCACGGCCGGCGTGAGGTCAGCAGCTCACGGGGCGAGTTCTACTTCGTGAACCTGCAGCTGTCCGGACGCTGCCTGGTGCGCCAGGGACAGCGCGAGTCGCTGGTCGAGCGCGGCCAGCTCGCCGTGGTGGACACCACCGAGCCGTACTTCTTCGACTTCGATGCCGACTGGCGGATGCTCTCCTTCCGCGTCCCGCACGAGCAGCTGCGGGCGCGGCTGACCGACCCGAGCGTCGGCACCGGGATCGGCATCGATGCCACCACGGGTACCGGTCGGGTCGTCTCGGCGCTGATGCGCTCGCTGTGGGAGCTGGACGAGTCGACCGGCAGCTGCGCGGCCGCCGAGCTGGAGCAGTCCTTCTGCGCCGTGGCGGCCGTGGCGATGGCCACGGCAGCGGGGCCGGCCCCGGTGGACCGGACGCCGCACGAGGGCACCCGGGCCGCGATCCTGCGCTTCGTCGCGGCGAACCTCGCCGAACCGGACCTGTCGGTGTCGACGGTGTGCCGGCGTTTCGCGATCTCGCCCCGGCTGCTGCACAAGCTGTTCGAGCAGCACACCCGGCCGTTCGCCGACACCGTGCGGACGATGCGGCTGGACCGGTGCGCCCGGTTGATCGCCGATCCGCGCACCGGGGCGTCGATCACCGAGATCGCCGCCCGGCACGGCTACCCCGACCCGGCGTCGTTCAGCCGTGCCTTCCGGCGCCAGTTCGGCGTCGCCCCCCGCGACCTGCGCGGCCGGCCGGTGCCCGATACCGCTCAGCCACCCTCGCCGGGGGCCGTTTCGCCAGGGGCGCCGGCACCGAGCCAGGTGGCCGACGGGTCGTAGCCGGGGGCGGCCAGCATCGCGTGCAGCTGGCGGCGGCGGATCCCCATGTTGCCGCCGTCGAACAGCGGGTAGACCAGGGCGTCGCGCAGGATCTCGGCGAGCGGGCCCCCCTCGCCGTAGCTCTCGATGCCGACCACCCGCATCAGGTCGGTGATCACCCGCACGGCGGTCTCCGAGCCGAAGATCTTGGCGTGCAGGGCCAGCTCCGCGGCGGCCGGGGAGCCGGTGTCGAGCGCGTGGCAGGCCTTCCAGCACAGGTAGCGGACGGCTTCCATGGCCCCCTTCGCGTCGGCGAGGGCGTAGCCGACCGCCTGGTGTTCGATGACCGGTACCGCTCCCCCTCGGCGCTGTGTGCTGGCGAACTCGAGCGTGAACTCGAACGCCGCGCGCATCTTGGCCAGCGCGAACACCCCGACCAGCGCGGCGGTGGGCACGAAGCTGCCGGCCACGATCTGGCGACCGGCACCGGGGACGCCCAGGATGTTTCCCTTCGGCACCCGCACGTCGCGCAGCGACACGGTCGGCGTCTGGTGCGCGCGGTGGCCGAGCAGCTCGAGGCTCTCCTCCAGCACCAGCCCCTCCACCGGGCCGGGCACCAGGATCACCGAGAGTGCCCCGTCCGGCGGCGCGTCGGAGCTGGTCCGGCAGACCACCGCGAGCAGGTCCGGCCCGGTGCCGTCCCAGCCGCCGGAGCTGGACACCCACTTCTTGGCACCGTTGATCACCCACTCGTCGCCGTCCAGCACGGCCGTGGTGCGCACCCCCTCGGCCGGCGCCGGGGCGTCGAAGTTCGCACTGCCGCCCGGCTCGCTGAACGCGAACGCCGCCAGCGGTGCTCCGGCGGGCTCCAGGAACGGCCCGAGGTGCTGCTCCAGCTGCTCCGGGCTCCCCGCGGCCATCAGCGGCGTGAGCCCGAGGGTGACCGCGAAGAGGGTCAGCGACACGTTCGCGTCCACCGCGACGAACTCCTCCGCGATGACCGCGAGATCGACCATGCCCCGGCACTCGCCGCCGACCGGGACGGGCAGGATCCGGCGCAGCCAACCGGCCGCGACGACCTGCTCGTAGATCGGCCTGGTCGCCTTCCACCGCTCCTCGGCGGTGCCCAGCCCCCGGGTCGCCGGCCCCACCTCGGTGAGCACCTTCCGCGCGAAGTCCCGGGCGGCGAGACTCAGCTCGCGCTGCTCGGGAGCCAGGGTGAAGTCGATGGCCATGCCGGGTCTCCTCGCCGCTCCGGTCGCCGCACCGACGACCGGACCAAGGCTGCCCCCGCGACGGGCCACCGTCTTGGCCGTCCGCGCACAGCGAGTTGGCACCGCGCGCACGGCACGCCGGACGCCGCTCAGCCGCGCGGCGTCGCCGTCCGGTGATCCGATCGGCCCGCCGCGGCGCGAGCCGGCGACGGCGGGGCCGCAACGGCGACCCGGGCCAGCAGATCGCGCAGGATGCGCTGCTCCTCCTCGCCCAGCGCACTGATCGCCGCGTCGCTGGCCTGCTCGGCACCCACCGCGGCCTCGGCCAGCCGCACGGCGCCGGCCCCGGTGAGGTGCAGCAGCGTGACCCGGCGGTCGGACGGGTGGGCACACCGGACCACCAGGTCCCGGGCCTCGAGTCCGTCGATGATGTCGGTGACGGTGCGCGGCGACAGGTGCAGCACATCGCTGATCTCGCGCATCGAACGGTCCTCGCGGGCGAGCGCCTTGAGCAGCTTGTAGCCGGGCAGCGAGAGGCCGCCCTTGCGCAGGTCGGCGTCGGCGGCGGTGCGGATCCGGTGGGCCGCGTGCAGGATGGCGTCGACCAGGTCGTTGCCGGTGTCAGGTCTCACGGCGGAACCTCCGCACCTCCCCCGAAATACTGAGTACCCTCACTATGCGGGAACCTCCGGAGTAATGATGGCAGGAGAATAGCTGTGCGGGCTCGGGTCGGGCAGAAGGTGGCGGTGGGCGTCGTCTTCGTCGCCGCCATGTTCATGAGCATCATGGACGCCACCATCGTGAACGTCGCGCTGCCGACCATCGGCCGCGACTTCTCGGTGAGTCCGACCGCCGTCGACGGCATCTCGATCGCCTTCCTGGTCAGCCTCGCCGTGTTCATCCCGGCCTCGGGCTGGCTCGGCGACCGGTTCGGCGGGAAGCGGGTGATGCTCACCGCCATCGTCGTCTTCACCGTGGCCTCGGCCCTGTGCGGCATCGCGTCGACCCTCGATCAACTGGTGGCCTTCCGGGTCCTGCAGGGCATCGGCGGCGGCATGCTGGCCCCGGTCGGCATGACCATGCTGTTCCGCGCGTTCCCACCCCGGGAGCGCATCCGGGCGTCGGCCATCCTGACGGTGCCGACGACGCTCGCGCCGGCGCTGGGCCCGGTCGTCGGCGGGCTGCTGGTGGACAGCCTGTCCTGGCGGTGGGTCTTCTACGTCAACGTTCCGATCGGCATTGCGGCGTTCCTCTTCGGGCTGCTCTGCCTGGACCGCAGCGCCGAGCGTCACCCCGGCCGGTTCGACCTCGCCGGGTTCCTGCTCTCCGGCGTCGGGCTGGGACTGCTCATGTACGGGCTGTCCGAGGGTCCGAATCTGGGCTGGTCCACGGTGCCGGTGCTCGTTTCGATCGCCAGTGGGCTGCTGCTGCTCGCCGCCATGGTCGTTGTCGAGCTACGGACCCGCGCGCCGATGGTGGACCTGCGGCTGATGTCCGACCGCCTCTTCCGCGCGTGCAACGGCGTCGTCGTACTGACCTCGGTCTCCTTCCTCGGCACCCTGTACGTCGTCTCGCTCTACTTCCAGAACGGTCGTGGCCTGAGCGCGTTCGACGCCGGGCTGAGCACGTTCCCGGAGGCGATCGGCGTGATGGCCGGCGCCCAGCTCGCCAGCCGGGTGCTCTACCCACGCCTCGGCCCGCGCCGGCACATCGCCCTCGGCCTGCTCGGCGCCGGCATCTGCATCGGCCTGCTGGCCGTGATGACCGCGCACACCAGCCTCTGGTGGGCACGGGCGCTGATGTTCTGCCTGGGGTTCGCCATGGGGCAGGTGTTCGTGCCCACCCAGACGGCGGCCTTCGCCAGTGTGTCCCCGGAGGCGACCGGTCGCGCCTCGACGATGTTCAGCGCGGTGCGCCAACTCGGCGGTGCCGTCGGCGTCGCGGTGCTGACCACGACCATCGTGCTCGCCGGACCGACCCACCTGGTCGAGGGGCAGACGGTGGCCAACCTGACGGCCTATCGGGCCGCCTTCCTGGTGGCCGCCGCGCTGTGTCTCGCCGGCATCGCCTTCGCGCTCTCGATCCGCGACGTGGACGCCGCCGGAACGATCCCGGCCCGCCGGCGCCAGCGTCCCGCCCGGCCGGGCCCGGAGCTGGTCACCCCGCCCGAGGAAGCCCTCCGGTCACCCGCGAGGTAGGTCACGCGGGTGACGGCCGGGAACCGAACAGTGCCCGATCGGGGTGCCGCGGGTACGTTCCAATTGCGGCCTGAACCACAACCTCGATCACGTCTGGAGCGCACTATGCGGGGTGGCGCGGTCCGGCTCCTGACGGGTGTCCTCGTCGCGGTGTCCGCCTTGCTCATGGCAGACGCATCACCTCCCGCGGCGGTGCCCGGCAGGGGCGATACCTGCGGACCTCAGCAAGGGGTGTGCCGGAGCCGGCTGCCGCTCGCCTCGGGCTGGACGATCCCGGTCTACCGCAACTTCCCCATCACCGGGAGCAGGGCGGTGACCGACGCGGTGGTCGTCGTGCACGGCGATCTCCGCGACCCGGTGGCGACCTACGTGGGGATGTTGAAAGCGGCGACCGCCGCCGGAGCGAGCGGGCACACGATCATCATCGCGCCGGCGTTCCAGACCGCCGCGGACCGGCCGGGGTCTCACGATGCCCGCTGGAAGAGCTCGGGGTGGAAGGACGGTGACGACGCGGTCCGCCCCCGGGGACTGAGCTCGTTCGACGTGATGGACGAGATCATGCGCCGGCTCGCGGACCGGTCCCGGTTTCCCGAACTGGGCCACATCACCCTCATCGGCCACTCGGCGGGAGCACAGTTCACCCAGCGCTACGCCGCGGGCGGTCAGGCTCCGGCCGCGCTGAACGGGGTCCCGATCGACTTCGTCGTCGCCAATCCGTCGTCGTACCTCTACTTCGAGCCCGCGCGGCCGGACCCCACCGACCGGACGGGTGCCCGGTTCACGGTGCCGAGCACGAACTGCCCCTACGACGACTACAAGTACGGACTGCACAACCGCAACCGCTACCTGAGCCAGCTGAGCGACGCCCAGCTCATCGCCAACTACACCAGTCGGCACGTGACGTATCTGCAGGGCGACGCCGACACCCGACAGGACAGCCTGCTCGACACCAGCTGTGCGGCCCGGCTACAGGGCAAGAACCGGTTCCAGCGCGGCATGCTCTACTTCGACCGGATGAAGGCCCGGTACCCGGGCGCGCCGCATACCAGGGTCGTCGTGCACGCCGTCGGCCACGACCACGATGCGATGTTCGGTGCCCTCGAGGCCAGGCCCGTGCTCTTCGGCGCATCCTCGACGCCGTGACGGCAGTTGCTGGCGCTGGCACCTGGGCAACGAGGCGGTGCCCAGGTCGACCGGCGGCCCCGGCGCCCTGTGCAGCTCAGTGACAACGGCGCTCGGTGCACCGACACCTCGCGCACGACTCCGCATGGACTGCCGGCGAGTATCAACGGGACACCACGGCTGTTCGAGGCGAAAACAACCCTGATGTCCCGCTGATCATGGGACCGGCGGTCTACCGCTCAGCCCCGGCCGGACCAGGCCCGCTCGATCGCGGCGAGAACGGCGTCCAACAGGTCCGACGACGACGCCCTCGACCCATTGTGGTGCGGTGACCTGGGTTCCCGTGGCGTCTGATCGTTGTCGCTGCCGTTGTCGCTGCCGTTGTTGTGCTCCGAGGCGTCGTTGTCGTGCTCGGAGGCGTCCTTGTCGTGCTCGGAGGCGTCCTTGCCGTTGCCGTTGCCCTCGTCGGAGGTGTGGTCCGCTCTATCGCCGTGCCGGTCGACGAAGTCGGTCGGTCGCGGCGTCAGCTCCTCGGCGCCCCTCGACCTGCGACCTGACCTGGCCGGCTCGGCGACCCGGGGAGCCACCAGCCGAGGCGGGGCACCCGTGTCGACCGCGGCCGGACCGCCGGGCGCACGGGGGGCGGATGCCAGCGGCGGGACGAGGTTGGGCACGCCCGGCATGGCGGAGTTGGACCGGGGGCCACCCGACTGGACCGAACCGCGCGGCGGCGCAACCGAGCCGTGCCGGGACGCGTCCGGCGTGCCGGAACCGGGCCCGGGGGCACCCGCTTGGACCCCTCCCAGACCGGGGACCCCCGGCGCACCGGGACCCGATCGCGGCGCGCCCGGAGCAGCCCAGGTCCCACCCGGCTTGGCCGGATCGGGCCCAGCCACACCCGGCTTCGCCGGATCAGGCCCAGCCACACCCGGCTTGGCCGAGCCGGGACCCGTCACACCCTGTGTGGGCGGGGTGGCCAGCGGCACACCCTCCGGGGGCGGGGCGGCCAGCGGCACCCCCTGCGTGCCATCGCCGGGACGCGGCGCCATCGGTACCGGATCCGTCGTCAGCCCGCTCGATTGCGTGGTCGACTCCGGCGCCGGCGTGGTGGTGGCACTCCCGATACCGAGCGCGCCCAGCAACACGCCCGTCACACCGAGCAGCAGGACGAGCCCGGCGATCACCATGCCGGTGCGCCTCGACCACCTGCGGTGCGATAGCCGGGTCCCCCGGGGCGCTGATCGCGGTGCGTTCGGCGGCGCTGACCTCCTTGCTGACCGCGGCGCGGTCGGCGATGCCGCCGGGTTCCGCACCACGTTGCCAGCCGGACCCGTGAGGTTCGCCCGGCTGCCCGCGCCGGCCGTACTCGGCGCCGAAGCGCCCAGGGCCGGCGCCGCCGGCGTAGTGGCCGACGTGGTGGAGGCCGCCGCCGACCCGCCCGAGGCCGACGGCGCACTCGCGGCCGTCGGAGCCGCCGGCGCCGCACTCGCGGCAGCCGGAGGCGCCGCCGTCGGGCTCGCGGCAACCGGAGGCGCGCTCGCCGCCGTCGGGCGCGCCTGCGGCGCTCTCGCAGCGTCAGCTCCCATCGCACCCGCCGCACCTGCAGCGGTATCCGCACCCCGGCCCGCCGCGCTCGCCGCCGCCGCGCCCGCGGCACCCGCCGTCGCGCCGGCCACCCCGCCTGCTGTGTTCGGCGCACCCGCCGCCGCAGCTGCGGCATCCGTGGCGTTCGGACGCACCGCCGTCGTACTCGCGTCCGCACCCGCCGCGGCTGGGCGCGCCGCTTCCGGATCCGTCGTCGCCGGTCGTGCCGTTGTCGTGTCCGCGGCGGTCGCACGCTTCCCGACCGCACCCACAGTCGCCGCGGCCGCCGCCGCGCTCGCCCCCGCTTCGGCGCCGGCCGCACGCTTCCCCACGGCACCCAAGGTCGCCGCGGCCGCCGCCGCGCTCGCCCCAGCCGCCGCCGTCCCGCTCGGTCCCGCCGCCTCGGCGGTGCTCGACGCGGCCGCCGCCGAGGCAGCCTGCTTTCTGGCAGTACCGACCGCACGCTTCGGTGCGGCGCCCGCCGGGGCCGCATCCGCCGCAGCCGCAGCCGCAGCCTTGGTCGGACGCTTCGCGGCTGGCCGGGCCGCACGTTTCCCGGCCGTGCCCGATGACGCCGCATCGGCGGCCGCGCTCGCACCGGCCGCCGCCGCGCCGCCGGCCACGCCGCCGGCCGCCGCGCCGCCGGCCGCCGCGCCTGCCGGACGGGCGTGCCGGGCGCGGCGCTCCGGTGTCGCCGCACCCTCGGCCGCCCCGGGCCGTCGCTGGGCTGTTCGACGGCGGGGCGGCGGGCTCACCGCCGGGCTCGCCGGGTCCGGCCGCTCCGCCGGCGGCTGACTCCCGCCCGGCCGGGCGGCCCGGCTGCGCCTCGGCGGGGCTGTGCTCTCCGGGGCCGGTTGGGGAGCCCCGTGGTACGCCGACTGCCAGCCGGCGGGCGGCGTATCCGTCCGCCGCGGCTCTTCGAGCGGGCGCCCGGGTTCCATCGGCTCCTGTACGGCCGACTCGGTGTCCCCGGCGGACGGCCGCGCCTCGGACCGGTCGGACGCCTCGGGATCGCCGCCGTCCCGCGAGCCGGCCGGCGGCACCGGCCCGTCGCCCGCCGAGCGACCGGGCACAGGCCGTCGCCCCGTGGGCTCGTGCCCCTCGTCCGCACCCTCAGACATCCACCCTCACCCGTCCAGCACCCGCAACTCTCATCGCCCCGGACCGACGCGGGCCCGCACAGGCGGGACCGCGCGCCGGTCGGCAGCCCAGTCAGTCCATGGACGCCGCGCGCACCCGACCGGGGTCGGACTTGCGCACCGGACCCCGAAACTCGCACAAGCCATCGGGTGTCACAGCGTCCCCTCGGATGAACGAGCGCTGCGTGACGTGGTTACGCGTTGGCGTCACCCGGACGTGGACAACCGGTGTGCTAACTGATGGTCACGAGCACTCAGCGCGCATGAAGCTCAGATAACGAACACTCAGCGTGACGCCTCAATGTGGGCTCTACGCTGCAGCGATGACCGCCTGACGCCATCGCGACCGCGCCGGAAGGTCACTCACCGGTGAGCACTCGAAGGACTCCGGGTCGAACCAGTGCAAGCTGGCTCTGCCGGAGAGTCAGCGCGGCGGTGAGGGGAATACGGAACGAGCGGGAGACCCGGAACGCGGCGAGGTCGCCGGCGTGCACCAGTCGATAGATCGTCATCTTCGACACCCGCAGCATCGCCGCGACCTCGGCAACGGTTCAGCAGCGGCTCGACGTCAGCAACTGGCGCGGATTCGAGAACTG
>DASYLM010000494.1:0-18626 GCA_036009565.1 Pseudonocardia sp. | reverse complement strand
CGAGCAGCCGTCGCCACCGCGGCAACCGACTCACAGCGAGCCCAGCGAGCGCACCCGCAATGCCTGGCGGTACTGCTCCAGGGCCACCAGGTCGCCGAACAGCGCGTGGTACTCCTCCGCGTCGCTCACCGGCGAGGTGCGTTGCAGCCGGGACTTCAGCTCGGCGACCTGCCGTTCCACCATCGCGCCCTGCAGCCCGGCCAGCACGCTGCCGACGTAGCGGGGGGCACCGTCGTGCTTGGTGGCCATCCGCAGCGGCTCCACGGCCAGCTCGGTGAGCAGCGAGCGCAGCGCGGCCTGGCACTGCGCGCCGATGGCCTCGAGCCACGCGGTGCCCTCCAGACCGGCCGCGGTGCCGCCGGCAGCCCGGATGCCCTGGTGTACCGCCACGTACGCGGGGTGGGTGAAGCTCTCCTCGGGGAGCTCGTCGTAGGCCGGTCCGGCCACCCCGGGCACCTGCAGTGCCGCCTTGAGTGCCTCTCGCTGCAGCCGCAGCTTCGGGTCGTCCGGGGCCGGCCGCACCACCCCGTTCGCCGCGCCGTTCGGTGGTCCGGTGACCGAGCCGGTCTCGCTCGCCGCACCGGTGCGCAGGACCACCTTCGGCCGCTCGGCCGGCACGCCGGCGGTCTCCCGGACCCGCTGCACCACCGTCGCCTCTTCGGACCAGCCCACCCAGCCGGCCAGCCGGCGGGCGTACCCGTCCCGCAGCGACCGGTCCTTGATCTGGGCAACCAGCGGAACGGTCCGACGCAGTGCGCTGACCTGCCCCTCCGTGGTGTCCAGGTCGTAGTCGCGGAGCAGGCTGCGGATGGCGAACTCGAACAGCGGCTCGCGCCGGGCCACCAGGTCCCGGACGGCGGTGTCACCGGAGCGCTGCCGCAGCTCACACGGGTCGAGCCGGTCCGGGGCGATCGCCACGAAGGTCTGCCCGACGAACTGCTGCTCCCCTTCGAACGCCTTCAGCGCGGCGGCCTGACCGGCTTCGTCACCGTCGAACAGGTAGATCATCTCGCCGAGGTCGAACGAGTCGTCGCCGATGAGCCGGCGCAGCACCGACACGTGCTCGGTGCCGAACGCGGTGCCGCAGGAGGCCACCGCGGTGGTCACCCCCGCCTGGTGCATGGCCATCACGTCGGTGTAGCCCTCGACCACCACGACCTGGCGGCGCCGGGCGATCTCCCGCTTGGCCAGGTCGAGCCCGAACAGCACGTGTGTCTTGCGGTAGACCGGCGAGTCGGCGGTGTTGAGGTACTTCGCCTCGATCGGGTCGTCGTCGAAGAGCCGGCGCGCGCCGAAGCCGACCACCTCGCCGCCGAGGTCGCGGATCGGCCAGAGCAGCCGGCGGCGGAACCGGTCGATCGGGCCCCGGCGACCCTCCTTGGACAGCCCGGCCTTGTACAGCTCCTCGAGGGTGAAACCGGCGGCCAGCAGGTGTTTGGTCAGCCCGTCCCACTCCGAGGGGGCGAAGCCGCAACCGAAGTGCTGGGCCGACGCCGCGTCGAACCCCCGGCCGGTCAGGAACTGGATCGCCGGCGCCGCCTCCGGGGTGTGCAGCCGCTCGACGTAGAACTCGGCGGCCCGCCGGTTCGCCTCCAGCAACCGGGTGCGGGTGCCCTTCTCCCGCTGCACCGAGGCACCGCCGCCCTCGTAGGTCAGCCGCACGCCGACCTGGTCGGCCAGCCGCTCGACAGCCTCGACGAAACCCAGGTGCTCGATCTTCATCACGAAGTCGATCACGCTGCCGCCCTCGCCGCAGCCGAAGCAGTGGAAGGTGCCGTGCGTCGGGCGGACGTTGAACGACGGCGACTTCTCGTCGTGGAACGGGCACAGGCCCTTCAGCGAGCCGGCGCCCGCGCGGCGCAGCGCCACGTACTCGCCGACGACCTCATCGATCCGAGCGCGCTCGCGGACCTGGGCGATGTCCGCGTCCCTGATCCGACCAGCCACGGTCCGAGTCTATGCCGGTGCCCCGACGGCTCCGCCGGGACCGGTCAGGCCCCGAGGACCAGGCAGAACGGGTGACCGGCGGGATCGAGGTACACCCGGAACGTCTTGCCCGGCTGCACCTCGGCCTTGCGGGCGCCGATCTCGAGCACCCGCCGCTCGCCCTCGTCCAGGTCGGGCACGTCGAAGTCCAGGTGCAGCTGCTGCGGGTGCTCGTCGCTCGGCCAGCTCGGCGGCCGATGGCCGGGCGCGCGCTGGAACGCGATCGGCGTCGCGCCGTCGCCGGCGCCGGGGCGCAGCTGCACCCAGTCGTCGGACTGTTCACCCGGGTCCACCGGCCAACCGGTGAGGTCGGTGTAGAACCGGGCCAGGGCAAGTGGGTCCGGACAGTCGAGCGCGACCACGCTCAGCCGGGCGATCGGGGTCATAACCGCACCGTAGCGGCGGCCACCCACAGTTCCGAGCGAAAAGACCGTTCGCCGTAAAACGCCGGCTCACAGTCCGTACGTACGGTCCGTCCACCGCGCCGACCGGCAAGCTCGGCGCGACGCCCCTCGACCGTGTGCCGGTACGACATCACGGGGCGGTAACGTCGGCGGCGTGTCGATCGCGTCCGACATCGAGGAACACCGCGCTCACCTGGTCAGCGTGGGCTACCGGATGACCGGCAGCCTCGCCGACGCCGAGGACGCGGTGCAGGACGCGTGGCTGCGGTTGAACCGGCTCAGCGACGCCGAGCGCGCCGAGATCAGGGATCCGCGTGGTTGGCTGACCACCGTGGTCGGCCGGCTCTGCCTGGACCGGCTGCGCTCGGCCAGCGCCCGCCGGGAGAGCTACGTCGGCCCGTGGCTGCCCGAGCCGGTGGTCTCCACCGCCGCCGAGGACGACCCGCTCGCCGTGCTGGTCCGCGACGAGGAGGTCCGGATGGCCGCCATGGTCGTGCTGGACCAGCTCACCCCGCCGCAGCGGGTGGCCTTCGTGCTGCACGACGCACTGGCACTGCCCTTCGAGGACATCGCCCGGGTGCTCGACTGCTCGACGGCGACGGCCCGCCAGCACGCCTCCCGGGCCCGCCGCGCCGTCGCCGAGTCGCGGCCGCCGCCCCGGGCCGCCGCCGCCGAGCAGATGCGGCTGCTCGGCGCGGTCGCCGAGGCGTTGGCCCGCGGCGACATCCAGGGGCTGGTCGCACTGCTGCACCCGGACGCGGTGCTGATCAACGACAGCGGCGGCATGACGCCGGCGGCCCGGCGCGTCATCCACGGTGCGGAGAAGGTGGCCCGGCTGCTGCTCGGCCTCACCAACCGCTACGGCGGCGACCTGCTCGCCGGCTGGTCACCGGTGCTCGTCAACGGCGAGCAGGGCTACCGCTCCGGCGGCGGGCGGAGCGGCGCTCCCGAGTCGGTGTCCGTCTTCAGCGTCCAGGACGGCCGGATCGCGGCGATCTACACGGTGCTCAACCCCGCGAAGCTGGCCGCCGCACTGGACCGGCCCCGGCGCTAGTGCCCTGCGTCCGAAGTCCTTGCCAGATATTCGGTGATCCAGATGGATGCATCGCAAGGCGGAGGAGGGGCCGATACCGTCGTTGTATCGGCCCCGACGACAACGCCGCGAGGCGCCATCCGGGCGCCGGAGATCGGCAAAAGACTTCGGATGCAGGGCGCTAGGTCTGTGCCGGCGGTGTCGGTCGCGACGCCAACGTCGGGAAGCGCCGACTGGGCGCCGCAGCAGAGCATGCATTGTTCAGGACCCTCCCGGTGAGGCTGCGCCTCGGACCGCCGAGGTGGTAGCCGAGCTGGGCATTCCGCTGAGCGACTTGATTTGTTGGTATCGGGCTGGGGCTCGGTCTGTGGTCGGGAGGGGCTGCGGCAGTCACTGTCGGTGACCGGCCGATTGACTCGGGCTGCGGACCCGGAGGGGGAACTGCATCGAGGTCGACGTGAGTCTGGTTCTCTGCGAAAATCTCCGGACTGGCGTTGGTCTCGGTGACAAGGGACGCGCCAGTCGCACCATGGTCGGGGCACCGGGCTGCCCGGTCGGTGACGCGGCGTCACCCCCCACAGGACAAACACCGCCGTAACGCTGTTCGGGGAGCGTGGGCGTCCCGTCCCGACCACATGTCTCCATGATCGACCACCGCCGCCACCCACCACCCGCTGCGCCGAAGTCCGAGGATCCCTAGGTCGGCGACCCCGTCTGTGCCGGCGGTGTCGGTCGCGACGGCATGGGCACCCGGCAGGCCTCGCCCGAGGTGAAGCCCTGGTCGGTCAGGCCGAGTGCGTGGTTGAACCGGGCGCGTTGGTCCTCCAGCGCGATCACATGGGTCAACTCGATCGTCCCGGCCGGGCCGAACCGCTCGACGAGCTGCTCGACCAGCTCGTCGGTGACCGCCATCGGCTGGGCGCACATCGCGTCGGCATAGCCCAGCGCCAGCCGCTCGTCCGCGGTGAACAGCGGGCTGCGCCGGTACCGGTCGATGTCGGTGAGCCGGTCGATGTCCAAGCCCTGGTGGCGTTGCAGCATGGTGCCGAAGTCCACGCACCAGGAGCAGCCCACGTTGGTGGCCACCCGGTAGACCGCCAGGTCACGCACGCTCGCCGGCAGGACACGCGCGGCCCGCTCGTACGCCGCCTCCGCGACGAGGGTGGCCCAGAACAGCCCGCGGTGCCGGCGCACCACGGCGAACGGCTCGGGCACCGCACCGAAGCGGCGCCTGGCGTACCGGTACACCAGGCGGCCGAACAGGCCGGCCTCCTCGGCCGGCACGGCGGGAATACGGGTCATCGTGTCCTCCTCGACTCGACGGACCCTGCTAGGACGGGGCGCGCCCGCCGGATGTGACAGGCCCCCTCGGGCCGGGCCGGGCCGACGCCCGCGGGTAGCGCACCACTGGCAGCGCCCCGATCGCCGCCGCGTCCGCTCGATCGGGGAGAACCGAGGGCGTCAGCTATTGACCTCGAGTGCGGTTCAGGGAGCAACCTTGACCCATGAGCAGCCGCATCGGACGCACCGTGCCCACCGCGACGGGTTGGGACGTCGAGCTCGTCGACGTGGGCGAGTACCTGGCGCGCGTCGAGCACCCCCGGCTGCCACCCACCGCCGACGCACTGCGATCGCTGCACGAGGCGCACGTGCGCACCATCCCGTTCGAGAACGTCGACGTCGTGCTCGGCACCCATCGGGGCATCGGGCTGCAGGCGGTCACCGACAAGCTCGTCCGCCGGCGGCGGGGTGGCTACTGCTTCGAGCACGCACTGCTGTTCGCCGCGGTCGCCGAGCAACTCGGCTACGGGGTGTCCCGGCTGATCTCCCGGGTACAGCCGCACCGCGCCGGACCGCGCACGCACATGTCGCTGAAGGTGCGCGCGGACGGCAGTGACTACCTGGTCGACGTCGGCTTCGGCTCCGGCCTGCTCACCACGATGCCGCTGCGCGACGGGACCGTGGTCGACCAGGGCGGCTGGAAGCACCGGCTGACCCGGCAGGACCGGACCTGGACGCTGGCCAAGCAGACCGCGCAGGGCTGGGAACCGCAGCACGCGTTCGACGAGAACGACGAGCAGCGCCCGATCGACTACGAGGTGGCCCACCACTACGTGTCCACCCACCCCGGCTCGCCGTTCACCCACCAGCTCATCGTGATGCGCCTCGAGCCGGGTCTGGGCCGCCGGCTGGTCGGCAACACGCTCACCGTCGAGCACGCGGACGGCCGCCTCGAGCAGGCACCGGTGCCGCTGGAGCAGCTGGAGGACACCCTGCGCTCACTCGACGTGGTGCTGGACCGGGGCGAGATGGCCGAGCTGCGGGCCCGGCTCAGCCAGCACCCGGAGCACGCCTGAGCGGCTCAGCGCCAGCAGCCGGACCACGCCTGAGCGGGCCCCCCACCTCTCAGCCCACTGTGACGGGGCGCCCGAGGAACCGGGCCGCGTTGCCGCCGAGCAGCTGGGCCCGCGCCGGCTCGGTGAGGAAGGGCGCGCCCCGCACCAGCTGGCCGACGGGTCGCTCGCCGAGCGGGTACGGGTAGTCGCTGCCGAGCATCACCCGGTCCACACCGACCGTGTCGACCAGCAGCCGCAGCGCCGGCTCGGCGAAGACCACGGTGTCCACGCTGAACCGGTCGAGGTAGTGCGACGGCGGATACTCCGAGGTGCCGACGACGTCCGGGCGGCGGTGCCAGGCGTTGTCCATCCGGCCCACCCAGAACGGGAACGAGCCGCCGCCGTGCGCGAAGCAGATCCGCAGTGACTCCGGCACCTGGTCGAACACCCCGCCGAGCACCAGCGCCAGGATGGACAGGTGCGACTCGGCGGGCATGCCGGTGAGCCACTGCGCCATCCACCGGTTCAGCCGCGGCGAGCTCGGCATGTCCCACGGGTGCACCAGCACCGGCGCGCCGACCCGGGCGCAGTGCTGCAGGAACGTCACGATGCCGGCGTCGTCCAGGTCGCGGTCCCCGACGTGGTTGCCGATCTCCACGCCGAGGTGGCCGGCGGCCAGGCAGCGGTCCAGCTCGGCGCAGGCCAGGTCCGGGTCCTGCAGCGGCACCTGGCACAGCGGCCAGAACCGGTCCGGCGCCGGGGCGCAGATCTCCAGCGCCAGGTCGTTGAAGATCCGGGCCACCTTGAGCCCCTGGTCGCCGGGGCGGGTGTAGCTGAAGAAGACCGGCGTCGGGGACACCACCTGCACGTCCACCCCGTCGGCGTCCATGTCGGCCAGCCGGGTCTCGGCGTCCCAGCAGTTGGCCTCGACCCGGCGGAACTCCGTCGAGCGGATCATGATGGTGACGTCGCGCTCGGACTCCAGCCGGGGCCACGGCCAGTCCTCGCCGGGCCCCGCGGCCGCCGACAGGTCCGGCCAGCTCCTCGGCACGTAGTGGGTGTGCACGTCGATCGTGCTCATCGGCGGCGCGTCCCGGCCGGTCAGCCGCGGCCCGGGTGCAGGGCGCCGCACCGGTCGCAGGTCCGGGCCTGTTCGTCGGCGTAGAACTCCTGGAACACCGGGGGCAGGTCGGCCACGATGTCGCGGACCTGCAGCTCGACCTCGTGCAGCAGCTCGTGGCAGCTCAGGCAGTACCACTGGAACTTCTCCAGGGTGCCCTCCTCGCGGATGCGCTCGATCACCAGCCCGATGGAGCCGGGTTCGGGACGCTGCGGCGAGTGCGGGGTGTAGGCCGGCAGCAGCCACATGTCACCCTCCTCGATGTCCACCCGCTGTGGGCCGTCCGGCGTCACGATGTCCACGTGCATGTTGCCCCTGACCTGGTAGAACCACTCCTCGTAGGGGTCGACGTGGAAGTCGGTGCGCTGGTTGGGGCCGCCCACGACCTGGACGATGAAGTCGCCGGTGCGCTCCCACATCTGCTTGTTGTTGACCGGCGGCTTGAGCAGGTGCTCGTGCTCGGCGACCCACTTGGTGAAGTTGACCACGGCGGGTATCCCGGTCATGGCTGGGTCTCCTCTCGGCCGGTGCCGCCCGGCACGTCGGCGCTCGGCAGGTGGGCGACCGCCTGGATCTCGACGAGCAGGTGTGGGTGGGGCAGCTGGTGCACCGCCACGGTGGTTCGGGCCGGTCCGGTCTCGTCGAAGTACTCACCGTAGACCTCGTTGTAGCCGGCGAAGTCGTTCATGTTGACCAGGTAGCTGGTGAGCTGGGCCAGGTCGGTCAGCTCGGCGCCGACCGCGCGCAGGATGTCGCGGATGTTCTCGATCACCGCCCTGGTCTGCTCGCGGATGTCGAGGTGGGTGGTGCCCAGCTCGTCGACCTGGGCGCCGGCGATGGTGTTGTCCGGACGGCGGCTGCTGGTGCCCGACACGTAGACCACCGCACCGACCACCTTGACGTGCGGGAACCGGCCCCGGGGCGTGGCCTTCCCGGCGACCACCTGAGCACTGGTCATTCGGCCCTCCCTCGACGATGTCGCCACTCTCACGAGGTGTGCTCGGCCAGACCGGTGCGGGCGAGTACCCAGTCGACGAGGTCGGCGACCCGGGCCCGGGCGCGCTCCCCGTCCTCGACCCGCCCCACCAGCCACTCCGGGTCCACACCGAGCTGCTTGAGCGTCGCCGCGTCGGCCGCCGCCCAGTCCTTCGCGGCCGCCGAGGTGGCCTCCGGGTGGAACTGCACGCCGACATTGCGCCCCACCACATACGTCTGGTTGCCGGCGGCGCTGTGCGCGAGAGCGGAGCCGGCCGGCGGGACCATCGCGTCGTGGTGCCAGCTCAGCCAGGGCCCCGCCAGCACCTGGTCCGACCCGTCGACCTCGACCGACATCCAGTCGACCTCCGGCCCACCGGGCGCGGGGCCGACCGTGCCGCCGAGCACCCGGCAGAGCAGCTGGGCGCCGAAGCAGATGCCGAACACCGGGATGCCGGCCGCGATGGCGGCGTCCAGCAACGCCCACTCCGCGCGCAGGTACGGCACCGACTCGTCGGCCGCCGAATCCTCCGAGCCCAGCGGCACCACCAGCTGGTAGCCCGTCGGGTCCGGCAGCGGCGACCTCGGGTCCACCACGTCGAGCTGGCAGCCCAGCTCGATCAGCCGGTCCCCCACCAGACCCGGTGGGCAGTCCGCCTGATGTTGCACGAACAGCACCCGCACCCCGCAACCTCCAGCGCTCGTACCGGTCAGACTCCGTCCGCCCAGTGTCAGCTCCGCACTAGCTCCAGGGGAATGGTGAGTTGCTCACAGGGTGCAGCCGCCCGGTGGCGTAGCGGTCGAACCGGAACGGCTCCAGCAGCGGCTGCGGCTCGCCGAGCACCTCGCGGGCCACCAGCTCACCGACGCCGATCATCTTGTAGCCGTGGTTGGAGTCGGCGATGACGTAGGCGTTGCCCCGGAACCGGTCGAACACCGGGAAGCTGTCCGGGGTGAACGCGCCGATCCCGCCGGAGGGCTCCCGCTTGTACCGCGCCAGGCAGCCGGCGAACCGCTCATGGCAGTGCGCCAGTGCCGAGGTCCACATCCGGACGAAGTCGTCGCCGACCACGAACTCCGGACTCTGCGTGCCGTACGGGTCCACCTCGACCTCGGGCGCCGGGTGTGGCACGAGCACCGGCGCGGCGCCGCCCTGCACACCGCCGAAGGAGAAGTCCGGCTTGTAGTAGATGCCCCACATCTGATCGGTGACCAGGCTGCCGTCGGCGTCGTCGTAGAGCGGCTGGTCGGAGTCGATGTGCACCACCGGCGGCAGCCCGCCGTCGCGCGCGGTGAACTCGCCCGGGTCCACGCCCAGGGTGCCCTCCTGCAGCGCCCAGTAGGTCCACATCGGCTGGTCCGGGTGCACCACGCCGTCCGGGCCGGTGACCGGGATCCGGTCCGGCAGCTCCAGCATCGCCCACAGGTCGCGGATCCACGGGCCGGCGGCGAGCACCAGCTGCTCACAACGGATCTCCCCCGTGTCGGTGCGCACCGCCTCGACCGCGCCGTCCCGCATGCTCACACCGGTGACCCGCACACCGGACCGGATCCGCACCCCGGCCGCCTCCGCCTTGGCCGCCAGCCCCTTCAGCGAGGCCACGTTGTTGGCGTAGCCGCCGCGCTTCTCGTGCAGCACCGAGGTGATCCCGGTGGCCCGCCAGTCCGGGAACAGGCCGACCAGGTAGTCCCGGCACTCCCGCTCGCCGAGGACCAGCTGCGACTCGTAGCCGATCGCCTTCTGTTCCGCGTAGATCTGCTCGACGTCGGCACGCATGGCCTCCGGCGCGGCCTGCAGGTAGCCGACCGGGTGGTAGGAGAACGCTTCCGGGTCGGACTCCCAGACGCCGACCGAGTGCGCCATCAGCTCGCGCATGGCCGGCTGGAAGTAGTTGTTGCGGATCACCCCGCAGGCCACGCCCGAAGCACCGGCGCCGACCCCGGTCTTGTCGATCACCAGCACGTCCGAACCGTCGCCCCGGCCGCTGGCACGCAGCTGGGTAGCCAGCTGCCAGGCCGTGGACAACCCGTGGATGCCCGCTCCGACCACCAGGAACCGGACCTGTTCCGAAGCCATCGACTCCTCGCCTCCCCAAGAACCGCCGATGGTCGCCGCAAGAAGAGCGTTGCGCAGCACGCCCACTAGGCTAATATCCATTGCGGCAACACCATGTCCAGATACTCAGGGGACTCTACTATGGCGCGCACCGGTCGACCAGCCACTCGTCAGGTCGGTGCGGTCCAGCGCGCGGTCGACGTACTGGACGCGCTGGCCGAGGCCCGCACCGAGCTGGGCACCAACGAGATCGCCCGGCGTACCGGGATCAACGTCAGCAGCATCTCCCGGCTGCTGTCCACCCTCGCCTCGGCGGGCCTGGTGCAGCACGTGCCGTCCAGCGGGCGCTACCGACTGGGGGTCCGCATCCTGCAGTTGGCCGCGGCCGCCCGGGACAGCCTGGACCTCCGGACCGTGTCCCGGCCGTACCTGGAGGAGCTGACCGAGCTCACCGGCGAGACCAGCACGCTGTCGCTGCCCGGCGAGCACGACCTGCTCACCATCGACTTCGTGCAGAGCCCCCGGTCGGTGCGCAGTGTCGCCGAGATCGGGCGCAACAGCGTCGCGCACGCGACCGCCGCCGGCAAGGTGTTCCTGGCGTGGGGCGGCACCCTGCCCGACGGCGACCTCGCGGTCTACACCGAGCAGACCATCGTGGACCGCTCCGCGCTGGCTGCCGAGATCGCCAAGGTCGTCGAGCGCGGCTGGGCGCAGGCGCTCGGCGAGCGCGAGGAGGACCTGAACGCGGTGGCCGCCCCGGTGCGCGACGCCGCCGGCCGGCTGCGCGCGGTGCTCGGTGTCCAGGGCCCGGCACTGCGGTTCCGGCCCCGCACCATGCTCGCGGCCGTCGACCCCCTGATCGAACGCGCCGCCCTGCTGGCCACCACCGTCTGACCCGCCGCCCCGCCCGGGCCGCACACCCTCTCTCGTTGCGGCACACCCGCTGCGGGGGTGCGTGGCACCCGGAGAGGGTGCGGCGGCTACTCGGTGCGGCGGAGCGGCGGCTCGTCGGTGCGGAGGAAGGTGGCCAGGGTGTCGTCCGGCTCGGACCACCACGGGGTGTGGTGCAGCGGGCCGGTGGAGCCGGTGCACGGCGAGGAGAACGAGCGGTCCCGGTAACCCAGGATGCTCTCCACCTTGTGGTGCTCCCACGTCTTGAAATGTTCCCTGGTCAGGTCCAGGTCGAAGGCCGGGTAGTCGGTGTCCTTGATCAGGTCGCGCAGGTAGTCGGCCTGGTAGTCGATCTCCTGCTCCGGGTCGGCCAGCGTGTGCAGCCGGGCCGTCCAGCCGTCGATATGGTCGGCCATCTCCGACCTCGGCGGCACCGGCAGCCGGCCCAGGATCACGTCGCGGGCGTACCAGGCCTGCAGGTCGAACATCGAGAACGTGTAGTACTGGTCCTGCATGCCCAGGTACATCAAGCGGGGGTTGTCCAGCCAGAGCACCCCGTTGTAGAGGTTCGGCGTGCACAGCAGGTTCGCGGTGCGCAGCCGCAGCTCCTCGGCCAGGAACGGGAAGTTGTGCCGGTAGCCGGTGCACAGCACGATCGCGTCCACCTCGCGGCTGGAGCCGTCCACGAAGTGCGCGGTCCGGCCCTCCAGCCGCACCAGCCCGGGCACCTCGCTGATGCCGTCCGGCCAGCCGAAGCCCATCGGTGCGGTCCGGTAGCTGATGGTCACCGAGCGCGCCCCGTACTTGGCCGACTGCAGCGCGATGTCCTCCGCCGAGTAGCTGCTGCCCAGCACCAGCAGGTCCTTGCCGGCGAACTCGCTCGCGTCCCGGAAGTCGTGCGAGTGCAGCACCCGCCCCGGGAACGTCTCGAAGCCCGGGTAGTCCGGCACGTTCGGCGTGGAGAAGTGCCCGGTGGCCACGATGACGTAGTCGAACACCTCGGTGCGGAATGAGCGGTCTGCGCTGTCCTCTCTGTCTTCTCTGTCTTCTCTGTCTGCTCTGTCCTCTACGGTCACCGAGAACGCCGAGCCGTCCCACGACACCCAGCGCACCGCGGTGTTGAACCGGATGAACTCGCGGACGCCGCTGCGCACCGCCCGGCCGGTGATGTAGTCGTAGAGCACCTCGCGCGGCGGGAACGACGGGATCGGCTTGCCGAAGTGCTCGTCGAAGGGGTAGTCGGCGAACTCCAGGCACTCCTTCGGCCCGTTCGACCACAGGTAGCGGTACATGCTGCCGTGCACCGGGTCGCCGTGCTCGTCCAGACCGGTGCGCCAGGTGTAGTTCCACAGCCCACCCCAGTCGCTCTGCTTCTCGAAGCAGACCACCTCGGGAATCTCGGTGCCGGCCGCGCGGGCGGCCGCGAACGCCTGCAGCTGGGCCAGCCCGCTGGGCCCGGACCCGATGATGGCAACGCGCGTCATGGTCTTCCTCCGCTGGTCAGGGCCTGTGAGTGGTATTGGTCGCGATAGCGGCCAATACCACTCACAGGGGTCAGGAACGGGGCTTGGTCTTGTCCGGGTCGTAGAACGGGAACCGCACCACGGTGGCCGGGATGCGCTTCTGGTGGCCGTCGAGCTTGCCCACCTCCACCTGCGTGCCCAGCTCGGCGTACTGCACGGCGAGGCGGCACAGGGCGATGTTCTTGCGCAGCACCGGTGACCGGGTGGCACTGGTGACCACGCCGACCTGGGAGCGCCCCACGTGGACGCAGTCGCCGTGCGCGGCGGGCTCGTTGCCGGCCAGCTCCAGTCCGACCAGGGTGCGCTGCGGGTGCGCCTTGCGGGCCAGCAGCGCCGCGCGCCCGACGAAGTCGTCCTCCTTCGTCTTCAGCGGCACGGTGAACCCGATACCGGCCTCGAACGGGTCGACCTGGTCGTCGAAGTCGTAACCGGCGAACACCAGCCCGGCCTCGATCCGCAGCATGTCCAGCGCCTCCAGCCCGAGCGGGACCAGGCCGTGCGGCTCGCCGGCCGCCAGGACCGCGTCCCACAGCGCCGGTGCGTCGGACGGGTGCACCCACAGCTCGTAGCCCAGCTCCCCGGAGTAGCCGGTGCGGGAGATCAGCAGCGGGATGCCGTTGTGGTCACCGATCCGGCCGATCGCGAACCGGAACCAGGTCAGGTCGGTGAACGCCGCCTGGGTGGCCGGCGTCCAGATGATCGACGACAGCAGCTCCCGGCTGGCCGGCCCCTGCACGGCGATGTTGTGCAGCTGGTCGGTGGAGTTCTTCACCCACACCCGGTCCAACCCGAGCCGCTGGGCCTGCTCCCGCAGCCACACCCCGTCGTACTCGTCGCCCCCGACGAACCGGAAGTTCGTGTCGCCCAGCCGGAACACCGTGCAGTCGTCGATCATGCCGCCGGTCTCGTTGCACATCGCCGAGTAGACGACCTGCCCGTGCGAGAGCTTGCGGATGTTGCGGGTCAGGGTGGCCTGCAGCAGCGCCTCCGCGTCCGGTCCGAGCACCTCGAACTTGCGCAGCGGGGACAGGTCCATCACCGCCGCCCGCTCCCGGCAGGCCCAGTACTCCTCCTGCGCGCCGTGGCCGTCGAAGCTGTTGGGCAACCAGAAGCCGCGGTACTCGGTGAGCTGGCGGGTCAGCGCCTGGACCCGCGGCGCGAAGCCGGTCTCCCTGGTCAGCTCCGGCTCGGCGTCCGGGGTCACGCGGTGCGCGATGGCCATGGAGAACGTCCTCCTCGCGGGATCATCAGCGGGGTAGACCCGCACGTGCACGTCGGTGGGCACCCAGGCGTTCGCCGGGTCGATGTCGTCCGGGCAGGCCGACGAGGCGCAGACCAGGTCGGTGGCCGCGCGCATCAGGACGTAGTCGCCCGGGCGTGACCACGGCTCGTCGAAGACCAGCTGGTGGTTGGCGTCGAAGTCGGTGTTGTAGAACAGGTTCAGCGCCGGCCAGCCGACCCGGGGCGCGATGCCGTACCCGCCCAGCTGGGAGTTGAAGTTGTCCGTGCAGTTGACGTGCCCCGGGTAGCCCATGTCCTCGTAGTACTTCGCGTTGCAGGCCAGTCCGAAGGTGTCGTGGCGGCCCACGGTGTCCCGGACGATGTCCACCAGCGGCTGGGCGTCGGGATCGTAGAACTTGCCGTACAGCCCGGGTTGTGGGTAGGCGTTGCCCATGAAGTACCGGGTGGTGGTGGCGTCCAGGCCGCACTCGACGCCGTCGTCCAGGCGGCGCTCGGCGAAGGCCAGGAAGTCCGAGCACTGCCGGCCCTCGACGTCGATCACCTGGATGTACTGGCCGGCCTTGACCTGGTAGCTGCTCGCGGTGGCGGCATCGATGCGCAGGTCCAGCACCGGCTCGGCCAGCGGCGGCGGCAGCAGCACCGGCTCGCCCGCCGGTCGGGGCACGGCGCGGCGCAGCTCCAGCAGCAGCTCGGTCGGCGGGTTGGCCGCCTCGTCGGACACCCGCATCGGCCTGGCCGGCGCGGCGACCAGCGCGACGGTGTCCCGGTCCGCGGTGAGCACCTCGGTGGCGCCGGCCGGGGACCACTCGCCGAACAACCGGGCGGCCCTGGCCCGAGCCGGGTCCAGCCCGGCCCCGGCGAGCAGCCCGAGCACCGGGCCGGCACCGGCGGCGGCCAGCTCGCGCAGCACGGTCGCCGGCGCGTCCTGGGTCAGGCCGGCCACGTCGGCGAGCAGGGTCAGCTCGGCGCTCTGGCGGCCCTGCGGGTCGAGCACGGTGAGCTGGTCGCCGGCGGCCATCGGCACCGCGGTCAACCCGCCGGGGCGCACCCGGTAGCGCTCCAGACCCGGGTCGCGGGGCAGCAGCCCGGGCAGCAACAGCCGGGGCCGGTTCGGCGCGAGTGTCATGGGGTCGCCTCCTCCGCCTGGCCCGCCGTCGCGGCCGCCGCCTCGCTGGCCGCCGCGTCCGCGAGCAGCTGCCCGGCCAGCGCCCGCTTGCCGGCGGCGTCCAGCTTCTTCGTCTCGTTGGCCAGTGCGCGCCGGTCCACGGCCTGGTTCCAGTAGTCGACCGAGTCGAAGCCCAGCAGCACGGAGCGGCCGACGAACTGGCGCAGCACCTCGTTCGACGGGCCCATCACCCAGCCCGCCTTGCCGTCCCGCAGGTAGCGCTCCAGCTCCAGGTCGCGCCGGTAGCCGGAGCCGCCGCAGGCGTGCAGCATCCGGTCCACCACGCCGGTGACGTTCTTCGCGGCGGTGAACTTGAGCTGCCAGCACCAGTGCAGGTACGCCGCGCGCGCGGTGTCCCCCGGTTGCAGCACCCTGGTGTTGCCGTCGGTGACCCGGTCCAGCGCGGCGGCCACCGAGAACGCCGCCAGCCGGGCCGTGTTGGTGTCGATCACCGCCTCGCCGACGTAGTCCTGGATGGTCGGGTAGTCGCACACCCGCAGCCCGGTGTCGTCGTGCACCCTGCCGGTGGTGTGCCGCTTGGCGATGTCCACCGCGCCCATCGCGATGCCGTTCCACACCGACGACGACCCGAGCAGGAACCAGGGGTCGACCACCTCGTCGTTCGACTCCGCGCCGTCGCCGACCGGGCCGATCAGCTGCTCCTCCGGTACCAGCGCGGCGACCACCTCGACCGCGCCGGACTGGTTGCCGCGCAGCCCCAGGGCGTCCCAGGTGGACGGCTTGGCCGCCACCACGTCGGCGTCCACCACGAACACCGACAGGTCGTGGTAGCCGGTGAAGTCCGGGCTGGTGGTCTGGATGACGTAGAAGTCGGCGAAACCGCCGGAGGTGGTCCACGACGAGCTCTTGCGGACCCGGTACGAGCCGTTCTCCCGCTCCGCGGCCGACGACATCGGGAACCAGAAGTGGCCGCCGGTGCGCGGGTCGGAGTAGGACAGGGTGCCGATCCGCCCGGTGTTCAGCGGCCGGATGTAGCGGTCCAGCAGCTCCGGCGTGGGCCGCAGCATGATCGCCTGGACGGCGGCGGTGTGCATCACGAAGCACATCGCGGTGGACGCGCAGCCGTAGCGCGCGATCGCCTCGGCGACCAGCGCGAACGCCAGGTGGTCCGCACCCAGCCCGCCGTACTCCTCGGGCACCGTGAGCCCCAGGAAGCCGTGCTCACCGAGCAGCTCCAGGTTGCGCCGGGGGAACCGCAGCTCGTCGTCGGAGCGCTCCGCGTTGGCCCGCATCTCGCTCGCGCACAGCTCGATCACGGTGGCCCGCAGCTCGCGGTGCCGGTCGGTGAGCAGCCAGTCCGGGTCCCATTCCGAACCGAGCCCCCAGAACGGTCCCCCGGCCCAGCTCTTCGTCTGCGTGTTCATGGCTGGACTCTCACCCGGAGCGGAGCTCCCAGCGCGGCAGCTCGCCGAGCGCGGCCGCGTAACGCCGTCGGTGGATCGGGCGCAGCACCATGCCCCACAGCACCAGCACCGCCGGCAGCAGCACGAACAGCGAGAAGGTGTTGTGCGTGAGCAGGAAGAACAGCCCGGCCAACGAGGTCGCCAACCCCAGGCACACCGGCAGGATGCGGAACCGCAGCTGCACCCGGCGCAGCCTGGCGTACTGCGTGGCGTCGACCTGGGCGGTGTCCCAGCGGCGGCCGCAGGTGCAGCGCCACACCTCGCCGTAGCCCAGCTCGCGGCGCTCCCCGCAGGGGCACCGCACGGTGATCGGCGGCCCCTTGCGCATCGAGCCCGGCCGCTCGTGGCTGGCCAGCCGGTCACGCACGGAGGGGCGCTCGGCCGTCGGGCGGCCGGTACGGGTCTGCTCGCGCATCGCTCAGCCCGCCTCGACGGCGTGGCCGGCCGGCACCGACGGCGTCGGCTCGCGCCACTGGATGTGCGTGCGGTCCTCCACGATGCGCCGGTAGAAGTACAGCACCAGCGCGAGCACCAGGACGCTGGCGCCGATCATCGTCTTGCTCAGCCCGTAGCCGTAGGTGTCCGCGAAGATGAAGCCGCCGCAGATGATGAACAGCAGGTTCGCCGCCGCGAGAATGCCCGCGATCGGCAGCCAGGCCTTCGACAGTTTGATCGGGCGCGGCCAGAGCGGGCGGTCCCGGCGCAACAGCAGGAATCCGGTCAGCGCGAAGAAATGCGCCGCCATGTAACCGAGGTTGCCGGCCGCGAGGATCTCGATCGCCGAACCGAAGAACACCACCAGGAATATGTTCATGACGGCGTCGACCGCCATGCCCCGGCCCGGGACGTTGTGCTTGTTCAGATAGGCGAACCATTTGATCGTCATGCCGTCCAGTGCGATGCCGTACAGCGCGCGGGAGCCATCCAGCGTCGCGGTACTCATCGTCAGCACGATGCCGGCGACCATGCACACCACGAGCACACCGCCGAACACGTTCCCGGCCAGCGCGTCCAGCGCGTCCTTGTAGAACACGATGAACGTCTTGTCGGCGGCCACCTTCTCGGTGCCCAGCGTGCCGCCGAGCCCGAGCGGCAGCAGGGCGTAGACGAACACCGAGAACGCCGCCGACGCACGCAGTGCCCTGGGCGTCTCGGTGGCGGTGTCGCGGTACTCCGGCGCGACGGTGGCGCAGGCCTCGAAGCCGTAGGCGGACCAGCCCATGAAGTACAGCCAGGTCAGGGCGAGGCCGACGCCGCCGTTCGCGCCGATGTCCCAGCTCATGTTCGACGCGTGCCAGGCCCCGGTCAGGTACGGCAGCAGCATCATGACCAGCAGCGGGATCATCAGCAGAATGCCGGTGATGTAGGAGAACCACACGGTGGACCGGATGCCTCTTGCGTTGAACACCCAGACCAGCAGCAGCATGACGATGGCGATGGTCACCGGCAGGTCGATGTGGAAATGCCCGCCGCTGGCCGACCAGGTCGCGGTCGGGAAGAACTCGGCGGCGATCAGCGTGCCGCAGACCAGGCCGCTGATGGACAGCACGGTGGACCAGGCGAACCAGTAGCCGAAGGTGGCCAGCGGGCCGATCGGCGAGAAGTACCTGCGCCAGGCCTCGTGGGCGTACACCGCGATACCACCGGACTTCTCCGGGAACATCGTGGCCAGCTCGGCATAGATGTTGTTCTGGAAGCTGCCCAACAGCACCGACACCAGCCACAGCACCAGTGCGCCGGTGGTGCCGAGGCCCGCGATCGAGCCGCCGAGCGCGGCCACCAGGAATCCCGGGTTGGCCAGCGCGATCATGAAGCCGTCCCACCAGGACATGGCCTTCAGGAGGTGGCGCTCCTCGACCTCGGCGGTGGCCCACCCGCCGATGGGGGCGTCCGGCTCAACAGGTTCCATCGGGTTCTCCTCGTCCGGTCGTCTCGAATCCGGTCGACTTATGCGGTCGACATACCCGGTCGACTTATCCGGTTGGCCAGTGAGATGCGACCGACCCAGGTCGGCGTGGTCCACGTGTGCTGATCAGGCCCCCACCCCCCGGCTGATTCAGCGGGTTCCCGGGCCATCCTGTTGTGATGTACATCATGCTGCACCGGACGGAGGCTGTAAACCCTCAGTGGACACACCGTTGCCAAAATGCGGCGCATTGAAGGCAATAGCCAGTTTCCTGGGCTAGATCGCCTTTCGGCAGAGGGAGCCGGTTACATTCCTGGGTCGATTATTGCCTTATCGGCAATTAGAGCCAGTGCGCGACCGGATCGCGTGGCGGACTCCGTGAGCTCCCGGGCCCGCGCGGCCAACGCCGGGTCCAGCCCGCCGCGCTCGACGTTGATCAGTACCAGCTGACCCGCGGCGCGGGTGGCGGCCTCGGCCAGCAGCACGGCGGTCACCGCGTCGCCGGCCAGGTTCGGGTTGCCGCCCTCGGCGACCCCGACGCCGGCCGCCGCCACCCTGGCACCCG
>DASYLM010000493.1:0-11421 GCA_036009565.1 Pseudonocardia sp. | reverse complement strand
CTTCAACAAGATCTACGTGACCGCCCGGGTCGACGAGACCGACGTCGCCGACATCCACCCCGGCGCCCAGGTCGACATCGACGTCGACGCCTTCTCCGGCACCCCGGTCACCGGCATCGTCTCGGAGATCCAGGGCGCGGCGGCGAACCAGTTCTCGCTGTTCCCGGAGTCCAACAGCACCGGCAACTTCCAGAAGGTCACCCAGGTGATCGCGGTGCGCGTCGCCTTCACCAACACCAGCGGCCTCGCCCTGGTACCCGGAATGAACGTGACCGTGCACATCCACAAGAACTAACAGGCACCCGCGAGCTGATGGCCCGCTCCCTCGGGGTGCGGGCCATCGGTGTGTCGACAGTCTGTCGATCGGCGGCCGGCGACACGTCAGCGGCCGTTCTGACCTGAGCGGCCGTTCTGACGTCAGCAGCCGTTCTGGCTGTGCCAGCGCGCGACATCGCGGATCGTGCGCACCAGCACGGGCTCGACCTCGTGTTTGGCCACGAACGCGGCCGCGCCGGCCACCCAGGCCCGGGCCCGCGTCTCGATGTCGTCGTGCAGGCTCAGGATCACCACCGGCAGCGCCGGGCGCAGCGCGTGCACCACGGCGGTGGCGTCGACCCCGTCCAGCCCGGGCATCTCCACGTCCATCAGGATGACGTCGGGCAGCAGTGACTCGATGAGGCCACCCACGTCAGCGCCGCTCGCCGCCTCGCCGACCACCATCAGATCGGGCTCGAGGGCCAGCCACATCCGCAGGCCGCGAAGGACCGCCGGCTGGTCATCGACCAAAAGCAGCCGAATCCTCCGAAAGGCCTCCACACACCTAGACTCAAGCAGCCGGCCGAGTTGAACACACCGGGCGTGCGGCCGACCGGGCACCGGCCTTCGGCCGAGGTGAGATCGGCCAAGAGGCGGAGGTGGCGGTGCCGGTTCGGGTGCTCATCGTCGACGACCACAGCGTGGTTCGGCAGGGCTTGCGGATGTTTCTGAAGCTCGACGCCGAGCTCGAGGTGGTCGGTGAGGCCGCGAACGGCGCCGAGGCGATCCAGATGGCCCGCGCGCTGACCCCCGACGTGGTGCTGATGGATCTGCTGATGCCGGGCACCGACGGGATCGCCGCGACCCAGCGCATTCGCGCGGAGGTGCCGAACACCGAGGTACTGGCACTGACCAGCGTCCTGGAGGACGCCTCCGTGGTGGGCGCGGTGCAGGCCGGCGCGATCGGCTACCTGCTCAAGGACACCCAGGCGGAACAGCTCTGCAAGGCGATCAAGGCCGCCGCGAAGGGACAGGTCCAGCTGGCCCCCGAGGCGGCCGCCCGGTTGGTCCGCGAGGTCCGCGCCCCGGACAACCCCGAGTCGCTGACCGGGCGGGAGACCGAGGTACTGCGCGCGCTGGCCACCGGGTTGACCAACCGCGAGATCGGCCGGACCCTCAACATCGGCGAGCGCACGGTCAAGACCCACGTCAGCCACCTGCTGAGCAAGCTGGGCCTGCAGAGCCGGACCCAGGCGGCGCTGTACGCGGTACGGATCGGCCTGGTCTCGGAATCCAACCTCAGCGGCAACCCATGAGCACCCGCGAACCGGTGCCGGGACCGGCTCCGGGGACCGCGCCCGACCCGGGAGCGGCGCGATCGAAGACCAACACCGACGACCTGCTGGACCGGGGCGAACTGCTGAGGGTGATGTTCGACCGCGCGCCGGTCGGTGTCGCGGTGTACGACCCCGACCTGATCCTGCACAAGTTCAACGACCAGTTCGCGCAGCTAGTCGAACGGCACGGCGCCGCCACGGCCGGCCCGTTGGAGACCGGGCGCAGCCTGTTCAGCTACTTCCCCGGCGCCGAGGACCGGTTCTGGGCACTGGCCAAGGTCGTGCTGGCCGGCGAGACCCGGTTCTACCGCAGCGTGCCGCACCAGCTCGACGACGACATGCTGTCGCACTGGGACCTGGTGCTCTCACCGCTGCGCCGGGGCGACGAGGTCATCGGCATCGTGCAGGTCGCGATCGATGCGACCGACCGCACCGAGGCCGAGGAGCAGTTGCAGCGCAGCGAACGCCGCTTCCGGTCCATCCTGCTCAACTCCTCCGACGTCACCGTGGTGATCGACGCCGCCGGGGTGCTGCGGTACGCCGCCCCGTCCCTGCGCCGGCTGCTCGACCTGCCGCCGGAGCGGGCGGTCGGTGCGGACGTGACGATGCCGGTGCATCCGGACGACCTGGCCGCGCTCCAGGACGCGATCGCCCGGATCGCCACCGACCCGGCCGATGCCGCCCCCTTCCGCAGCCGGCTCTGGCACACGGACGGCTCCTGGCACTCCTTCGAGGTGGTGCCGGTGAACCTGCTCGACGACCCGGACGTCGAGGGCATCGTGCTGCACGCCAGGGACATCACCGAGCGGACCGAGGCCGAGGCCGAGCTGCGCCGCCGGGACGCGATCCTGGAGGCGGTCCGCTTCGCCGCGCACCGGTTCCTGGAGTCGCACTCGTCCTGGCGGGTGCACATCCACGAGGTGATGGCCCGGCTCGGCCTGGCCGCCGCGGTGAGCCGGGTGTACATCTTCGAGAACTTCCGGGGCGCGGACGGCACCCAGTGGACCAGCCAGTCGCACGAGTGGGTGGCGCCGGGCATCGAGCCACAGATCGACAACGCCGACCTCGCCGCGATGTCGTTCGAGGACGCCGGCTTCGCCCACGCCGCCCGGCTGCTCTCGTCGGGCGAGGTGATCGCCGGCAGCGTCTCGGACCTCCCGGTCAGCGAGCGGGCGCTGCTGGAAGCGCAGGGCATCCTGTCGATCGTCCTGGTGCCGGTGTTCGTGGAGGGCCGCTGGTGGGGTTTCGTCGGCTTCGACGAGTGCAGCCGGCAACGGGTCTGGTCGGCCACCGAGGTCGACGCCCTGCGCGCGTCCGCCAGCACGCTGAGCGCGGCGGTGCACCGCCAGCGCGCCGAGGACCAGCTCCGCGAGCAGCAGATGCAGTACCGCCAGGTCTTCGAGGCCACCGGGGACGGCCTGGTGATCACCGACCTGGACTGGAAGCTGGTCCGCGCCAACCCGGCCTTCTACCGGATGCACGGGTACCGGCCCGACGAGCTGCTCGGCCGCAAGGCCACCACCTGGATACACCCGGACCACCACCAGGCCCGGTCGGACTACACCGCCGCCATCATCGCCGGCGAGCGACCCCGCTCGCTCGCGGTCGACGTGCGCAAGGACGGCAGCACCTTCCCGGTGCAGGTGCACGGCTCGGCGTTCACCTTCCAGGGCCGCCCGCACATCCTGGGCGTGGTGCGCGACGACACCGAGCGCACCCAGGCGTTCGAGCTGCTGGAGAAGCGCGTGTCGGCGCTGTCCGCGGTGGCTGCCAGCCTGACGGTGAACCAGGCGCTGTGCGACACCCTCGACGTGATCACCAGATCGGTACTGGGCGCCACCCCGGCGGTCGCCTGCTCGGCGTTCGTGCTGGACCAGGACAGCGGCCAGCCGAGGGTGGTCGCCAGCGCCGGGCTGCCGGACGGGTACGCCGAGATCGTCGAGCGCTGCTGGGACCACGGGGTGGACCCGTCGCACCAGACCTACCTCACCCACGAGCCGCTGATCATGCACGACGTGGTGCGGCGGAACCTGGAAGACCCCGCGCTGGCCCCCCTGCACGGCATGCTCCGCGAGGCCGAGTGGGACACCGTGGCCGTGGTCCCGCTGGCCTCCCGCGACCGCGGCTTCGGCTCGGTGAACGCCTACTACCCGAGGGGCGTCGAGCCGTCGCCGGACGACATCGCGTTCCTGCGCGCGGTGGCCGACCAGGGCTCGGTGGCGGTGCAGAACGCCCGGCTGCTCACCGAGGCGCAGAGCAAGGCCGGCCTCGAGGAGCGCCAGCGGCTGGCCCGCGAGCTGCACGACTCGGTGTCCCAGGCGCTCTACGGCATCGCGCTGGGCGCGCGGACCGCCCGGGCGCTGGCCGAGCACAGCCCGGAGCAGCTCACCGAGCCGCTGGACTACGTGCTGTCACTGGCCGAGGCGGGCATGACCGAGATGCGCTCGCTGATCTTCGAGCTGCGCCCCGAGTCATTGGCCGCCGAGGGGCTGGTCGCCGCGCTGGAGAAACGGGTGGCGGTACTGCGGACGCGGCACCAGCTCACCGTGGGTGCGGACCTGTGCGCGGAACCGGAGCTGGCGCTGCCGCTCAAGGAGACGCTGTACCGGATAGCGCAGGAGGCGCTGCACAACGCGGTGAAGCACGCGCATGCCTCACACGTCGAGGTGCGCCTGGCGACGACCGGGACGAAGGTGGAGCTGGAGATCGGCGACGACGGTGTCGGGTTCGAGCCGGGCGAGCCGAGGCCCGGCCATCTGGGGATGCAGTCGATGCGCGAGCGCGCCGCCGCGCACCGGGGTTCGATCGAGATCGACAGCGAGATCGGTCGGGGCACCACGGTCCGGGCCACGCTGCCCCTGCCCCGCTGAGTCACTGCCCCGCTGAGTCACTGCCCCGCTGAGCCCCTGAGCCAGTGGCTCAGTGCACCTGCACCTCGTCGCCTAGCTGCAGGGTGTTGTAGAAGGTCTGCGCATCCGCGTCGTTCAGGTGGACACAGCCCGCGGAGGCACGCCGCACGCTGCCACCGTGGAAGGCGATCCCGCCGTCGGCCCAGAACACCGACCAGAGCATCGGCGCGCCCTGCCCGTTCGGCAGCTTGAACTCCTGGCTCTTGTGGTTCTTGTCCTTCCACTGCACGTTGAACGTGCCGATCGGGGTCTCCTTGCCGGGACCGCCGGAGCTCACCGGGACCGGGCCCAGGGTGACCTTGCCCTGGTCATCGAGCAGCCAGGCCTGCTGCTTGGCCAGGTCGACGCACGCCCGGGCACTTTCCGTGCAGGGCGTGCTCTCGTACGTGGCCACCTCGGGGGCGTCGCTGTCGGGGTTGTCGTCGGACGGGTCACTGTCGGACGAGTCGCTGTCGGAGGAACCACTGTCGGAAGCGCTCTGGGCGGACGAGTCTCCGTCGGAGTTGTCGTCGGCCATGGCGGGCACCGCAACCGCGATAGCGAGGACGCAGACGATCCCGATCACAGTGGCAACGCGCGCGGAGACCGAGGCCCGCCAGCCACGCGTTCCGAGGTGCCTACCCATTCCCGTCCTTCCCGCCGAATCCAGGCGGATCAACGAGACGACCTGGGAAAGGTGACGAGCTCGGGCTACTCCAAGTACCGACACGCCTCGGAAAGAGGGAATCAATGGGCGGTTCGGCACCAGTTCTGTCACTGGGAGTGACTATTTGGGCGCGACGGCACCGCCCCGGTGGCCTATTGCCGAGTGATGATCGAACTCACCGCGAACCACCCGCCGGGCATCCCGTGGACGGTTCTCAGTTTCCGAAGGAGAGACTGGCCGGGTGCGGATCCTCATACCCGGCGGCTCCGCGTCGCTTCCCAGCAACGATGAGACCGAGCAGTTCCCGGTCACGGTCGAGGCCCCGGAGACCGAGTCGGTCACCGGTCCGAGCGGCGCGCCCGGCCCCGAACCGGCAACCGGCGCGACCGACCCCGAACCGATGGTTGCCCCCGGCCGGGCCTGGCTGCCCGGCCGGGCCTGGCTGTCCCGGCGCACCTGGCTGCGCTCCGGCGCCTGGCTGTCCCGGCGTACCCGGCCGCTGTCCGGGCGGGCCCGGCTGATCCTGCGCCTGCTCGCCACCGCGGTGGTCCTGCTGCTGTTGCTCACCGGCTGGTCGGTGACCGGCGCGCTGACCGCACCCGGCACCGACAGCGCGGCCGCGCGACTTGCCGAGTGGGGCCGCGACCACGGCTTCGACGCCCTGATCACCTGGTTGGAGAAGGAGCAGTACCGGCCGCCGCCCACCGGTGGCGAGCCGGTCGGCGGGATCGCCGCGCCGCCGGGGATCGTTGCCCCCGAGCACATCAGGGCCGCCGGGCCGGGCGGGCTGCCCGCTCCGGCCACCATGCAGCCGCTGGCGCACGCCCCCGCGCTGCCCGGTGAAGGCGTGTGGCACGCGGTCGCCACGGTGCACGGCCACCCGGCGGTCGAGGTGGCCTCGCTGCGCCCGGACCCCGACCACACCTCGTTCGTCGCCGGTCTGATGTGGCTGGACCCGACATTCGTCCGTGGCCAGCTGCACCCCGGCTTCACTGATCCGGGCGGCAGCTGGAAGGCACCCGACTTCATCACGCCGGCACTGCAGACGAAGGTCGTCGCCGCGTTCAACGCCGGGTTCCGGCTCAACGCGAGCCGCGGCGGGTACTTCAGCGAGGGCCGGACGGTGCGCCCGCTGCGCGACGGAGCCGCGAGCCTGGTGCTCAACAGCGACGGCACCGCGCACGTCGGCGCCTGGAACACCGACGTCCGGATGGGGCCCCAGGTGGCCAGCGTCCGGCAGAACCTGGTGCTGCTCGTCGACCACGGCACGGTGAACCCGACCTGTTCCAGCGGCGGCACGGCGGAATGGGGCAGCACGATCGGCCAGGCCGCGTTCATCCACCGCTCCGCGTTCGGTGTGACCGCCGACGGCGCCGAGGTCTACGTGGGCGGACCCGCACTGTCCGTGTGCACTCTGGGCAGCCTGCTGAAGGCCGCCGGCGTGGTCAACGGCATGGAGCTGGACATCAACCCGGCCTGGGTCAGCGGCGCCTACTTCCACCGCAACCCGCACGGCCCGCCGAAGGGGTTCCAGCTCTTCCCCGGTGAGCAGGTCCCGCCGCAGCACTACTTCTCCGCGGCCAGCCGAGACTGGTACGGCTGGTACGCACGCCCCTGAGCGGGCTCCACACCGGTGCAGAACTGGGGTCACAGGCGCATCTATAGAGTGACCCACCGTGAGTCCTACGCACAGGCCGGCCGATTAGCTCGTCTGCGCCGGCCGCAACCCACTCCAACTGGCGGACGGCCGGCACTCCGGTGCTGGCGCTGGTGCTGCTCGCGCTGATCTGGGGACGGAGCCTGCCGGCGTTGGTGATTGCGCTGGTGGGCGCGGTGCTCATCGCCGCGGTGCTGGTCGCCGTGCACCACGCCGAGGTGGTCGCGCTGCGGGTCGGCGAGCCGCTCGGTTCGCTGATCCTGGCCGTCGCGGTGACGGTGATCGAGGTCGGCCTGATCCTCAGCCTGATGCTCGGCGGCGGGCCGGAGACGGCCACCCTGGCCAGGGACACCGTCTTCGCCGCCGTGATGATCACCGGGAACGGCATCGTCGGGTTGTGCCTGGTGGTCGGTGCGCTGCGGCACGGCGTGGTGTCGTTCAACGCCGAGGGCAGCAGCGGCTCGATGGCCACCGTCGCGGCCCTGGCGACCCTGTGCCTGGTGTTCCCCACGGTCACCACGACGTCGCCGGGGCCGACCTTCTCCGGCCCGCAGCTGGCCTTTGCCGCGGTCGTCTCCCTCGCCCTGTACTCGGTCTACGTGTTCGTGCAGACGGTGCGCCACCGCGACTACTTCCTGCCGGTCATCCCCGACGGGGGCTCCAGAGTCGGCTCCGGTGACAGCTCCGACGGGCCGCTCGACGGCCCGGAGGACTCGCACGAGGCTCCGCCGGCCACCCGGGAGGCGCTGATCAGCCTGGGGCTGCTCGTGGTGTCCCTGGTCGCGGTGGTCGGCCTGGCGAAGTCGGTGTCGCCGGCGATCGAGTCCGGCGTGCGCGCGGCCGGCGCCCCGCTGTCCGTGGTGGGTGTGGCGATCGCGCTGCTCGTGCTGCTGCCGGAGACCCTGGCCGCGGTCCGCGCGGCGTCCCGCAACCGGCTGCAGACCAGCTTCAACCTGGCCATGGGTTCGGCGCTGGCCAGCATCGGGCTGACCATTCCGGCGATCGCGGTGGCCACGATCTGGCTGCCCGGTCCCCTGGTGCTGGGACTGAGCGCGACCGAGATGATCCTGCTCGCGCTGAGCATGCTGGTCGGCACACTCACCGTGGTGGCCGGGCGCGCCACCGTGCTGCAGGGCGCGGTGCACCTGCTGATCTTCGCGTCGTTCCTGTTCATCGCGGTGACCCCATGAGCGCCGGCGGAGGCGGGCAGTTGACCGAGCGGATGGCCGAGCAGCTGGCAAGGACGCGCCTGACCGGCCTGGCCTACAACTGGTACGCCCGCCGGATGCGCCGCCAGCTCGCCGGCCGCCGCCTCCCCCGGCACATCGGCCTGATCATGGACGGCAACCGGCGGTGGGCCCGGCAGATGGGCCTGGCCAACCTGAGCCTCGGGCACCGCTACGGCGCGGAACACGTCGACAACGTGCTGGCCTGGTGCGAGAGCATGGGCATCAAGCACGTGACGGTCTTCCTCTGCTCCACCGAGAACCTCACCCGCCGCGGCGACGCCGAGGTGGCGTTCCTGATGGAGGTCATCGAGCAGGTGGTGGCCGAGCGGCTGATCAAGCCGGAGCCCACCTGGCAGGTGCAGCTCGCCGGTCTGTTGGACGTGCTGCCGGACTCCACGGCGCGGGCGCTGAAGGACGCCGCCGACGCGACCCGGCACTGCCGCACCGGCGCGCACGTGACGCTGGCGGTGGGCTACGGCGGCCGGCAGGAGATCGTCGAGGCGCTGCGTGAGCTGCTGCACGAGACGGGCGCGGCCGGCGGCACCCTGACCGAGCTGGCCGGGACGCTCACCGAGCAGGACATCGCCGGGCACCTGTACACCGCCGGGCGCCCCGACCCCGAGCTGGTCATCCGCACCAGCGGTGAGCAGCGGCTGTCGAACTTCCTGCTCTGGCAGAGCGCCTACTCCCAGCTGCACTTCTGCGAGGCGTACTGGCCGGCCTTCCGGGAGATCGACTTCCTGCGCGCGCTGCGGAACTTCGCCCGGCGGGAGGCGTAGCGCCGTGCCGCTGTACCGCGGGTTCGCGACGGTCGAGCAGCTGGACGCCGAGTACAACCTCCGCGCCGCGACCCCCGGTTTCCCCGAGGTCGCGGCCAGCTGGGACCGGCGCAGCGAGGCCACCCGGCAACGGCTGGACTGCCGCCTCGACGTGCCCTACGGGCCCACCCTGGCCGAGACGCTGGACATCTTCCCCGGTTCGCCGGGTGCGCGGCCCGGGCCGGCGGTGCTGTTCGTGCACGGCGGCTACTGGATGCGCACCACCAGCAAGCAGTGGAGCTACCTCGCCGACGGGCTGGCACCGCACGGCATCACCACCGTGGTGGAGAACTACGCGCTGTGCCCCGAGGTGAGCGTCACCGAGATCGTGCGGCAACACCGGGCCGCGTTCGCCTGGCTGTGGCACCACGCCGACGAGCTCGGCATCGACCGGGACAACATCGTGCTCGCCGGGCACTCCGCCGGCGGGCATGCGGTGGCCGCGCTGCTCGGTACCGACTGGGCCGGCCGGTACGGGCTGCCGGCGCAGCCGTTCCGCGCCGCCATCCCGATCAGCGGGCTGTTCGACCTGCGGCCGCTGCCCTATACCTACCTCGCCCCGTACCTGCAGCTCACCGCCTCCGAGGCGGCCGCGCTCAGCCCCCAGCTACACCTGCCCGCACAGCTGCCGCCGACGCTGGCCGCGGTCGGTACCGGCGAGACGGCCGAGCTGCGGCGCCAGTCCAGGGACTGGGCGGCGGCCTGCCGGGAGAATGGGCTGCCGGTGGAGTTCACCCCGCTGCCCGGCCACCATTTCAGCGTGCTCGACGCGCTCGCCGACCCGGACGGCGTACTGGCCCGCGCCGTGCTCGAGTTCGTCGGCGGGCCGCCCGCGACCGGGACCTGAAGCCGGCCGGCGTGACCCACAACACGCACGTTGAAACGCCGAGGTCGCACGCGTAGCTTCGAAAAAGCAAGCGATGGAGGCCGGGTGCGCGCGTTCTACGGCAATGGTGGCTGCCGCTACCGCCGGCACGTGGACCTGTTGCGGGTGGCCAGCGCGGCCTGTCCGGGCTGAGGCAGACCCCACCCTCTCGCCCCCACTCGCCGAGGTGCCGCATGAAGTTCCTCATCCTGACGCTGATCTCGAACGGGCCCGACCCGGTCACTGGGCGCACCCCGTCCCCGCACGAGCGGTTCCGCCGGGTCGTCGACCACGCGGTGCTGGCCGAGGAGCTCGGCTTCGACGGGTACGCCGTCGGCGAGCGCCACGAGCGGCCGTTCTTCTCCTCCGCACCGCCGGTGGTGCTCAGCCACCTGGCCGCGCGCACCGAGCGGATCCGGCTGTTCACCGGGGTGACCACGCTGAGCCTCCTGGACCCGGTGCGTGCCTTCGAGGACTACGCCACGCTGGACCACCTCGCCGACGGCCGCCTCGAGCTGATCATCGGCAAGGGCAACGGGTCCGCCCAGGCCGAGCTGTTCCACGTCACCCCCGAGGACCAGTGGGACCGCAACCGGGAGAGCTACGAGCTGTTCCGCCGGCTCTGGCGCGAGCAGCGGGTGACCTGGTCGGGACAGTTCCGCCCGTCGCTGACCGACGCCGAGGTCTGGCCGCGCCCGCTGCAGCAACCGGTCCGGGTCTGGCACGGCAGCGCGACGAGCCGTGACTCGGTGGAACTGGCCGCCCGCTACGGCGACCCGCTGTTCTCGGCGAACGTGACCAACCCGGTCGAGCCCTACGCCGAGCTGGTGCGCTACTACCGGGAGCGCTGGGTGCACTACGGCCACGACCCGGCCGACGCGCTGGTGGGCGCCGGTACCGCGGGCTTCTACCTGGCGCGCAACTCGCAGGACGCGCTGGCGGCGTTCCGACCGCTCTACGAGGCGCGGCTGCGGATGTTCGGCAAGCTGGGCATGCCGGTGGTGTTCCCGACCCTGGAGGACTTCGTCGAGCGCAGCTCCGCGCTGATCGGCAGCCCGGCGCAGGTCATCGACAAGGTGCAGCGCTACCACGCCGAGCTCGGCCACGAGGTGACGCACCTGCACGCCGACGGCGACGGGCTGAGCCCGGCCGAGCACCGGGACTCGCTGGAGCTGTTCCAGAGCGAGGTCGCGCCGACCCTGCGCGCGGCCATCCCGAGCCGCCCGCTCGCCACCTCGGTCCCGCTGCAGGGCCCCCCGTCCACCCCGTCCTCGGCCGCCGAGCGGGCCCAGGTCATCGAGGCCCGCCAACCAGCCTGAGCCGGCCGCGGCGGGCGTCAACTAGCGGCGGCCCGTCAGCGCGGCCCGTCAGCGCGGCCGGTCAGCGCGGCCGGTCACCGGCGGCGGCCGCCGAGTGCCCAGCGGGCCAGCTACCTGGAGCGAGCCGACGCCAACGACCGGGACGGCTACCGGCGTGCGGTGCTTGGGCTCGAGGACCGTCCGCGCGAGCGCATCCGGACGGTGTTCCAACTGGCGAAGAGTCGTCACCGCGCACCGGGAGTGGCTGCGGGGCGAACTCACCGCCGCGCTGTCCCAGGCGGGTGCGGCGCGGCCGGCCAGGCTGGCCGCGCGGGTGCAGCTGCTCTACGACGGCGGCCTGGTCGGCTCGAAGGCCACGCACTCCTTCGAGCCGATCGAGCAGGCCG
>DASYLM010000492.1:0-12204 GCA_036009565.1 Pseudonocardia sp. | reverse complement strand
CTCGACTTCGTCGATGGCCAGCTCGCGACGTTCACCCGCGAAATCGACGCCCAGCAGCTCACCGGCAGTACGACGATCATCCTGTCGTCCAAACATGGTCAGTCCCCCATGAATCCGGCCGCGCTCACTCGCATCGACGATACCCCGATCCTTGATGGCCTCAACGCCGCTTGGGCGGCAGCCCACCCAGGTGCGGGAAAGTTGGTCGTGCATTCCACCGACGACGACGGAATGTTGTTGTGGCTAGCCGACCATTCCCAGACAGCGGCCGATTTCGCGCGCACCTTCCTGCTCGCACAGTCCGGTTCCGGCACCGACATCAGTGATAAGGCCCGCCCATTCTCCTCCGCCGGACTCAGCGAGATCGAGGCAGGCCAGGCGGCGGCAACATACTTTCACGCCACGCCTGGAGACGCTCGAGTTCCCGACGTCGTCGGGATCGCACAGAACGGCACCGTCTATACCGGGGGAAAGAGCAAGATTGCTGAGCACGGCGGCGCTGATGCCCAGGCCCGGAACGTACCGATCCTGATCAGCGGGCCCGGTGTCGAACACGGGCGGTCCAACCCCGCCCCGGTCGAGACAACGCAGATAGCGCCGACCGTCCTCACTGCGCTCGGGCTCGATCCCGGCGAGTTGCAGGCGGTCGACCGCGAGCACACCAGCTCGCTCCCTCGCTGAGGTTGGCCGGTACGCCGTGCTCGGGCACCAACGCGCTCAACCGGTATCCGGGAACTGCCGCGGGTAGGCGTCGAGTACCGGGAGCACTGTTAGTGGTCGTGGAGGATGACGCCGCGGATGTTGCGCCCGGCGTGCATGTCGGCGTAGGCCTGGTTGACCTCGTCGAGCCGGTACGTCGTGGTGACCAGCTCATCCAGCTTGAGCCGCCCGGCCCGGTACATCCCGGCCAGCCGGGTGATCTCGTACGGCGGGGTGCCCATCCCGAAGATCACGCCCTGGATCCGCTTCTGCATCATCGACAGCAGCCACAGGTTGATCGGCAGGCCCTCGTCCTTCATGTCGCCGATGCCGGTCACCACGACGGTGCCGAACTTGCCGATCGCGTTGACCGCCTGTGCCACGTGCTCGCCGGTGGTCACGCCGACGGTCACGATCGCCGAGTGCGCGCCCTGCCCGCCGGTCACCGACCGGGCGAAGTCGGCCGCCTCGTTGATGTCGGCGAAGCTGTGGGTGGCGCCGAACTGGGCGGCGGACTCCCGCTTGAACGCCACCGGGTCGACCGCGATCACGTGCGCCGCGCCGCGCGCCGAGGCGGCCTGCACCGCGTTCATGCCCACCCCGCCGGTGCCCATCACGATCACCGTGTCGCCGGCGGACACCTCGGCGCCGTACTCGGCGGAGCCCCACCCGGTCGGCACCCCGCAGGACAGCAGCGCGGCGACCGGGAACGGGATGTCGTCGTCGATCCTGGTCAGCGAGTACTCGGGCACCACGGCGTGCTCGGCGAACGTACCCACCATGGTCATCTGGCCGGCGTCGACGCCGTCCACGTGGGCCCGGAAGGTGCCGTCCGTCATGGATCCGGCCAGCGCGTACATACCCAGGTCACAGAGGTTGCCCCGGCCCGAGGAGCACGGCCCGCAGCGCCCGCAGGACGGTACGAACTGCGCCACCACACGGTCGCCGACGGCCAGCGAACGCACCCCCGGGCCGACCGCCTCGACCACCCCGGCACCCTCGTGACCGCCGATCAGCGGCAGCCTGCCGATCGGCATGTCCCCGGTCGACGCGTGGTCGTCGGAGTGGCACAGCCCGGCGGCCACGAACCGCACCAGCACCTCGTTCGCCGCCGGATCGTCCAGCTCGACGTCCACGACCTGCCACTTGCCCGGCTGTTCCAGCAGCGCCGCCGCCCGGGTCCGCATCAGCGCACCCCTCCGTAGGTCACCGGGAACTCCTTGATGCCGTTGAGCCAGCCGGAGCGCAGCCGGCGCTCCGGGCCGGCGCGGCTGATGTCCGGCATGTGCTCGGCTATCGCGTTGAAGATGAGGTCGATCTCCAGCCGGGCGAGGCTCGCGCCCAGGCAGAAGTGGGCGCCGCTGCCGCCGAAGCCGAGGTGTGGGTTCGGGTCGCGGCCGATGTCGAAACGCTCCGGCGCGTCGAACACCGCCTCGTCGAAGTTGGCCGAGCTGTAGAAGATGCCGACCCGCTGCCCGGCCTTGATCTGCTGGCCGCCGAGCTCCGCGTCCACCTTCGCGGTGCGCTGGAAGGCCACCACCGGGGTCGCCCACCGGACGATCTCATCGGCCGCTGTGGCCGGTCGCTCCGCCTTGTACCGCTCCCACTGCTCGGGGTTGTCCAGCAGCGCCATCATGCCGTGGGTGATCGCGTTGCGGGTGGTCTCGTTGCCGGCCACCGCGAGCAGCAGCACGAAGAAGCCGAACTCGTCGGCGTTCAGCCCGCGCCCGTCGACGTCGGCCTGCACGAGCTTGGTGACGATGTCGTCCATCGGGCAGCGCTTGCGCTCCTCCGCCATCGCCATCGAGTAACCCAGCAGCTCGACCGCCGCGGTCTCCGGCTCGACCTCGTACTCGGGGTCGTCGTAGGCGATCATCTGGTTGGACCACTCGAAGATCTTGCGGCGGTCGTCCTGGGGCACCCCGAGCAGCTCGGCGATGGCCTGCAGCGGCAGCTCACAGGCCACGTCGGTGACGAAGTCCCCGGTGCCCTCGGACAGCGCGGTACGCATGATCTGTTGCGCGCGTTCGGCCAGTGCGTCGCGCAGGCCGTCCACCGCGCGCGGGGTGAAGCCCCGGGACACGATGCGGCGCAGCGCGGTGTGCTGCGGCGGGTCATTGTTGATCATGATGAACCGCTGCATGTCGATCTGCTCGCGGGTGGTGCCCTCGCCGAGCCGGATGATCGCGGAGTTCTCCCAGGTCGAGTAGACGTCGCTGTTGCGCGACACCTCCTTGACGTCGGAGTGCCTGCTCACCACCCAGAAGCCCTCGTCGTCGAAGCCCGCGCTGCCCCGTCGTTGGGCGTTCCACCAGACCGGCGCGGAGCGGCGCAGCTCGGCGAACTCGGCCAGCGGCACCCGCTCGGCGTACAGGTCAGGGTCGGTGAAGTCGAAGCCTTCGGGGATCCGGGCAACGGCCACGGCTACCTCCTGCCAGGGTGGTACATGAAAGTGGTACATGAAACACGTTCTAGTTCCAGTCAAGCACACCGGCCCGACCGCGTGAACCCCTCGACCGGCACCGGGTTGTCGCTAACAAGAACGTGTTCTACCTTTGTGCTGATCCGGTCGCGGTGAGTCTCTCAGTCCGCCGCGATCAGTCTCGGGGAGGAGACCGATGGGCAGTCCGGTGATCGTGGCGGCGGCGCGGACGCCGATCGGGCGCCGCCGCGGGGTGCTGTCCGGGCTGCATGCCGCCGAGATCCTGGGCGTCGCCCTGCGCGGCGTGCTCGATCGCGGCGGCGTCGACCCGGCGCTCGTGGAGCAGGTCATCGGCGGCTGCGTCACCCAGGCCGGCGAACAGTCCAACAACATCACCCGGACCGCCTGGCTGCACGCCGGTCTACCGGAGGCCACCGGTGCGACCACGGTGGACTGCCAGTGCGGTTCCGCGCAGCAGGCCACCCACCTGGTCGCCGGGCTGATCGCCACCGGGGCCATCGACGTCGGCGTCGCGTGCGGGGTGGAGGCGATGAGCCGGGTGCCGCTGCGGGCCAACATCGGCGACGGCGCGGGGACGCCCCGCCCGGACTCCTGGGACATCGACCTGCCCAACCAGTACCTGGCCGCCGAGCGGATCGCTACCCGCCGGGGGCTCACCCGCGCTCAGGTCGACCGGTTCGGGCTGCGCTCGCAGACCCGGGCGGCGGCGGCCTGGGCGGAGGGCCGGTTCGACCGCGAGGTGGTGCCGGTGCCGGTCGCCGGCGGGACGGTGACCCGGGACGAGGGGTTGCGGGACACCGGCCTGCCGGCGCTGGCCGGGCTCAAGCCGGTGCTGTCCGACGGACTGCACACCGCGGGTACCTCGTCGCAGATCTCCGACGGCGCGGCCGCCGTGGTTCTGATGGACGAGGACCGGGCCACGGCGCTGGGGCTGCGCCCCCGGGCGCGGATCCTGGCCCAGTGCCTGGTGGGCGCCGAACCGTACTACCACCTGGACGGGCCGGTCCGGGCCACCGAGCGGGTGCTGGAACGCACCGGCATGAAGATCGGCGACCTGGACCTGTTCGAGGTCAACGAGGCCTTCGCGTCGGTGGTGCTGTCCTGGGCCGCGGTGCACGAGCCCGACCCGGAGCGGGTCAACGTCAACGGCGGCGCCATCGCGCTCGGGCACCCGGTCGGCAGCACCGGCACCCGGCTGATCACCACCGCGCTGCACGAGCTGGAGCGCAGGGACGCGACCACCGCGCTGGTCACCATGTGCGCCGGCGGTGCGCTGTCCACCGGCACCATCCTGGAGCGCCTCTGATGCCCGAGCCCGTAACCGGGTTGGCGCTCGGGCTGGACGGCGCGGTCGTGCTGGTCACCGGGGGCGGCCGGGGCGTCGGGGCCGGCATCGCGGCGTCGTTCCGGCGGGCCGGGGCGACCGTGGTGACCTGCGGGCGCACCACTCCCCCGGCTCCCGCCGACGAGTTCATCCACTGCGACGTGCGCGAGCCGGACCAGGTCAGCGCGCTCGTCGACGACATCGTGGGCCGGCACGGCCGGCTCGACGTGCTGGTGAACAATGCCGGCGGGTCGCCACCGGTGCCCGCCGCCGACGCCTCGCCACGCTTCCACGCCGGCGTCCTGCAGCTGAACCTGCTCGCGCCGCTGCTGGTGTCGCAGGCCGCAAACACGGTCATGCAGCGTCAGGCCGGCGGCGGCGCGATCGTCATGGTGAGCAGTGTCAGCGGCCGCCGCCCGTCCCCCGGTACCGCCGCCTACGGTGCCGCGAAGGCCGGCCTGGAGAACCTCACCGCCACCCTTGCCGTGGAGTGGGCACCGAAGGTACGGGTGAACGCGCTGGCGGTGGGTCTGGTCCGCACCGAGCAGGCCCACCTGCACTACGGCGACGAGGCCGGCGTCGCGGCGGTCGGCGCCACGGTGCCGCTGGGCCGGCTCGCCGAGCCCGTCGAGGTCGGCGCCTGCGCGGTGTTCCTAGCTTCGCCGCTGGCCTCCTACGTCTCCGGGGCCACCCTCGCGGTGCATGGCGGCGGTGAGCGGCCGGCGTTCCTGGCGGCGGCCACCGCCCAGGTCACGGAAGGAGCGCCGGCGTGAGCGGGCTGTGCGCGGGGCGGGTGGTCATCGTGACCGGCGCCGGCCGGGGACTGGGTAGGGCGCATGCACTGGCCTTCGCCGCCGAGGGGGCCCGGGTGGTGGTCAACGACGTCGGCGCCGCACTGGACGGCTCCGGTGGTTCGGCCGGGCCGGCCGCCGAGGTGGTGGCCGAGATCCGCGCGGCGGGTGGCGAGGCCGTCGCGGACGGCGAGGACGTGGCCGACTGGGCCGGCGCGGCGCGGTTGGTGGCGCACGCGGTCGGCGAGTTCGGCCGCCTCGACGTGCTGGTGAACAACGCCGGCATCCTGCGGGACCGGATGGTGGTCAGCCTGGACGAGGGTGAGTGGGACGCGGTGCTGCGGGTGCACCTGAAGGGCCACGCGGCGACCCTGCACCACGCCGCCGCGCACTGGCGGGCCCGGGGCAAGGCCGGCGAACCGGTGGACGCCCGGGTGGTCAACACCAGTTCCGGCGCCGGCCTGTTGGGCAGCGTCGGCCAGGGCAGCTACTCGACGGCGAAGGCCGGGATCCTCGGGTTGACCATGGTCGCGGCCGCCGAGTTGGCCCGCTACGGCGTGACGGTGAACGCGATCGCGCCGGCGGCCCGGACCCGGATGACCGAGCGGGCGTTCGCCGACGCGATGGCGGCCCCCGAGCAGGGCGCATTCGACGCGATGGCGCCGGAGAACGTGTCACCGCTGGTGGTGTGGCTGGGCAGCACCGAGTCGCGCGAGGTGACCGGGCGGGTGTTCGAGGTGGACGGCGGCCGGATCGTGGTCGCCGACGGCTGGCGGCGTGGCCCGTCGGTCGATCAGGGGCACCGGTGGACGCCGGGCGAGCTCGGCGCCGTGGTGCCGAAGCTGCTCGCCGAGGCCACCCCGCCCGAGCCGGCATACGGGAGCTGACATGGGTATCAGTACACGCCGCGACGGCCCCGTCACACTGGTCACCATCGACCATCCGCCGGTCAACGCTCTGCCGGTGGCGGCCTGGTTCGACCTGGCCACCGCGCTCCGCGACGCCGGCGACGACCCGGCCACGCACGTGGTGGTGCTGCGTGCCGAGGGACGCGGGTTCTGCGCCGGGGTGGACATCAAGGAGCTGCAGCGGGATCCGGGCCACCACTCGCTGGTCGGCGTGAACCGGGGCTGCGCGGCGGCGTTCGGCGCGGTGTACGACTGCGCGGTGCCGGTGGTGGCCGCGGTGCACGGGTTCTGCCTGGGCGGCGGGATCGGCCTGGTGGGCAACGCCGACGTGGTGCTGGCGGCCGAGGATGCCACCTTCGGGCTGCCCGAGGTGGACCGAGGTGCCCTGGGCGCGGCGACCCACCTGGCCCGGTTGGTGCCGCAGCACCTGCTCAGAGCCCTGTACTTCACCGCGCGCACCGTCACCGCCGCCGAGCTCCACCGGCACGGTTCGGTGCTGGACGTGGTGCCCCGCGCCGAGCTGGACGCGGCCGCGCTGGCGGTGGCCGCCGAGATCGCCGCGAAGGACACCCGGGTGATCCGGGCGGCGAAGGAGGCGCTCAACGGGATCGACCCGCAGCCGGTGCGCCGCAGCTACCGCTTCGAGCAGGGCTTCACCTACGAGCTGACCCTGACCGGCGCCGGGGACGAGGCGCGGAGCAGGTTCGCCAACGGGACGGCCCCCGCCGGGACGACCGCGCCCGGGGAGCACTGATGCGGGACAAGCGGATGTCGGCGGCCGAGGTGATCGCCGAGCTGGCCGACGGGATGACCGTCGGGATCGGCGGTTGGGGCTCACGCCGCAAGCCGATGGCGCTGGTCCGCGCGATCCTCGCGTCGCCGCTGCGGGACCTGACCGTGGTCTCCTACGGCGGTCCCGATTTGGGGCTGCTCTGCGCGGCGGGCAAGGTTCGCCGGGCGGTGTTCGGCTTCGTCACGTTGGACACCATCCCCTACGACCCGCACTTCTCCCGGGCCCGCCAGGACGCGGCGATCGCGGTCCGCGAGCTCGACGAGGGCATGCTGCAGTGCGGGCTGCGGGCCGCCGCGCACCGGTTGCCGTTCCTGCCCATCCGGGCCGGCCTCGGCTCGGACGTGCTGACGCTGGACCCCGCGCTGCGGACCGTCCGGTCACCCTACGACGACGGTGAGGAGCTGATCGCGATGCCGGCGCTGCCGCTGGACGCCGCGCTGGTGCACCTCAACCGGGCCGACCGGCACGGCAACGCCCAGTACCTCGGGCCGGACCCGTACTTCGACGACCTGTTCTGCCTTGCCGCGCGCCGCAGGTACGTGTCCTGTGAGCGGATCGTGCCGACCGCCGAGCTCACCGGTGCGGCGCCGCAGACCCTGCTGCTCAACCGGATGATGGTGGACGGCGTGGTCGAGGAGCCGGGCGGGGCGCACCCGACCAGCTGCGTGCCCGACTACGGCCGCGACGAGGCGTTCCAGCGGCACTACGCCGAGGCCGCCCGCGACCCGGCAGCGTGGTCCAGCTTCGCCGACCGGTTCCTGGCCGGTGGCGAGAACACCTACCGCGCCGCGGTCGAGGAGTGGGCGGTATGAGCGCGGTGAGCAGGGCCGAGGTGTGTGTGGCCGCGTGCGCCGACCTGTTCGCCGACGACGGTGAGGTCCTGGCCTCGCCGATGGGGCTGATCCCCTCGCTCGGCGCCCGGTTGGCCCGGCTGACCGACGCGCCCGACCTGCTGCTCTCGGACGGCGAGGCGACGCTGCTCGGCCCGGACGGTGCGCCGGAGGGCTGGCTGCCGTTCCGCCAGGTGTTCGACGTGGTCGCGTCCGGGCGCCGGCACGTGGTGATGGGCGCCAACCAGGTGGACCGCTACGGCAACCAGAACATCTCCTGCATCGGCCCGCACGAGCGCCCGGTCCGCCAGCTGCTCGGCATGCGCGGCGCACCCGGCAACACCGCCAACCACCGCACCAGCTACTGGGTACCCCGGCACTCACGGCGGGTGCTGGTCGAGGCGGTGGACGTGGTGTCGGGCGTCGGCCACGACCGGGCGCGCGCCGCGGGGGTGCGGTTCCACGACGTGTACCGCGTGGTGACCAACCTGGCGGTGTTCGACTTCGGCACGCCGGACGGCGCGATCCGGCTGCGCTCGGTGCACCCGGGGGTGGACGTCGAGGAGGTGGTCGCGCAGACCGGGTTCCCGGTGCGCACCGACGGTGTCCCGGCGAGTCGTACCCCGTCGCCGACCGAGCTGGAACTGCTGCGCACGGTGCTCGACCCGGACGGCCGGCGGGAGAAGGAGGTTCCCTCGTCATGAGCGGGCCCAGGTTGGAGACCGCACTCACGAAGCTGGTCGGCGTGCGGCACCCGGTGGTGCAGACCGGGATGGGCTGGGTCGCCGGCCCCCGGCTGGTCGGTGCCGTCGCCGAGGCCGGCGGGCTCGGCATCCTCGCCTCGGCGACCATGACCTACCCGGAGCTGGTCGCCGCCATCCGCGACACCAAGCAGCGCACCGCCGCGCCGTTCGGGGTGAACCTGCGCGCGGACGCCACCGACGCCACCGAGCGGGTGCGGCTGCTGATCGAGGAACGGGTCGCGGTGGCCTCGTTCGCGCTGGCGCCGAAGCCCGAGCTGATCATCCGGCTCAAGGATGCCGGCATCGTGGTGATCCCGTCCGTGGGCGCCGCGCGGCACGCCGAGAAAGTCGCGGCCTGGGGCGCCGACGCGGTGATCGTGCAGGGCGGCGAGGGCGGCGGACACACCGGCGGGGTGGCCAGCACCCTGCTGCTGCCGTCCGTGGTGGACGCCGTGGACATCCCGGTGGTCGCCGCCGGCGGGTTCTTCGACGGCCGGGGGCTGGCCGCCGCGCTGGCCTACGGTGCCGCCGGGGTGGCGATGGGGACCAGGTTCCTGCTCACCAGGGAGAGCACGGTGCCCGACGAGGTGAAGCGCAAGTACCTCGGTTTCGGGCTGGACGGCACGGTGGTCACCAGGCGGGTGGACGGGCTGCCGCACCGGGTACTGCGCACCGAGCTGGTGGACGGACTGGAGCGGGCCGGCCGGCTGCGCGGGCTGGGCCGGGCGGTGGCCAACGCGGCGCGGTTCCGCGCGGTCACCGGGATGTCCTGGCCGACCATGCTCCGCGAGGGCCGGGCCATGCGGCACGGGCGCGACCTGACCTGGGCCCAGGTGCTGATGGCCGCGAACACCCCGATGCTGCTGCGCGCCGGCCTGGTGCAGGGCCGCACCGACGCCGGCGTGCTCGCCTCCGGCCAGGTGGTCGGGATGCTGCACGACCTGCCCAGCTGCGCCGAGCTGATCAACGGGGTCGTCGGCCAGGCTGTCGAGATCCTCGCCCGCCTCGCCCCGCCGGTTGCCGTCGAGCACCCATGAGTTCGCTCCGCCATCGGACCATCGGTGTCGGCGGGATTCGGTTGCACACGGCCGAGCAGGGCGCGGGCCCGGCGGTGGTCATGTGTCACGGTTTTCCCGGGCTCTGGTACAGCTGGCGCAACCAGCTGCCGGTGCTCGCCGCGAACGGATTCCACGCCATCGCGCTGGACATGCGCGGTTACGGCCGGAGCGACGGGCCGGCGGACCCGGCTGCCTACGACCGGACGAACACCGTTGCGGACCTGGTCGGACTGCTGGACGCATTGGCGATCGACGATGCCGTCTTCGTGGGCCATGACTTCGGCGCGGCACTGGTCTGGGATCTGCCGCGGTGGGCGCCGGGCCGGGTCAAGGCACTCATCCAGCTGAGCGTCCCGCGGACCAGGACGTCTGCGCGCCGGCCCACTACGACATTTGCCGAGGTCGCGACCCGCCATTTCTTCCACCTGCACTACTTCCAGAAGAAGGGGCCGGCCGACGAAGAACTCGGCGCCAATCCCGCGCTGTCCCTCACCAAGATCTTCTGGGCGCTCAGCGGCGGGTACCGGTACCGGGACATCTTCCGGCACCCGAGCGAGGGTCGTGGCTACCTCGATGTCCTTCCCGAGCCACCACCGTTGCCGTGGCGCTGGATGTCCCAGCGGGACCTCGACCACTACGCGCGGGAGTTCAGCCGGACCGGATTCACCGGTGGGTTGAACTGGTACCGCGCCGCCGACCACGTCTGGTCCGAGCAGCAAGGACTGCCCGACCCGCCGATCACCGTGCCCACCACGTTCATCACCGGCGAGCGGGACCCGGTGCAGCAACTGAGCGGGCCGGACCCGTTTCAGGCGATGCGGGACACGGTCCCCGGGCTGGACGACATACACATCGTCGCGGAGGCCGGCCATTTCGTGCAGTTGGAAGCGGCTGAGCAGGTCAACAACATCATGCTCGCCTTCCTGAGCAGATTCGGCTGACGCGATGGCCAGGAGCCGGCGGGTTCGGAACAAACCTGATCTCAACGGAGGGCGGGGCGCCGAGCACCGGGGCGGCGGCGCTGCACCCGAGGTGGGTTGCCGGCGCTTTGCTCTGCGTAGGTATACGCAACACGGCCCCCCGCCAGGTCGGTGTTGCGTATGTGTGCGCAGAGCAAAGGGGCCGCGACGCTGGAGCTGACGCCCGTTGCGTATGTGTGCGCAGAGCAAAGGGGCCGCGACGCACTGGAGCCACGCCCGTTGCGTATGCGTGCGCAGAGCAAAGGGGCCGCGACGTGCAGCGGGGAGCAGAGGGCCGAGCGCCCTCGGCCGGGCGGCCTACCGCACCCGGTCGGCCAGGTACCTGTCCTCGGTGGCGTAGTCGAACAGGCCCGTGACGAAGCCGCCGTCCAGGTCCGGCCGGTCGTTGACCAGCCAGTCGACGTCGGCGGGCACGGTCGACGCGTAGTCGCCGACCGGCCGGTACCCGAGGTCGGTCGCCGCGGTGAGGTCGAGCACAATGGGCGGCAGTTTGTCCCAGGGGTGGCGCTCCAGCGCGGGATCGACGTCCGCGGTGAGCGACACCTCCGTCCAGTCGTGCCCCAGGTGGCGGACGATCACCCGGGAGATCTCCAGCGCGCTGGGTGCGTCCGGGTCGGCGCAGTTGAGGATCCGCCGGCCCGGCTTCGCCGCGACCAGCTCGACGAGCGCGGCGAGGTTGGCCTACTCGCCGTCGCCCGGGACCACCGTCGGCTGCGTCCCCCGGATCGGCCCGTCGAAGCGCGGTGCGGGACCGGAGTTCGAGTGCCGGCCGTCGGCATCCACGTACACCGCCTTACTCGAGTTCATCACCGTTGAGGCCGCCTCGCGGGCCAGCCCCAGCAGCAGGTGGGCGTGCGCCCGGGTGTAGCAGATGCAGTCGACCAGCAGGTCCACCCCGCCGTCCGGGCCTGTGGTCCCACCGCGCCACTCGCCTCCCACCGCCCAGGACGAAGTCAGAGGCGCTCGAGGATGGTCACGTTCGCCTGGCCGCCGCCCTCGCACATGACCTGCAGGCCGTAGCGCCCGCCGCGCTGTTCCAGGGCGTTGAGCAGGGTGGCACACAGCTTGGTGCCGGTCGCGCCGAGCGGGTGGCCGAGCGCGATCGCGCCGCCGTGGACGTTCACCCGCTCCGGGTCGGCGCCGGTCTCGGCCAGCCAGGCCAGCACCACGCTGGCGAACGCCTCGTTGATCTCGAACAGGTCGATGTCGTCGATGCTCAGGCCGGCCCGGTCCAGCGCGTACCGGGTGGCCGGGATCGGCGCGGTCAGCATCAGGACCGGATCGGAACCCCGCGCGGACAGGTGGTGCACCCGGGCCCGGGGGTTCAGTCCGTGCTCGCGTACCGCCCGCGAGGGCGCCACCAGCACCGCGCTGGCCCCGTCGGAGATCTGGCTGGCGGTCGCGGCGGTGACCCGGCCGCCGTCGGTCAGCGCGGCCAGCCTGGCCATCCGGGCAGCAGTGGTGTCGCGGCGCGGCCCCTCGTCGACGGTCACAGTGCCGTGCGGGGCTTCGACCGGCACGATCTCGCCGCCGAACGCGCCGCCATCTATCGCCGCGAGTGCGCGCCGGTGGCTGCGCAGCGCGTACTCCTCCATGTCGAGGCGGGAGATGTCCCACCGCTGCGCGATCAGCTCC
>DASYLM010000491.1:0-20689 GCA_036009565.1 Pseudonocardia sp. | reverse complement strand
GCCTCGGATGGCCTTTCGAGATGTGCCGCAATCCAGTACTTTCTAGTCCCAGTGGGGGCTAGATCCAGTGCCGGAGGAGTCGGTTGCGGATGGCCGGTGCTGTGAGCCTGCAGACGCTTCACGCCCCGTCGCGAGGTGTCTGACCATGGATAACGTCGACGGACTCCTGGAGCGTGCGGTCGGCGCCGGCCATGTCTCAGGCGTGGTGGCGATGGTCGCGGCCCGCGGCTGTGTCGCCTATTCGGGTGGCCATGGCTCTTGTTCTTCCGGTGGTGCCGGCGGAATGACCGTGGACACCGTCTTCCCACTTTCCTCGATGGCCAGGCCGGTGCTGACCGTCGCGGCGTTGCGACTCGTCGACTCCGGACTGCTGCGGCTCGACGAACCACTCCAGACCGTTCTGCCCGAGTTGACCGGGCTCCGCCGGCTGACCGGGTTCGACTCGGCGTGGAATCCGGTGCACCGGCCGGTGCGCGGCGCGGTCACGCTGCGCCGGCTGCTCAACCACACCTCGGGTCTCCTGGATGGTGCGCTGGCCGGTGCCGCGCCGCGCGCGGGCGGCTCCGTCTCGGTGTCCTTCGAGCCTGGCTCGCGTTGGCTCTACGGCGGCGACATGAGTCCGGTCGGCATGGTCATCGAGCGGGTGTCCGGCATGTCGGTCGCGGACTACCTGCGCAAGGGCGTATTCGACGCGCTGGACATGCGTCGTACCGGCTTCGACGCTGTGAGCTCGACCGGCGGTGTGGGCTTCTACTCGACGCCGAGGGACTACTTCGCGTTCGTCGAGGCGCTGCTGCGTTCCGACGGGACGTTGTTGTCCCGGGAGTCGGGCGAACTCGTGCGGCGGAACCAGATCGGTTCCCTGAGCGCGCCGAGGGTGTTGGGTGCGGGCCCGGTCCGGGTGCCGGGTGAGATGAACTTCTACCCGGAAATCCGCCTGTACCCGGAGTCCGAGCGCAAGTGGAGCCTCGGGTTCATGGTGAACCTGACGGCGATACCCGGCGGCCCGGGTGCGGGGAGTCTGACCTGTGCCTCCTCCGGCGCGTACTGCTGGATGGACCCGACGTCGGGTGTCGCGGGGCTGCTCTTCGCACGGCGCCCTCTCGGCGGCCCCGATCTCAGCGAGAAGCTGTTCGGCGACTTCCAGCGCTCGGTCTACGCCGCCTGGACGACCGGGTTGGTCGGCGCGCGACGGCGCAAGAACGTGTTCGAACACCTCTTCCAGGGTTGGTCGAGCGACGTGTGGGCGACCTGGTGGCCCATGTGAGCCGCCGTACCCCGGCACCGCGAGTCGCTAGATCCGGCAGCCCGGCCTGAGTGCGACCCTCGGTAATTGGCGGGTTGCCTTGGGCCGAACGGACCACTCGGCACGCAACTCGACGTCCGGGATGCGCCGATCGGCGTCTTGCGCCCCGATGGGCCCTCAGAATGCGACGGACCGGGCGGCGGCCGGTTAATCTGTGCCCGCCGGCGTGAGAAGCCCGACCTCCCCCTCGCGCCGGTTGGCAGGCCGCTGTTCGATTTTCCCCACGCTCGACCCGTCGAGCGGATCGACCGGCCCCGCCGCACGCCCCCGCCGAGAAGGGAACCACGCTGGTGCCTTCCCGAACACCTGAACGGGCGCGCCACGCCAGCCAGTTGGCCGCCCGGCGAGCACGTACCCGGTCGCGCTGGCTGCTCATCGCTCTCGCCGCTGTCGTCGTCGTGGGTGGGGCGTCCGTCGGAGTCGCGATGTGGAACTCCAGCCACGACTCGGCGGCCGATGCCGGCGGCGCCAACAGTGCGGGGAACACCGGCTCGACCTCGGCGGGTGCACCACCGGCGGGGCTGCCGCCCGGACCATCCGCGCTGGCCGAGCCACCCCCCGTCGCTCCCGCCGTGCCGCCCGCCGCCGCGCCGGCACCGGGGGAGAAGACGGCACCCGGGTCGGGCGCGGCGAAGTCACCGACAGCGAAGTCTCCAGCGGCAAAGTCACCGGCGGCGAAGTCACCGGCCGGGGCGTCGGGGTCGTCGAAGTCCCCGGCGGCCGCATCGTCGTCAGGGTCCGCGGTCTCGAAGGCCCCGGGCAAGCAGATCAGGGTCGAGCTGACCGGGTACTCCTTCTACGACAACACACCGGCCGGCTCAGCCGAGGTCAGCAACCCGGTCGTGCACAAGAAGGCCGGCGGGCGGGGCACCTACAGCGACCCGATCACGGTGGCCGTGCCCAGCGAGTCGAGCTTCAAGCCGGGAACCCGCTTCTACCTGCCCTCGGTCAAGCGGTATGCGATCGTCGAGGACTCCGGGGCGAGCTCATCGGACGGCAACCACCTGGATCTGTGGGTGGACGGTGAGAACGGTTCGGAGAGCGCCGTCGAGTCCTGCATGGACCGGCTCACCGGCAATGCGACCGCGGAGGTCAACCCGCCACCGGGCCGACCGGTGATCGCCAGCCCGATCTTCGCGGGATCCTGCCACCTGCCCAGCGGCTGACCACCCCGGTGCGGCGGGCCGGCCCGGCCGCCGCTATCGAGTGATCGCTCGGGCGGCGGATAGTGATCTACTCGCCGCCCATGACATCCAGCGACCGCGGTCTGCGCGAGATCCTGGCCCGCTACCTGGGCGAGCTCGCGGACGATGCTGCACGGCTGCCCGGCCCACGAGCCCGACCGACCCGGCGCGGTGCTCAGCGCTGGCAGTGCCCGGTGGGCGGCACGTCGAGCGTCGGGTTGCCGTTGAAGAAACCCGAGGGCTTCAGCGCGAAACCGCACGTGTCCACCGGCATCACCGGCCAGTCCTCGAGCCGGGGGAAATGGGTCATGCCGAAGGTGTGCCAGACCACGATGTCCTTGCCATCGATGTCGCGGTCGGCCGCCGTCCAGGCAGGTAGGCCCGCGCCGCCAGGGTGCTGGTTGACGAAGTCACCCGCCGGGTACTGCTCGCCGCGCCGGTACGGGGTGACCCACAGGTGCCTGGTCGTGGCGGTCGCCCGCCGGGAGATGTCGCTGTCCTCGTCGGCCAGCAGGGTCGGGCGGCCCTCGGGGAACAGCACGTAGCCGGTCTCGCCGCCGAACCGGTTCCGCGCGGTCGGGTTGACGATGCGCCAGACCCGGCCGGCGGCGGTGTCGGCCAGGCGCGCGGCATCCGACTCGCGCTCCAGCCGCCGTACGCTCTGGGTGAAACCGTTGCCGTGCGGGTTCTCCGCGCCGATCGGCACCCGCACCGCCTCGAGCTCGTCGACCGCGTTGGTCACCCCGTCGATCTCGGTGTCCAGCCGGGCGACGAACAGATGCTGGTGATACGGCGCGCCGAGGCCCGGCGCGAGCTGTGAGGCGTAGCCGTAACCGTCACCGGGGTAGCCGGACGTGAACACCACGCCGGTGGCCTTGACCTGCAGCTCGATGGTGCCGTCGAGGTAGAAGTACCAGTAGAAGCCGTAGTCGTAGTTGCCGACGGTGGTGAAGAACGAGACCACCAACCGGCGCTGCCGACGGCTGTCCGACGAGCCGGTGAACGGGTCGGTGTGCTTCCAGAGGATGCCGGCGTCCTCCTCGTGGATGCAGATCGCCTGTGGCACGACCCTGGGCCTGCCGTCGCCGTCGGCCAGCACCACGTCGAGGTAGGTGATGTCGCCGAGGCAGTCGCAGCCCAACTCGAGGGAGTTGGCGTAGGAGCCGAGCAGGTACTCGCCGCAGTCGAAGAAGTTCTGGAACCAGCGGTTCGGCCTCGGGTCGGCGTACGGCACCACCATCTCGGCGACCGAGGCGCGGTAGAGCAGCGGCCGCTGCCGGCCCTGGTCGGCGATGGAGACGTCGCGGATGATCAGGCCCTCGCGGGCGTCGAACCCCACCCGCAGCTGCCAGCCCAGCCAGGACAGCTGGTTGCCGGCCACGGTGAAACTCGGCCCGTCCGGTTGGGTGATCTCGATCGGTCGCAGGCCGGGCCGGGTCGGGCCGACGAAGTCCGGGTCGTGGAAGTTCGCGTCCTCGTCCGGCACCGGCAGGACCACGTCGTCCACCACGTCGATCACCTCGCGGGTGATGACGTCCACGTACGCGGTGACCCCGTCGACCGGGTGTGCCCACGGCAGGTCGTTCTTCGACTTCTGGATGAACGTGAACACCCGCTGCAGGCGGCGCCCGCGCTCGTCCGCGTTGCCCGCTGCGCCGGCGGACAGTGGCTGGGCACGCAGTACCGACAGGTCGGTGAGCCCGCGTCTGGCCATCGCCGCGAGCCAGCGCGGGTCCGCGTGCACGATCTCCTCGACGATCTCGAACTCCAACCCGATGACCGGGACGCCCCCGTCGACGGCGGGATCCAGCTCGCGGGCCGACACCACCAGTGCCTCGGAGGTCGACACGACCACATCGTGCGAGCGCCCGGTCGCCGTGTCGATCAACATCGCCCGGAGCTGCCGGCTGACGCGGTCGCCGGGGGAGTGCGCCGCCACCGCCGACTTCTCCGGCTCGTCCAGACCGAGGTAGGCGACCTTCGTGGTCGCGGCGACGAGGCCGGCGTCCACCAGTATTCGCCGGCAGTCGACGATCTCACTCTCGCTGATCACGTCCAACGGGTGCGGCTGGGCCACCCTCGGTCCGAGGTCAGTGCTCATGCTGTGGGCTCCTGGTGGGTTCGCGCGGAGGGTCTGGCTCAGCGGGCCGGTTCGGTGGTGGCGGGGGAGACCGCGGGGGGCTCCTCACTGAAATCCATCACCGGCGGCCGGCGCCGGAAGCCGTGGGTGAGGTAGACGAGGTAGCCGAACCCGACGGCCAGCCAGCAGATGCCGATGACGAAGGTCGTCCGGGACAGGCTGGTCCACAGCCACAGGCTGAGCACGAACCCGATCGCCGGCGCGAGCCCGTATTTGAGCAACGCCGAGGAGGACCGCTCGCCGCCGTCGACCAGGAAGTGCTTGATCACCGCGAGGTTGACGAAGGTGAAGGCGATCAGCGCACCGAAGCTGATCATCGAGGAGGCGGTGTCCAGGCTGATGACCAGCGCGAGCAGGCCGACCGCGCCGACCAGCAGCGCGTTCAGGTACGGGGTCTGGAACCTGCGGTGCAGCGCGCCGAACACCCGTCTCGGCAGCATCTCGTCGCGGCCCATGGCGTAGAGGATGCGCGCGACGCTCACCTGCGAGGTCATCGCCGACGCGAAACTGCCCGCGATGAACGCCGCGGTGAACAGGGCCGCGAGCACCGCGCCACCGGCCCGCTGCATGACGTCCAGGGTGCCCGCGTCGGCGCTGGAGAAGTGCTGCCAGTCGGGGAACACCAGGCCACCGGCGTACGCGACGACCACGAAGGTGATCCCGCCGATCAGCGTGGTCAGCATGATGGCCCGGGGGATCGACTTCGACGGTTGCCTGGCCTCCTCGGACAGCGTGGACACCGCGTCGAAGCCGAGGAACGCCAGGCACAGGATGGCCGAGCCCGCCGCGATGTCGGACAGGTGCGTCGAGGAGGAGAACAGCGGGGCCAGCGGGTCGATCGGGGCGCCCGCCTGGGAGAGGTGGTGGACGCAGGCGATCACGAAGATCACCACGAAGACGAACTGCGCACCGACGAGTACGAAGTTGAGGTTGGCCACCACGTTCACGCCAACCACGTTGAGCGCGGTGACGACGAGGGCCGCGGCCAGTACCCACACCCAGGCCGGCACGGCGGGGAACTGGGCGTTCAGGTAGATGCCGATGACCAGGTAGTTCAGCAGCGGCAGGAAGAGGTAGTCGAGCAGCAGCGCCCACCCGGCGAGGAACCCGAGGTGCCCGCCGAAGTTCTTCAGCGTGTACGTGTACGCGGAGCCCGCCGCCGGATACACCCGGGACAGGTTGGCGTAGCTGTAGGCGGTGAACAGCATCGCCACGGTGGTGACCAGGTAGGCGCCGGCCAGGTGCCCGCCGGTGGTCACGGTCACCAGGCCGTAGGTGGTGAACACCGCGAGCGGCAGCATGTAGGCCAGCCCGAACAGCAGTACCGAGCCGGTGCCGAGCACGCGCCGTAACCGCACGCCGTCGTCCGGCTCGGCTCGTCCGGCTCGTCCCGTCGATGGGTCCATCTGGCGCTCCTGGAGGTCGGTGTCGGCGGTGTCCGTGGCCCCGGGCGTGCCCCGGGCGTGGCCCCGGGCGTGCCCCGGGCATCGGATGCCGGCGGTGGAATCGGCACGGGCGCTGCAACGGGTGCTGGGTGAGGTGGGACCGATCGTGGAAAGCGCTTTCCGAGGTCCCCGCAATGTACGCGGCGGCCCAGTGTCGCGCAAGAACTTGACGAGGACGACCGGAGTCCGTTGCCGTTCAGCGCCCTGCTTGGGCCCCCGTTGCGTGGGCTGCCTCTGCGGCCAGGTGGGGGATAGCGGTTGCCGGTGTCCCGTATGCCTACGCAGAGCGGCTCTGCGTAGGCATACGCAACACCGCTAGCCGGGAGCGGCTTCGGTGGTCGGCGCGGGCGCGGGTGTGTCGTCCTCGGTTCGCTGTTACCGAGCTGCACACGGTGCAGGTTTTCTGCGCCCGCGACCGGCCTCCTGTGCAGCTCGGTAACAACAGGCGTCGTCCGCGCCGCTGCCGGCGTCCGCCCGCGCGCGGCCGCCGGGGCTGCCTCGGCGTTCCCGGCTGGAGGTCGCACAGACGGCGTCGGGGCGGCACAGACCTTGCACCGTCTGTGCGGCTGGTGCACGGTCTGTGCGGCCGGTGTCCGGTCTGTGCGGCTGGTACCTGGTCTGTGCCGTTGGTACCCGGTCTGTGCGGCTGGTGCACCGTGACCACGTGCTCGGCGTAACTCAGGCCCGCCGGAGCACGGTGCGGGTGCCGTCCAGGTGTTGGCGCAGGTGCTCGTCGAGCCGGTCGGCGTCGCCCGCCTCGAGCCCCTCGACCAGGGCGGCGTGTTCCCGCACGATGCGGCGGCCACGGTCCGGGTCGCGCACGAGGGCGCCGATGCCCATGCGCAGCTGCCGGTCCCGCAGTGACTGGTACAGCTCGAGCAGGATCGGGTTCCCGGCCTCGGTGACGATGATCTGGTGGAAAGTGCGGTCCGCGTCCACGAAGGCCCGTTCGTCACCGGTGGCCAGGCGTGCCTCCTGATCGGCCAGCACCTCGCGCAGCTGGGCGGTGACCACGGCCCTGGTCTCGGCCGGGCGTCGCAGGATCTTGCGCAGCGCGTGGCCCTCGATCAGCTCGCGGGCCTCGAGTACCGACTCGATCTCGTGCGCGGACACCTGCACCACGAGGGCGCCGCGCTTCGGGAAGAGTCGCAGCAGTCCTTCGGCCTCCAGCAGCAGGAACGCCTCGCGGACCGGGGTGCGACTCATCCGCAGGGCATCGGCCACCGCGCCCTCGCTGATCAGCTCCCCGCCCGGGAAGTGGCCGTCCAGTACGCCGTCCTTGGTGTAGCGGTAGGCCCGGTCCTTCGCGGTCGGCGTGTCGCGGGTCATGCGTTTCCCCCGTTGCCCGAAGTCGGCCGCCACCCTACGGTATTCGACATAGATGCAAGTTGTATCTAAGAATCGGAGCGGTGATGACGACGACGGAACAGGTGTCGGCGCATGATCTCGACCCGACCGTGGCGGCGCCGGTGGTGGACGTGTCGCGGTTCGGGTTCGAAGGCGCGCTGGACGAGGCGGCGGCGGAGTACGCGCGGGATGCCCGGTTCTTCGAGTACACGAAAGCCGCCAACCCCCTGGCCACCGGCACGATCAGGGCCGTCCCGGCGACCCGGTTCGGCGCGGAGCTGTACGCCGACGGCCCGACCCGGTGCGTGCCCCTCGACATCGCCGCGCAGCTGGGCATCGAGTCCGGGCCGGCCACCAGCCCCGGGTTGCTGGCCAGCTTCCTGCGGATCCGCGCTGGCGAGTCGTACGACACCGCGCCGAATGCGACCTCCGAGCTCTACTACGTGTTGCGCGGGCGTGGGTACTCCCAGCTGGGCGACCGCGCGGTGCGCTGGGAGAAGGGCGACTTCCTGACCCTGCCGGCCGGCACGGTCGCCAGCCATCGCGCGGAGTCCGACGCCGCGCTGTACTGGGTGACCGACGAGCCGTTGCTGCGCCATCTCGGGGTGACCGCGACGCAGCCCCGGTTCCGGCCCACGAAGTTCGGCCGGCAGGCGGCGACCGCGGAGCTGCGGCGGATCGCGGAGCAGCCCGGCGCGAACGAGAAGAACCGGGTGAGCGTGCTGCTGGCCAACGCCGAGGAGGAGCAGACCCTCACGATCACCCATGTGCTGTGGGCGATGCTCGGGCTGCTGCCGGCCGCGCAGGTGCAGCGGCCGCACCGGCACCAGTCCGTGGCGCTGGACCTGATCCTGGACTGCCGGCCGGGCTGCTACACCGTGCTCGGTGACCGCCTCGACGAGCGCGGCGAGATCGTGAACCCGCGCCGGGTGGACTGGGAGCCGGGCGGCGCGTTCATCACCCCGCCGGGCATGTGGCACTCGCATGTCAACGAGTCCGGCGCCGACGCGCACCTGGTCCCGGTGCAGGACGCCGGCCTGCAGACCTACCTCCGCGCGCTGGACATCCGGTTCACCGACCGCCGCTAGGCACGCCGGTAGCCGCCGGTAGCCGCCGGTAGAGAGTTGACCGGATCCGTCCGCATCGCGCCCCGATCCGGCCTGGCGGACCCACTCCGGGCGGCCGCAGAATTCCGGTATGACCCGTGCGCTTCTTGTCATCGACGTCCAGGAGTCGTTCCGTCGCCGGCCGAACTGGCAGGCGATCAGCAACCAGCGGATCGCCGAGCAGGTCGGCCGGCTCGTCGAGGCCGCCCGCGCCGCCGGCGAGCTCGTCATCTGGATCCTGCACTCGGAGCCCGGCTCCGGGACGGTCTTCGACCCCGACGGCGGGTACGTCCGGCCGATGGACGACCTGCATCCGCTACCGGGCGAACCGCTGCTGGTCAAGACGTCGATCAATGCTTTCACCACGACAAACCTGCACCAGCAGCTCACCCAGCGGGGTGTGCGCGAGGTCGTCATCTGCGGGATCCGGACCGAGCAGTGCTGCGAGACGACGGCCCGGGTGGCCAGCGACCTCGGTTTCGACGTCACCTTCGTCACGGACGCAACGGCAACGTCGGCGATCCCCAGGGCCGGCGCGCCCGAGGACCAGACAGTTGCCGAGCTGGAGGCCGACCCACTGACCCTCAGCGCCGCCGCCATCATCGAGCGGACCGAGCGGGTCCTGGCGGCGAGGGGGTTCGCGACGATCGCCAGCACCGACGACATCGTCGCCCGGGTCGCTGTGGCACGATGACCGGATCGTGACAAACGTGGCGTTCCTGCTAATACCTGGCGTGCACCTGCTGGATCTGTCGGGCCCGGCGCAGGTGTTCTCCACCTCGGCCGGCCTCGGCCTGGGTTACCGGCTGCACTACGTGGCCGAGCAGCCCTCGGTGACCACCGCACAGGGGCTGGTGGTGCAGGCCGCGACGAGCTGGCCCCAGCTCGGGCCGGACGACCTGGTTCTGGTGCCGGGGTGGCGCGGCGACACCCTCGCCGGCAGTGGCCCCCTCGGCGCCGAAAGCCTCGCGGTGGTCAGGGCGCACCACGGCGGTGGCGGCACGGTGGCCAGCGTCTGCGCGGGTGCCGAGGCGCTGGGCCGAGCCGGCCTGCTGGACGGCCGCCGCTGCACGACCCACCACGAACACCAGGACGAGCTCGCCCGGCGCTACCCCCGGGCACACGTGGTGCGCGACGTGCTGTTCACCGAGGACGACCGGGTGGTGACCTCGGCCGGGATCGCCAGCGGGATCGACCTGGCGCTGCATCTGGTCGCGGTGCGGCACGGCGTCGCGGCGGCGGCCCGCATCGCCCGGTCGATGGTGGTCTACGCGCGCCGCAACGGCGACGCCGCGCAGGCCAGCGCGATGCTGCGGCACCGTGCGCACCTCAACGACTGCGTGCACCGCGCCCAGGACCTCATCGACGCCGGTTTCGACCGGCCGCTGCCGCTGTCCGAGCTGGCCGGTGCCGCCGGCGTCAGTGAGCGAACCCTGACCCGGCTGTTCAGCCGGGCGACCGGGACCACGCCGCTGCGCTACCAGCAGGCCCTGCGGCTGGAGCGGGCCGAGCACCTGATCGCCCAGGGCACGACCGTGGAGTCCGCCGCCCGCGCGGTCGGTTTCGAGGACGCCCGGATGCTCCGCCGATTGCGCGCCGGCGCGCGGCCGGCCTGACCTACCGGTCGAGGAACGGCCGCACCGCGGGCAGCAGGTCGGCGCGCCGCATCAGGTCCATGTGCGTGCAGTTCGGCAGCACGGCCAGGCGCGCGTTCGGGATCAGGTCGTGGATGACGGCGGCGTGCTCGACCCGGACGAAGTCGGTGTCGCCGATGACGAGCAGGGTGGGCGCGGTGAGCGCCCGCAGCTGCTCGTCCGTCCAGCCCCGGAAGCCCGTGACCATCGGTTGGAGTCTCTCCAGGAAGGCCTCGAAGTGGTCGGGGTCGGGGGCGACCGCGGCGTAGGCCCGCTGCATCTCGGCGAAGTGGGCCTCGGTCGGCAGCAGCGGGGAGTCCTGTCGCGGATCGAAGATCTCGGGGTGGTAGCCGTCGGGGCGGAAGTGCGTGGCCGCCAGCACCAGCCGGTCCACCCGCCCCGGGTGCCGCACCGCCAGCTCGGTCGCGACCAGGCCACCGAGGCTGTAGCCGAAGATGTCGGCACGTTCGAGGCCGAGGTGGTCCATCAGCGCGACCACGTCATCGGCCAGCACGTCCAGTCGCAGCGCCCGGTCGATGTCCTCGGTGTGTCCGTGGCCCTGCAGTTCGACGCCGATGGCCTGGTGCTGTTCGGTCAGGGCGGGCAGTACCGTGCCGAAGGACAGGTCGATGGTGAGCATCCCGCCGTGCAGCAGGATCAGTGGACGCCCGCTGCCGTGCACCTCGTAGTACATCCGTAGGCCGTTGACGGTGGCGTATGCGCCCTGCGTCCCAGTGGTGGTCACTCTCGGTCCTGCCTCTCGCGGTGGTCGTTGGTTCACAGGGGCAGACTCGCCGACCGCGCCGGACTCATCGGCCGGAACGGGATCGGGTGCCCAGGTCCACCCTGGGCCATTCTTCAAGCGGGAACTGCTGCCGGACGAGCCACTCGCCGGGGCGACTGGAACTCTGCGTCCCGGGCCGCTCAGATCCACCAGACCCGGTGTTCGTCGGCACGGTCGTTAGGTATCCGGCGCCGTGGACGGAATGATGCGCTGATGGGGCTGCGTCGGGTTCGAATTGGTTGCGACTTCACCTACGTGGCTGAGGTGGATACGCCGGTGATCTTCCAAGTGCAGCCGATCGAGTCACGGCGGATCGCGCTCGAGGACGAGCGGTGGTCCTCGGAGCCCGCGATCGACGTCCGCGGCTACACCGACCTGTACGGCAACCCGTGCGTGCGCGCCGTGCTGCTCGCCGGACGGTCGAGCTTCAGCTACGACGCGGTGGCGATGTGCCCGGACGCGACCGAGGACGTCGACGAGGAGGCGCCCGAGTGCCTGCCTGACGAGCTGCCGGACGCCACCCTGCTCTACATCCTGCCCAGCCGCTACTGCCTGCCCGACGTGCTCGGGAACGAGGCGTGGTCCCGGTTCGGCGGGATGGCGCCGGGTTACCGGCGGGTCCAGGCGATCTGCCAGCACGTCCATGACCACCTGACGTTCCAGTACGGCAGCACGAACGCGTGGACGACGGCCGCCGACGTGAACATGTCGCGACTCGGGGTGTGCCGGGACTTCACCCAGCTGGCGATCTCGTTCTGCCGGGCGCTGAACATCCCCGCGCGCTACGTGTTCGGGTACCTGCCCGACCTCGATGTCCCGGTCGATCCGAACCCGATGGACTTCGCGGCCTGGATGGAGGTGTGGCTGGGGGACCGCTGGTGGACCTTCGACCCGCGCAACAACATCGGCCGCAAGGGGCGCGTGGTGATCGGACGCGGCCGGGATGCCTCGGATGTGGCGATGGCGACCACGTTCGGCGGGCCGTACCTGGAGACGATGGTGGTGCGCTCCGAGGAGGAACTCGGCTCCTGAGTTCGTCCGTTCCGGCCGCGTCCCGGTCACTGCACCGCCCGGTGCCCGACCGCGACCAAGGCCGGGACGAACCCGGGCGAGCCGGTCAGGCGGTGGCCGGGGCCAACCGGACGATCATCTTGCCGGTGTTCTCGCCGCGCAGCAGCCCGATGAACGCGGACACGGCGTTGTCCAGGCCGTCGACGACCGTCTCCCGCACGTGCAGCTGACCGCTCCGCAGCCAGTCGCCGACCGTCGTGGCGAACTCCGGCTGCAGGTCGGCGTGGTCGGAGACGATGAAGCCACGCAGCGTCAGTCGCCGCCCCACCGCGAGGCCCAGGTTCCGGGGTCCGGCGGGTCGCTCGGTCGCGTTGTAGCCGGAGATCGAGCCGCACAGTGCCACCCGGCCGTGCATGTTCAGCGTGCCGATCGCGGCCTCGAGGTGCTCGCCGCCGACGTTGTCGAAATAGACGTCGATGCCGTCCGGCGCCGCCGCGCGCAGCTGGTCCTGGACCGGGCCGTCGTGGTAGTTGAACGCCGCGTCGAAGCCCAGCTCGTCGGTGACGAACTTGACCTTGGCGGCCGAGCCGGCGCTACCGATCACCCGCTTGGCCCCGCGCAGCCGGGCGAACTGGCCGACCAGCCCCCCGACCGCGCCGGCCGCCCCGGACACGAACACCGTGTCGCCGGCGCGGAACTCGCCGGTCCGGAACAGGCCGCCGAACGCGGTGAGGCCGGGCATGCCGAGCGCGCCGAGGTAGAGCGACTCGGAGACGCCCTCGACCCGCTCGAGGCGCCGTACCGCGTTTCCGGCGAGCAGCGCGTGGTCGCGCCAGCCGGCGTCGTGCAGTACCAGGTCGCCGACCGCCAGCCCGTCGGCCCCACTGGCCAGCACCTCGCCGACCGCGCCGCCCCGCGCCGGCTCGTCGAGCTGCCAGGGCGGCGCGTAGGAGGGCACGTCGTTCATCCGGCCCCGCATGTAGGGGTCGACCGACATGACCAGGTTGCGCACCAGGACCTCGCCGGCGCCCGGGTCGGCCAGTTCGGTGCTGACCAGACGGAAGTCCGAGGGGGTCGGTTCCCCGGTGGGGCGGGCGGCCAGGTGGATCTCGCGGGCGGTGGTTGGCACGCTGGTGAACTCCTCGGTGGTGTGGGTGGTGAGGTCAGGTGTCCCCGAGCCGATCCTGCCCGATTCGCCGGCACCGCGTGGCGGCGATCTCGGCGGCGGTCAGCGGGTGGCGGCCCGGGTCTGGGCAAGCAGCCCAGCGGCGCCACGCCGCCTCGGCCGGCGAGAGTGGGTCGGAGTGGACCACTTGTTCCGGGGCCGCTGAACTGGTCGGCCTGGCTGCGCGGCGCCGAGCTGGGCCGGACCGGCTGTTGACCCGGGTCAGAGCTCGTCGTTCTCCGGAGCCGACGTCAGGGTGGACCATCGCGGCACCTGGTGCGCGATCTTCATCTCCTCGCGCGGCGCCGGGTTGAGCTGCAGCTCGCGGCGCAGGTAGTCGACCAGGTCGGAGCCGTAGTAGATGACGTCGGTCTGGTACACCGAGAGGACCGGTGCGCCGCTCACGGACGGAGCCGCCGGCAGGTACCGGTGCCCGTACACCGGGACCAGCTTCGGCCACCGCGCCAGCTGCTCCCGGGCCCGCTTCTCGGCGACCTCGTCATCGAGTGGCCGGGGCCCCCAGGAGGCCGGCCAGAAGCCGTTGTGCAGCACGTCGTGGACGGCGCCCTCCACCGGCCAGGCCAGGCGTCTGCGCAGGTCGCTCTCCGTGTCGCGGCGCCAGTCCGGCCACCCGTCACCCACCGGCAGCGCGAGCCGGAGCAGATCGGCGTGGTCCGGCCCGAACTCGAAGCCGAACCGGCGTTGGACCGCGCGGAACTCGTCGCTGTCCAGGCCGTCCTCCAGCGGGACGTCGGCTTCGCGCAACAGGGCAACCGCACGGGTCGCGAGGGTCGTTGCCACCCCCGAAGTATCCAGGATGCGGTCGCGATGATCTCGTCAACCCGGGAGAACCTCGCGCTGATCATCGAGAGCGCGGGGGCCCGGGCGGTCGAGGGTGTCGACTGCCCGGGCCCCGGGCCCTACTGAGCGGGGGTCAGCCGATCTGGCGGGGCGTGACGTGCTTCGGCGGCAGGGCCAGCCGGTTGATCTTCTTCAGGACCTGCAGGTACTGGGTGCCGAGGCTGCCGCTGGTGTACGGCAGGCCGTACTCGGCACACAGCTCGCGCACCTCGGGCGCGATCTCCGAGTACCGGTTGCTGGGCAGGTCCGGGAACAGGTGGTGCTCGATCTGGAAGCTGAGGTTGCCGGTCATCAGGTGGAACAGCGGACCGCCGTCCAGGTTGGCCGAGCCGAGCATCTGGCGCAGGTACCACTGGCCCCGCGTCTCGCCCTCCAGCTGCTCCTCGGTGAACTGCACGGTGCCGTCCGGGAAGTGCCCGCAGAAGATCACCGCGTGCGACCACACGTTGCGCACGAAGTTGGCGGTCAGGTTGCCCACCAGCACCGGGGCGAAGAACGGGCCCGCGAGCGCCGGGAAGACCAGGTAGTCCTTGGTGAACTGGCGGCGCATCTTGCGCCCGATGCCCTTGATCTGGTGCCAGACGGCCTTCTTGCTCTTCTGGCCGCTGGCGACCTTCTCGACCTCGAGGTCGTGCAGCGCCACGCCCCACTGGAAGAACAGCGAGAGCAGGAAGTTGTAGACCGGGTTACCGAGGTAGTAGGGCCTCCAGCGCTGCTCGTCGGACAGCCGCAGGATGCCGTAGCCCACGTCGCGGTCCTTGCCGACCACGTTGGTGTAGGTGTGGTGCATGTAGTTGTGCGAGTGCTTCCAGCTCTTCGCGTCGCTGACGATGTCCCATTCCCAGGTGCTGGAGTGGATCTTCGGGTCGCGCATCCAGTCCCACTGGCCGTGCAGCACGTTGTGCCCGATCTCCATGTTCTCGAGGATCTTGGCGATCGAGAGCAGGGTGGTCCCGGCGAGCCAGGCGGGCGGCAGGATGCCGGCGAACAGCAGTGCCCGGCCGGCGATCTCCAGCTTGCGCTGGGTGCTGATCACCCGGCGGATGTAGGCGGCGTCGTCGGCACCTCGGCTGGCGATGACCCGGTCGCGGATCTCGTCGAGCCGGCGGCCGAGCTCCTCGACCTGCGCCGCGGTGAGGTTGCACGCCTCGGGCGCCGGGGTGGACCGGACCGGGTAGACGCGCGGCTCGTCGGTCTGGGCGGTCTTGTTGACCGGGGCCGGGGTGGCCCGGTCGGGCAGGGTGATGGTCATGGTGGGGCTCCTCAGGTAGTGGGGGTGTCCAGGCGGGCAGCGCCGCTCGCCCCGGAGATGCAGGTCTGGACCAGGTCGCCCGGCTCGCCGTGCACCTCGCCGGTGCGCAGGTCCCGGACCTGGCCCTCGCGCAGCGGGAGCACGCAGCCGAAGCAGATGCCCATCCGGCAGCCGCTGGGCAGCAGTACACCGGCGGCCTCGCCGGCTTCGAGCAGGCTGGTGCCGCCGTCCACCTCGACGGGGTCGGCACTGCCGTAGGCGACGGCGCCACCCGACCCGCCGGCACTGCGTTGCGGGGGGGTGAAGCGCTCGAGGTGCAGCCGGTCGGGCAGGCTCGCCCAGTGCCGCTGCGCGGCGTCCAGCAGTCCGGTCGGACCGCAGACGAATGCCTCCCGCCCGCGCCAGTCCGGGCACAGCGTGTCCAGCTCGGCCAGGTCCAGCCGGCCCTCGATGGTGGTGTGCCGCAGTGTCAGCCGCGCTGAGGGGTGCTGTTCGGCCAGCGCCCGCAGTTCGTCGTTGAAGATCACGTCGGCAGCGGTCGGCGCGCTGTGCAGCAGCACCAGGTCCGGTAGCGGGCCGAGGGACGCCAGAGTGCGCAGCATGGCCATGACCGGGGTGATGCCGCTGCCGGCGGTGATCATCAGTAGTGGACCGGACACCGCACTGGGCAGCACGAAGTCACCGTCGGCCGGTTCGAGCTGCACGATCGTGCCGACCGGCGTCGAGTGCGCGAGCTGGCCGGACACGACGCCGTCGGGCTGCGCCTGCACGGTCACCGACAGGCACCCGTCGGCGCTCCTCTCGGCACTACTCAGCGAGTAGGTACGCCAGTGCCGCACACCGTCGACGTCCACGCCGATCCGGACGTACTGGCCGGCCCGGTGACCGGACCAGCCCCGGCCGGGGCGGATCCGCAGGGTGGTGGCGCGCGCCGTCTCCGGCCGCACCTCGACCACCCGGCCGCGCAGCGCCGTGGTGGACCACAACGGGTCCACCAGGCTGACGAAGTCCTCGGGCAGCAAGGGGGTGGTGAGGGAGACGGCCGCCGCGAGCAGCCGGCTGGGACGGCGGGGCGAGGCAACTCGGAAGAACATGACATCAGGAGAGCACAGATCGATGTCACATGACAAGGGAGGTGTGGTGGTATGTTGTGTCACATGTCGACTGAAGTTGACGGTGTCGAGTGGCGGACCATTGACGAGCTGGCCCGGGTGAGCGGCGTGACCGTGCGCAACATCCGCGCCTACCAGGCTCGGGGACTGCTGCCGCCGCCGCAGGTCCGGGCCCGCACCGGGTACTACGGCCCCGGCCACGAAGCCCGGCTCGAGCTGATCAAGGAGCTGCAGGGCGAGGGGGTGAAGCTCGATACGATCAAGAAGCTGCTGGACACCACGGGTGGTTCGACCGAACAGGTCGTGCACTTCATCCGTACGGTCCGCCAGCTCTTCGCCGCCGAGGAGCGCCAGATCGTGCACCGCGACGAGCTGGGCGAACGCTTCGGTGAGGACGGAGCCGGGCTGCTGCGCCGCGCCCTGAAGCTGGACATGCTCCGCGAGGTGGGTGACGACCAGTACGAGGAGGTCAGTCCCCGCCTGATGGGGGTGGCGCAGTCCATGGTCGAGATGGGCATCCCGCTGACCCGCTCGCTGGACGTGGTGGAACAGCTGCGCAAGCACGCCGACGGCATCGCCAAGCTCTACGTGGAGCTGTTCCTGGGTGAGGTGTGGCGGCCGTTCGACGACTCCGGCCGGCCGTCCGAGCGGTGGCCGCAGGTGTACGAGACGATCGAGCAGCTGCGCAAGGTCTCCGGCGACGCCATGCTCGCGGTGCTCCAGCTCGCGGTCTCCGAACGCCTCGACGTCACCTTCGGCCGCGACATCGTGCGCAACGTCCGCACCACGAGCTCGGACGAGCAACCCGCCGAGGAGTAGCTGCTACCAGTCCGTCTATGCCAGCGCCGACCGCCTGCGGGGTTGAGGCCTGTGAGTGGTATTGGTCGCCATAGCGACCCAATGCCACTCACAGGGTCAGTGGGCCTGCGCCGTGCCGAGCGACATCGCGGAGATGGGCTTGGGTGCGCCGGGCTCGTAGAACACGTCGAGCTCGGAGATGGTGAAGCCCGCCTCGGTGATCAGCTCGGCGATCGGCCGGGCGAGGTGGCAACCGCCGAAGAGCCGCTTCTGCATGGGCTCCAGGCGCCGCTGCCACTGGCGTACCGGCTCGTCCGGGGCCAGTCCGTGCTCGACGAAGTGCAGGGTGCCACCGGGCTTGAGGACCCGCCGCACCTCGGTGAGCGCGGCGGCGACGTCCGGGATGGTGCACATCGTCCAGGTGGACAGCGCGGTGTCGTAGCTGTTGTCCGCGAATGGCAGCGACTGCCCGTCCAGACCGGAGCGCCGCACCGGCACGCCGGTGGCGGCCAGTCGCTTGGCGGCCAGTTTCCAGCCCAGGTCGGCGGGCTCCACGGCGGCCACCCGGGTGACCGTCGCCGGGTAGAACGGGACGTTCAGACCCGAGCCGAAACCGATCTCCAGTACGTCCCCGGCCAGGCCGGCGCAGACCCGGCGCCGCAGCGGCTGGATGGTCTTCATCCCGCAGGCGACGTTGACGATCCTCGGCACGACGTGCGCTTCCCAGAGACCCATGCGGTCACCCCCTCGGTTGGTTCCGGATCATGGCACCTGCCCGGCGGTCCCGCTCGGTGACCCGATCCGGGTGACCGTGCCGGCGCCGGGCCCTGGCCGTCGGTAGGCGCCGGCCTCGGCCGCGTAGGCAGCGGCCCGCGCGGCCCGCTCGGCGGCGGCGTCGTCGAGCGGTTCGCCGCTGTTCAGCAGCCGGTAGTAGAGCGGGGCGGAGACCGCGCGGATCACCTCGTGGGGGTCGGTGTCGCCGGGTAGTTCGCCCCGGTCGATCGCCTGCTGCACGCAGGGCGCCCACTCGTCGATGCGGACGGCGTAGAAGTGGTGCAGCGCGTCGGCGGTGTTCGGGTCGCAGGTGGCCGCCGCGATCATCGCCTTGAAGAGCGCGCCCTGGCGCGGATCGGCCAGGGTGCGCCGCACCAGCCGGGCGTTGGCGAGCAGGTCGTCGAGCAGCCTGCCGGTCTCGGTGCGCGGCAGAGACTGCTCGGCCATGTCCGCGAGCAGGTCGGCGACGAGGTTGGTGAGGGTTCCCCAGCGGCGGTAGACGGTGGTCTTGCCCACCCCGGCCCGACGGGCGACGTCGGCCAGGTCCAGGTGGTCGATGCCGTGCTCGGCCAGTGCGTCGCCGGCCGCCCGCAGCACCGCGGTGCGGGTCCGTGCCGTGCGCCCGCCCGGCCGGACGGTCCCGGGTTCCTGCGTGTCGTCGGTCATGACCGGGTCATAACGGGGCTCCAGTGCCATTAGTTGCGTGGCCTGTCAGCTTAGGGCACGATCGTAATGGAACTGAAGAACCGTTAACGAGAGGTCATGATGGAATACCGAAGGTTGGGCGCGTCCGGGCTCAAGGTGCCGGCGCTGTCCTTCGGCGCCGGCACGTTCGCCGGCCGGGGACCGCTGTTCAGCGCCTGGGGCAACACCGATGCCGAGGGGGCCCGCTGGTTGGTGGACCTGTGCCTGGAGGCCGGCGTCACCATGTTCGACACCGCCGACGTGTACTCCGACGGCGGGTCGGAGGAGGTACTGGGCCAGGCCGTCAAGGGCCGCCGCGACCAGGTCATCCTGTCCACCAAGACCGGCCTGCCGATGGGCGACGGGCCCAACGACGCGGGCTCCTCGCGGTCGCGGCTGATCCAGGCGTGTGAGGACGCGCTGCGCCGGCTCGACACCGACTACATCGACCTGTTCCAGCTGCATGCCTTCGACGCCGGTACGCCGGTCGAGGAGGTGCTGTCCGCGCTCGACGACCTGGTGCGCGCCGGGAAGGTCCGTTACATCGGCGCCTCGAACTTCGCCGGCTGGGAGCTGATGAAGTCCCTGGCCGTCGCGGAACGGCACGGCTACCCGCGCCACGTGGTGCACCAGGTCTACTACTCACTCGTCGGGCGCGACTACGAGTGGGAGCTGATGCCGCTCGGGCTGGACCAGGGCGTGGGCGCGGCGGTCTGGAGCCCGCTCGGTTGGGGCCGGCTCACCGGCAAGATCCGTCGGGGGCAGCCGCTACCGGCGGGCAGCCGGCTGCACGATACCGCCGAGTTCGGCCCGCCGGTGCCCGACGAGCTCCTCTACCAGGTTGTCGACGCCCTTGAGCTGGTCGCGGCCGAGACCGGCCGGACCGTGCCGCAGATCGCGATCAACTGGCTGTTGCGTCGGCCGACCGTGTCGACGGTCATCATCGGGGCGCGCACCGAGGAACAGCTGCGCGACAACCTCGGGGCGGTCGGCTGGGAGCTGTCCACGGAGCACCTGGCCGCACTGGACGCGGCCAGCGGCCGGACGGCGCCCTACCCGTACTTCCCCTACCGGCGCCAGGAGGGGTTCGCCCGGCTCAACCCGCCGCTGCTGCCGGAAATATCGCCGGGCCACCCAGCACCGCGTTGAGCTCGAGCAGGGTCTCCAGGACGTCGCGCTGGGTCTGCAGCAGCTGGGTGCGCAGCCGGTTGGGATCGGCGTCCGGGGTGGCTAACCGCTCGGTGATCCGGTTCAGTTGGGCGGCGATGGACGAGGCGTGCAGCTGAGCCGAGGTCACCACGGGTTCACTGAAAGTAATCATGCTGACAGTGTGGCCGGGCAATGTTCACTCGAAGTAATCGACGTGTCACATCTGGGCGTTCGTGATCGGGCCGGTCGGCCGGCGGGTTCGCTCGGTGAACCCGGTGGCTTGCGCGCCGCCCCACGGCGCCAGAGTCTGCTCATGAGCGAGTCGTGGTCGGTTGGCCGCCCGGTGGCCGGTGCGCTGCGCACGGCGGCCGCTGGGATCAGCCGCGCGGTGGCCGCGATGAGCTGCGAGGTCGGCTCCGAGGGCTGCATCTCAGCGCAGTGCCCACTGCCCAGCTGCGGCCGGCACTGAGCCCACCTGCCGTCGGCACCGGCGGTGGCTGAATCTTGCAACCAGGCGCGAACCCTGTCCGAGGAGAATTCGTGCAGCAGGTCTTTGTCGAACTGTACGGAGCGTGCGGGCTTCGTGCGGAACGTTTCAGGATCAACGAGCCAGCTGGCCCGCAACGGCGTGAGGTAATTGCCCGCGCATTCAACGACCCGGGGACCGACCGTCGGGCTCCCTACGATTTTTCCGCGTGTACCTGGTACCGGACCGAGATGCCCAGCGAGAGTTCGAGAGAGGAATCGAGGAGTCCGGGGGGTACCGCTATTTCGACCAGGTCGTCCTGAGTGGCGCGGCCGCTCGCGGTGCTCATGGCGAACTGGTCTACCTGGACGAAGGGCACGGCAGGCCGTCGTCTTCCTGCACGGTGACGCCAGTTCTCCTACCTGTGGCGCAAAGTGCTGCCCCACCTCGGGGGCCGGGGGCCGCTCGTCG
>DASYLM010000490.1:0-14159 GCA_036009565.1 Pseudonocardia sp. | reverse complement strand
CGCACGCTCGCGCCGCTGGCCCCGGTGCCGATCTGGCGCGCCTCCCGCCCGGCCAGGAAGCGGTAGCGCCCGGTCGGTTCGAGGTGGGCGCGCAGCGCCGGCAGCGCCACCCGCGACTCCACCGCGGCGTCCTTGGCACACCACAGCGCGGCGAGCAACTGGCCGCGCAGCGCCGGGTTGCGCCGCCTCGTCTCGGCCACGTCGAGCACCGCGGCACCCCGCTCGACGGCGTCCGGCGCTGCCGCGACCTGTTTGGCCACCGCCAGCTCCGCCTCGGTGCGCAGCGCGGTCAGCGATCCGCACGCCCGGAATCCGATGCCGGGAACATCCGCGCCGAGGCGCTCCCACAGTTCCCTGGCCCGCAGCGTCGCCGGCAGCTCGGCGGCCGCCCGCCCGGATACCCAGACCAGACCGAAGTTGCGCACGGTGGCGCCTCTGGCCTCCGGCTCGCGTTCCAGCTGGGTCACCTGATGTCCCCGGCGGACCAGCTCGGCGGCGTGCATCGTGCCCAGCACCCCGCCACCAATCACCACGATTCGCATGGGAGCAACCATCGCAGATTGGTCTAGACCAAACGAGGCTCGCGGGGAAACAACGTGTGACTTCTCCCGGCCGCACAGACCGGGTGTCGCCCGCGCAGACCCTGCAGGCCCTGTGCGGGCCGTAGCCGGTCTGTGCGAGCGCGATACTCGTGCCCGGGGAGGGGCCGGGCCGTGGTAGCAGCAGTACCGCCTGAATGTGTGTCGCAGGGCTACTGTCGGTAGGTTACGTTGGCCCGATGACCGATCCGCCGAAGCGAGCCTTCCAGCGCACCGCCCGTCTGGGATCGCTGCCGGTCGGCTTTGCCGGCCGGACCGCCGCCGGCTGGGCCAGGCGGATCACCGGCGGGGACCGCGAGGACATCGCCGCCGAGCTGGCCATGCGTAACGCCGACCAGATCTTCGCCGTGCTCGGCGAGCTCAAGGGCGGCGCGATGAAGTTCGGCCAGGCGCTCTCGGTGTACGAGGCGATGATCCCCAACGAGCTGGCCGAGCCGTACCAGGAAGCCCTGATCAAGCTGCAGGCCAACGCGCCGAAGATGCCGGCCAAGGACGTGCACCGGGTGCTGGCCGAGCAGCTCGGTCGGAACTGGAGCCAGCGGTTCGCCCAGTTCGACGCCGACGAGGCCTCCGCCGCGAGCATCGGGCAGGTGCACCACGCGATCTGGCACGACGGCCGCGAGGTGGCCGTAAAGGTCCAGTACCCCGGCGCCGACGTGCGCGGCCTGCTGAACGAGCTGCAGGACCGCATGATCGAGGAACTCGACTACAGCGCCGAGGCGGACAGTCAGCGCACGTTCGCCGCCGCGCTGGCCGACGACCCCAAGATCAGGGTCCCGAAGGTGATCGCCTCGGCGCCGAAGGTGATCATCACGGAGTGGATGCCGGGCCGGCCGCTGTCGGAGTTCGCGCACAACCCGACCGAGGACGCCGAGGAACAGAAGCTGCGCGACTGGATCGGCGAGACGGTGATGGAGCTGCATTTCTCCTCGCCGGCCCGGGTCGGCCTGCTGCACTCCGACCCGCACCACGGCAACTTCCGGCTGCTCGAGGACGGGCGGCTCGGCGTGATCGACTTCGGCGCGGTGACCCGGCTGCCGGACGGCATCCCGCGCCCGCTCGGTCAGATCCTGCGCCTCGCCGCCGACGAGCGGGCCGGCGAGATGATGGAACTGCTGCGCCGGGAGGGCTTCATCGGCCTGGAGGACAAGGTCACCGCCGAGGACGTCATGCACTACATCGGCGCGCTGGCCAACCCGCTGCGCGAGGAGACCTTCCACTACAACCGGACGTTCATGCAGGCCGAGGGCGGGCGGGTGACCGCGCCGGGCAGCACCGACTTCCGCACCGGCCGCGCGATGAGCCTGCCGCCGCAGTACCTGATGTTCATCCGGGTCGTCGCCGGCTGGATGAGCATCCTCGCGCAGATCGACTGCTGGGTACCATCCCGGCGGATCGTGGCCGAGTGGGTCCCCGGCTTCACCGACTACGACTAACCCCAACAACCTCCCGCGAGTCGGGGATTTCATCAGGGTGAGTCGCGGATTTTGTCAGCCAGCGCGGCGCTGAGCCCGGCGTACCGCTCGGCGGGCAGTGCCCGCGCGCGGGCCAGCCCCGTGTCGAAGCCGTCCCCGCGCCCGGCGGACAGCGGGCCGGCCAGCTCCGCCTGGGCGAAACCGGTCACGAAGCCGGACACCGCACGGAACGCCGTGAGCAGCGCGAAGCCGCCGTGGCTACCCCGGCGCAGCGCCCGTAGCAGTGCCTCGGCGTGGTCCAGGGTCGGTTCGTCCAGGGTGCGGCGGGTGAGGACCAGCGGGATCGCGTTCTGGATGCCGGCCGCGTCGCGCTGTGGGGGACGTCGTTCGGCGCCAGCCACGTGGTGGCCACCGCCGCGGCACCCCGAGGTGGCGGCCGCCGGGGTGCAGTGCCCGGTGTTCAGTGGCCGCGAGGTTGGCGCTGCGGGCCGGGGTGCGCCAGCTGGCCGGGTTCGCCGGGCCGATCCTGTCCGACCGGGTCCGCACGGTGACCGGCCGGCCGCGGCGCTACCTGCGGATCGTCGGGCGGGTGGGCGAGCAGGCGTTCGTCACCCAGCCCGGTGCCTTTGACCGACCCGGCCGGCGTGCCGGCGGCCGCCGCGACCGCGCCCCGGGCCACTGTGCGGCACTACCCGGCCGACCACTTCCACGTCTGCCACCCGCCGCTGCGCGACCAGATCGTCGCCGACCAGGTTGCCTTCCTCGCCGAGAACCTGCGCGCCGGCTGATCCCCACAACCGTCAGCTGCCCACCCGGAACTCGTGAGTGGCCAGCGTTGCCAGGACAACGCTGGCACTCACGACTGGCTATCGGCGGGCGCCGGTGATCCGGACCCGCTAGACTGCGAAGCATGCGGCGTTATTTCTGGTTTAGCAGGCCGGCCCCGGGTGGGCCAGCCAGCGGCCGTCTGCGCTGACTTCCCACCCCCGAGCCGGAACCACTGAGCCGGCTCGGCGGATCTTTCGGGGCGGCTCCTGCCTGAGAGGACGCCCCATCTCATGACCGTCGTTGACGAGCCGCGCGTCGCTGCCCCGCTGGACGGGCGGCGTACCGCGAAGATCAGTCCGCTGATCTCGCCCGCGCTGCTGCGCCAGGAACATCCGATGTCGCCCCATATCGGGCCGCGGATCGAGCGCGCCCGCGCCGAGATCACCGACATCCTCAACGGCGTCGACGACCGGCTCGTGGTGGTCGTCGGCCCGTGCTCGATCCACGACCGCGACGCGGCGCTGGAGTACGCGGCGCTGCTGGCCAAGGACGCGGAGCGGTTCGCCGGCCAGCTGCGCATCGTGATGCGGGTGTACTTCGAGAAGCCGCGTACCACGCTGGGGTGGAAGGGGCTGATCAACGACCCGGAGCTGGACGGCAGCTTCGCGGTCAACAAGGGGCTGCGGCTGGCTCGCGGCCTGTTGCTGGAGGTCTCCGAGCTGGGCCTGCCGGTGGGGTGCGAGTTCCTGGACCCGATCATCCCGCAGTTCCTCGCGGACGTGGTGTCCTGGGGCGCGATCGGGGCGCGCACGGCGGCGAGCCAGGTGCACCGGCAGCTGTGCAGCGCCCTGTCCATGCCGGTCGGGATCAAGAATTCCACCGAGGGCGACGTGCAGGTCGCGGTGGACGGGGTGCGGGCCGCGGCCGGTGAGCACGTGTTCCCCGGTATCAACTCCGACGGGCTGGCCGCGTTGATCAGCACCACCGGCAACCCGGACTGTCACGTGATCCTGCGCGGCGGCTCTGGCGGCCCGAACTACTCCGCCGCCGACGTGATCGCCGCACTGGGCACGCTGCGCGCCGCCGGTCTACCGGAGCGGCTGATCATCGACGCGAGCCACGGCAACAGCGGCAAGAGCCACGTCCGCCAGGGCGAGGTGGTTTCGGAGATCGCGGCCCGGATCGCCGGTGGTGAACGCGGCATCATGGGTGTGATGCTGGAGAGCTTCCTGGTCGCCGGCCGCCAGGACCTCACGCTCGGGCGCTCGCAGGAGCTGACCCGCGGCCAGAGCATCACCGACGCGTGCATGTCCTGGGACACCACGTCCGCGCTGCTCGAGGAGCTCGCCGAGGCGGTCGAGGCCCGGCGCTGAGCTGTCGTCCGGGTGGGAGCCCGGCGGGCTCGGTGGCAGGGTGATCCGGCCGCGCGGCGCCGCGTCCGGGGACGGCGCCGGCCAGACCGTCAGCGGCCGAACCGCCGGGCGGGTCCCCCGATCCCGGCCATGGACAGGGCGAGGCAGAGCAGTCCGGCCGTGAGCAGGACCGTTGCGGTGATCACACTGAGCGCGATACCGGCCAGCTCGAAGATCAATGCGAGCAGGAACAGGACTGCGGCAACAATGGCGAGCATGGGTTCCTCCATGTGCGATTGGGCGCTCAGTATCGGCGTTGTCACCCTGCGTCGCAGGCTCTGGCGGGTGTCGCGGGCGGGTCGTGGCCGGTTCGAGACCGGGGTAGCCGGCAGATCGTGACCAACCGGTCTCACCGGGGCGGCTCGGTCACGCCGCGCAGGTCCACCAGGGCCTGTTCGGCGCTGGCCCGGATGAAGGCCAGCAACGCCGCGACCTGGTCATCCGGGTAACTCGCCAGGGTTGTCCGGTGGCGCGCCACGATGTCGTCGTACTGGCGCAGCACCCGCCGCAGGCCCTCCGGCGTCGGCTCCACGCGCACGCTGCGCCGGTCGGTGCGCGACGGCACCCGGCGGACGAACCGGCTTCGTCGAGCTCACGCCGGAGCAGGCAGGCACCCGGCTGGGCGCGTACCTGCCGGCCGCCGTGGTCGAGCCGCTGCTCGGTGTACTGGCCGCCGCGCCGGTGGAGGTGTCGACCGCGGCCGCGGCCCCGGACGTCATCGGCCGGTCGGCGTATCGCTACGTCGACTGGGTGGATCAGCACCGCGCCCGGTTTGCCCACGCGGCACCGCGGTGAGCCGGAGCTGCCGGTCCGGCCCAGCGCGCCGTCCACCGAACGTCAGCCCAGGTAGAGCTCCGGGATCGTGTACGGCGCGTACGGGTTCGGCTTGACCGGAAGTCTGCCGACCATCGAATCGCGGTGCGGCGGCCTGTCGGGCACTTCGTCGTCGAGATGCGTCACGAGAACCCCCAGTTCCTCGGGGCTCGCGCTCAGGTATTGGGTCAACTCGCCGATCTTGATCATCAGGATCTTCTCTCACGACTGTATTGCCGCGCACAGCTTGCTCCCTTTCGGGCAGCGGGTAAACCGTCTGTCGGGCTATCGCGCCAGCCGGTCGGATGAACCCTCGGCCGGGCGTCCTCAGCCGCGCTGGTCCGGGTGATCGGGGGGCTAGTCGGCGAAGTCGACGCTCAGCCACCTGTCGGGCCGGGCGGTGAACAGTACGAAAGTGCCGGCCGGATTGGTGGTCTCGGCGTCGGCGAACGCCCGGGCGGCGTCCTCGGGTAGGTACCGGGACGTGACGGCGAGCACCTGTTCCACCTGCGGTGCCCGGTCCGCCCCGGTCACGGTGGCCTCCGCGGTGACATACCGGTACGGGTACTCCGGCTGCTGCACGCAGAAGCTGAACCTGCCGGCGCGTTCGAGCAGCCGTGTCTTGCGGGCGGCCCGTCCCTGGGTGCCGGTGAAGAAGGTGATGTCGCCGCCCGGCTGATAGGCGTACCAGACGGGCACCGTGAGCGGCGGCCGGTCACCGTCGATGTCGGCGACACTGAGCACGCCGACCTGGGGCCTGGCGAGGAACTGTTCGCGTTCGGTGGCGTTCATCGTGCGGGGCATCTCGACCTCCCGGTCAGTACTCGTCGCGGATCTGGATCTGGCTCGTCGTGGTGTCCGGTCGCCGGGCCGGCGGCGAGTCCTCCCGCGCATTCCGCGCGGTCTGCCACTCCTGTGCCGAGACAACCTCGGGTCGGTTCACGGCGTGCTCCCGTCTATTAGTTCCCTCAAGGAACTGGCCGGGTGAACGGTAGCAGCAAGAAGTTCCTTAAGGGAACCCTTTTGCTAGGCTGGACTCATGCAACGAACCCGGTTCGGCGACCTGGCGTGCTCGATCGCCCGCACCCTGGACGTGATCGGCGAGCCGTGGTCGCCGCTGATCCTGCGGGACATCTATGTCGGCATCAATCGGTTCGAACAGATCCAGCAGGAGCTCGGCATCTCCCGCAAGGTGCTCACCGAGCGACTCAAGTGGCTGGTCGAGAGCGAGGTGCTGCACCGGCACGCGTACTCGGAGCGGCCACCCCGGTACGAGTACCGGCTCACCGCCAAGGGGTTCGAGCTGTGTGACCTGCTGCTGGTCATGGTGCGCTGGGGGGACCGATGGACCGCCGGCGAGGCCGGTCCGCCGGTGCTCTACCGGCACCACGCGTGCGGCCAGGTCAGTCACGTGGAGCTGCGCTGCTCGGTGTGTGGCGAGTCGATGCACGCGGCCGATGTCGACGTGCTGCCCGGTCCGGGCGCCGCGCCGGAGGTGACGCGGGCCTGAACGGGCTCGCGTCGTCGGAACAACAGAAAGCCCCGTCCACGGTGGAGTGGACGGGGCTTTCGTCGATCCGGGGGCGAAGGTCAGTCGCCGTGGCTGCCCGAACCCCCGCCTGAATTGCCGCCCGAGCTGTGGCCGCCGCTGGAACTGTGGCCCTTCGAGCCGCTGTCGCTCTTCGAGGAACTGTCGCTCTTCGAGGAACTGTCGCTCTTCGAGCTGCTGTGGCTCTTCGAGTCGCTGTGGCTCTTGGAGTCGCTGGAGCTCTTGGAGCTGGAGTTGCCGGACCGGGTTGAGGTGGACCGCGACTTGTTGGCGGTCTTGCCGGACTTGTTCGCGGACTTGTTCGATGCCTTGTTGGCGGATCTGGTGGCGGACTTGCTCGACATCTTGCCGTTCGACGCCCCCGCCGCGGACCTCCGGGAGAGCGTGCCCGAGCTCTTCGTCGAGGCAGTGCCGGCCGGTTTGCTCGCTGAGGTGCCCGACGGCTTGCTGGCGGAAGTGCTCGCGGAAGTACCCGAGGACGGGCTCGCGGCGGTCCCCGAGGAGGTGCCCGAGGAGGTGCCCGAGGCCGGGACGGACGGCGCAGCGGACGACTTGGCCAAGGACTGCGGGGTGGCGGCGCCGCCGGACGTGCTCGCGGCGCTGTCCGGCGAGGCGCTGCCGGAGCCGTTCGCGGCGGAGCCCGCCGCGCTGCTCGAGGAGCCCGCGGAACCAGGGGAGGTCTTGGCGGCGTCGCCGGAGGCACTCGTCGCGTTGTCCGACGATGGGCTCCGCCCCGCGTTGCCCGAGTCGGGCGTCGAGTTGTGAGCGGACCCCGGTGCTGGGCCGGTCTGGCCGGCGCCGCGCGGCGAGCTGGACCCGCCGGGTGCCGCCTGCTGTGCCGTACCACCCGGGTTCGCGGGGCCGCCGCCAGTGCTGTGGGCATCGGCACCGGGGCTCGTCGGGGCTCCGCCGGCGGCCTCGTCGACCGACTGCGGCAGTGCGCCCACGGTGGCGCTGATCGGCGTGGAGGAGGTACCGCCGCCGTCCGCGAGGATGGACTGGGTGGGGGCGCTCGGCGTCATCGCGTTGACCATCTCGCGGACCGCCACCACCGCGGGATCGGGCGCCACGTGCCCACCGATCGCGGTCACCCCGGCCAGCGAACCGACCGCGAGCACCGCGCCGGTCGCGCTGGCCAGCCGCATCCGGGGCGAGGTGCTGCCGCGCTCGAGGGGCCGGTAGTGGCGTGGGCCGGTCGCGTCACGCAGGAAGGTGCCGTAGCCCTCGCGCAGCAGCAGCGCCGCGACGGGGATGCCGGTGCGGGGGGTGGGGGCGACCTCGACCCGGGACCAGGGCGGGATCACCGGCCGCCCCAGCAAGTCGCCCAGCGTGATCACTGACCCGGTGGCATAGGTGCCACTCATTCGATTCAACTGCATCCGCCTTAGTGACCCCTAATTGGGGGAGATGGGTCCAAAGCTCGCCGGACAGTAACAGGACAGCCGTACGGCCACTCAAATTGAACGTACTAGCTTCACCCAAAGGGCCCAGCTGGCGCGGGCAAGTGATGACCCGCCGCTCACCCGAAGAGATCAGTCCAACACGGCCTGTCACTCCGCCAGTCGCGCCGAGGGGCGGGTTCCGATGACAACTGTGGCGCTCAGCTCGTCGGCGGTTGCCACTCGGGGGATCAGGCCGCCCCGGGTGAATGCGCCAACCGTGCTCGGCGCCTGGAGCGCACTGGTCTCAATGAGTAGGTAACCCCCGGATGCCAGCCAGCGCGGCGCCTCGGCGGTGACCCGCCGCTGGACGTCGAGCCCGTCCGAGCCACCGTCGAGGGCCATCCTCGGCTCGTGTACGCGTGCCTCCGGGGGCATCAGCCCGATCGCCTCGGTGGGTACGTAGGGGGCGTTGGCGACCAGTACGTCGACGCGGCCGCGCAGCGCATCGGGCAGCGGTTCGTAGAGGTCGCCCTCGTAGACCTGGCCGCGGGCGAGATTGCGGCGCGCGCAGCGCACGGCGGCGGGGTCGATGTCGACCGCATGTATCTCGGCGCGCTCGACGGTCGCGGCAAGTGCGGCCCCCACCGCGCCCGAGCCGCAGCACAGGTCCAGCACGACGGCTCCGGGCCGGGCGAGGGAAGCTGCCTGGTGGACCAGGAACTCGGTGCGGCGGCGGGGGACGAAGACACCGGTGTCCACCGCGATCCGGAGCCCGCAGAACTCGGCCCAGCCGAGCACGTGTTCCAGCGGCAGCCCCCTGGCCCGCCGGTCCACCATGGCGGCGAGATCGGCCGGGTTTCGTGCGGAGGAGATGAGCAGCCGCGCCTCGTCCTCGGCGAAGACACAGCCGGCGGCCCGGAGCCTGGTGACCACGGCGGTGTGTCGGTGCACTGACGGCGAGGCGGAGATGAGCGCGCCTCAGTTCCCGCCGAACAGACGCCGCACCGGGCCGGGTACCAGTGGCCCGGCCCGTTCGATCACCGGCAGCAGCATGGACAGATCCGGTGTCCGGGCGGGCGGCCGGACCGGCTCCTCGTCGTCGAGGTCGAAGTCCGGCACGAGGTCCACCTCGATGTTCGGGTCGGGCAGCCCGACCGCCGCCTGGCCGAACCGGCGCACCGAGCGACTGAAGAGCCCGCCGCCGGGCAGCGTCTCGGCCTGGTCCAGCATCCGGCCACCGATCCCGCCGAGCCATTCCACCGTCGTCGGGGGGGCCGGAACGACCGGTGCGACGGGCGCCGGGACCCGGGTCGGCGGCCCGAGGGTGATCGCCCGCTTCCCCTGCCCGGGCACGATCACGTCCCGGACGGCGGTGAGCGGCGCCCAGACGAAGGCGATCGCGTCGGTGCCCTGTTGGATCTGGCCGAACGTCTTGAAGACCGGGTCGAAATGGCCGTCCGCATATGCCTGGCTGGCGGCGGCGACGGCGGGCCGCAGTGCGCGCAGGTGGAACACCAGCTCGCCGAGCAGAGCTTCGGTGTTGCGGAGAATGTTGACCGAGGTCACCGCGAGCTCGAACGGCAGGATCGCGCCGGTCACCACGACCTGGAGTGGGACCGGGAGCCCACTCAGCGCCGCGCGGTCGAGCAGCTGCGGGAACCGGTCGGTCGGTGGGTCCTCGGCCCAGTCGTACCGCTGCCGGGGTTGACCGGGCTGCGGCCGGGAACTCGGGTCGTACGGGGCTGGCATCAGAGCTGCCTCCTCGAACCGGCCGGGTGATCGCTCGATCTCAGCAAAGGTCGAGATTACCGGCCGGTCGGGCCGCCGGACCGACTCGCCCGCCGGTTGTGCACAAGCTCACGCACCCGGGGGGCGTTCGGTGCCGGCAGCCTCCAGGCCGTCGAGCAGCAGCGTTGCGAAGCTCTCGCCCACCTCGTCGCCCTGGTACGGGTCGAGGGGGCGGTACCAGCGGTGCGTCCAGTTGATCATGCCGAGCATCGCGTTGGCCATGATGTCGATCGGTATGTCGGTGCGGAGCTCACCGTCCCGACAGCCCTGGTCGAAGATGCCCAGCACGTTCGCCTGGATCTCGCGGACCATGGAGACCAGGTGGTGGGCCCAGTCGGAGTTCTCGTGCCACGTCGAGTCCAGCAGCTCCTGGATGAAGATGTACGGATGCGGGTAGTGGGCCTCGTAGGAGGTCATCACGTGGGTCATGACCTGCCGCAGCTTGACCGGCGCCGGCGAGTCGCCGAGTGCGATGCGGTCGACCTCCTCGGCGATCTGGACCACGCTCTCGGCGATCACCTCGCGGAGCAGTTCTTCCTTGCCGGTGATGTAGCGGTACAGGGTGGCCCGGTCCGTGCTGAGCGCCGCGGCGATGTCGTTGAGGGTGGTGGCCCGGTACCCCTTCTCCTGGAAGATCGTCGCGGCGGTGAGGATCACCTCGCGACGCTTGGCGTCGTAGGTCTCGCCACCGGCGATCCGCGCCGCGTGCCGGCGCCGCCCGAGACCGCCGCCGTCGGAGTCTGTGACGTCAGGCCTGTCCGGCGTCGTTCCTCCCCGGGTCGGTCAGGGCCGAACCGGGGCCCTGAAGCTTGCTCAAGAGCCGGAACCTACCAAACCTGCACGTTTCGGCCATGGCGTGTGCACTCGTCCTCAGTAGCACTCCCGTTGTCCTCGGCCGCCCGCCATGGTGAATCCGTCGAGGTGGAACCGGTGAGCGTTGATCCACCGGATGGTGAAGCTGACGTTGAGCGTCATGCCGCCGACCTGCAGGCGGGGGAATCCCGACTGGTCGGAGCTGTTCGGCGACCCGTCGATCAGGCCGGTGGCGTGCCGGAGATTGAGCTGCTGACCCAGCACACCGAGTCCGTCGAGGCTGTCCATGGCGAAGCTCAGGCGCTCGGCGGTGATCGTCGGGGTGTTGAGCCGCAGGACATAGGCCCCGATCCTGGTGGACGCGCACAGGCCCCGCACCTTCATGGCACGCATGTTGACGACGACCTCGGTGCGGCGTTGCCCGTCGCGGGTCTGGAACGCCTGGGGCAGCGTCGTGGCGCTCGACGCGCTGAACGAGGTAAAGCTGATCTTCATCGGGTGGCGGCCGGTCTCGGCGGCCGCGATCGGTACCGCGCCGGTCGCGGCCGCCGCACCGAGCAGGACCAGCGCGAACAGGGCCGGCAGCAGGATCACCGCGAACCGGGGCCAACGGGTGCGGCCGCGCGCCGTGCCCGGGGCAGCTCGCCGCCGCCCGGCGGTCAGCTCCTCACCTCTCACCTGATCTCGGTGTCGGGCGGGCTCCAGGCGAACCCCAGCGATCCGCCGATGATCCCCAGCAGCATGCCGATGACGAGTCCGCCGAGGTTGGTGGTGACGAAGGAGACCAGCGAGAGCAGGACCGCGGCGATGCCGATCAGGCCGTGCAGCTGGGGGGAGAACAACAGGAACAGCCCGCAGGCGGTGATCAGGCCGCCGATCACGAAACCGGACAGCCCGGCGACCCCGGGCAGCAGCACCACCGAGAAGCCCTGGGCGGGAAGGAGGACGATCGTCAACCCGGCGAGCACGGTCAGGGTGCCGCCCAGCCAGGGCCGCTGCCCGGTCCAGGCACGCAGTTCGGCCAACCGCGCCGGATGTCCCGGCTCGGCCGCCGAATCCGGGTCGACGGGCAGCGGAGGTGTCACTTGCACTCGTGTTGTTCGAGTCCGCCGGCCAGCGTCAGGCCGTTGAGGTGGATCTGGTTGGCGACGACCCACCGGATCGTCAGATCGAGGTCGAACCCGAGGTTGTCGATCTCGAGGGGGACGAATCCCCGGGAACCGGTGTCGGTCGGGGTGCCGTCCGCGGTTTTCGCGCCGTAGTTGACCCGGACCTGCTGGCCGTCGAACCCGAGCGAGTCGATCGTGTCGACACCGATCGTCACGTCGCCGGCCTTGATCTCCGACCCGGAGTCCGGCGAGGTGATGCGCAGGACGTAGTGACCGACCGGCGTGTCCACCTTGGTGGACACGCACAGACCCTGCACCTTCAAGTTCTTCAGCGTGACGGCCACCAGGGTCCGGTGTTCGCCGTCCTGGGTCTGGAAGAACTGCGGGAAGGTCGCGGTGCCCTCGGTGTCGAACGACTTCGCGGTGACCTGGACCCCCTGCTTACCTTCGACGGCGAGCGCCACCGGCACCACACCGGTCGCGGCGCCGAAAGCGAGCAGCGCCAGGGAGAGCAGCGCCGGGATGAAGACCAGCGAGAAGCGGGGCCAGTGGATGTGGCCCCGGTGTTGGGTCGGGGCTCCGGCGGGGGCTCTCCGATGCGCGGCGGCCACGTAGAGCCTCCTTTCCAGATCCGGCGTTTCACCCGACCCGCTGGGCTTGATCAACGGGTCGCTAGCCAACAGCTACAACTGATACAGTCATGACTGGCAACGTTAGTGTGGCATGGGTCACAAACGAATGAGCACGCGGAGGTCGGCGTGGCGGAGTACCGCATAGATGAACTGGCGCGCGCCGCCGGTACGTCGGTGCGCAATGTCAGGTACTACCAGGACGGTCGCATGTTGCCGCCGCCCCGGCGACAAGGGCGGGTAGCGCTCTACAACGACGCCCACCTGACCCGGCTTCGCCTGATCACCCGCCTGCTCGACCGGGGCTACACCGCCGCGAACATCACCGAGATGGTCGGCGCCTGGGAGCAGGGTCGCGACCTGTCCGACGTGCTCGGGCTCGAGCAGGTCGTCGGCGGGTTCTGGGGCGAGGAGATCCCCAGCTACCTGACCCAGCGGGAGATCCACGCCCTGTTCGCCACCGACGAGGTGGAGTCCGGGCTGATCGACAAGGTGGTGCATGCCGGCCTGGCCGCACCGGAGGGCGACCGCTACCGGGTGCCCAGCCCTCGGCTCCTGCACGCCATCGCCGAGCTGGTCCGGACCGGCGCCCCGCTCGTCGCGGTCCTCGACCTCAGCGGACAGCTGCTGCGCAGCATCGATGACACCGTCCGGGGGCTCGTCAACGCGATCGCCGAACACCTGCTGAAGGACCGCGAGCAGGGCTGGATACCGAACAGCAGCGAGCTCCCCCCACTCGCCATGCTCCTCCAGCAGATCAAGCCGCTGGCCAACACCGCGGCCAGTGCGGCCCTGAGTCTGAGCCTGGACCGCCATGTCGAGGACATCCTCGGCGACCACCTCGCGAGCGTGCTGCCGCAGCGCGAGCAGAACCACACCTGAGCCGGCCTCGGCCCCGTGACGCCTGGGTTACCGATCCCGGTGCGACAGTGCGGGCAGGCTCCGCTCCGGCTAGCGTGATCCCGGGCCGGGAGGAGGCGCGGGGTGCCGATCGTCACCGGTTACGAGGACACCCCCGGCGGCCATGACGCGCTGGTGCTGGGTGCACTGCTGACCCGGCTCACCGGGCTCGGTGCCGTCGTTGCCACGGTCTACCCGGCCGACGCCCGGGGGCTCGCCGCCGTCGCCAACGACCCCCGCTGGATCCCGAGGGCCCAGAAGGTGGCGCGGGCCAGGTTCGCCAGGGCGCGGGCCATCATCGGCGAGGGCTGGGGCGAGACGGAGCCGGTGTTCGCCGCACTGGGGCCGGGCTCGGTCGCGCTGGTGCTCACCGAGTACGCCGACGAGGTGGGCGCCGCGGTGCTCGTCGTCGGCTCGACGGGACACGGCCTGCTCGGCCGGCTATCGCCCGGCCGGACGGTGCAGCGGCTGCTGCCGATGGCGCGCTGCCCGGTGGCGATCGCCCCGCGCGGGTACCGGCACACGTTGTCGACGGGGATGACCGTGGTCACCGTTGCCTACGACGGCAGCCCGGAGTCCGACCGCGCGGCCGCCGTCGCCGTGCACCTGGCGAGCCGGACCGGCGCCGCGTTGCGCTTCGTGACCGTCGCCGAGACCGAGGACGACGTCGCGGCGGCCCAGGCGACCGTCCACAAGGGCATCGCCTCGGCACCGGTGGAGATCGATGCCCTCACCGATGTCGTGGTCGGTCCGGTGGCCCGGGTGCTGGCCGACCTGCCGGAGCGGACGGACGTGCTGGTCGTCGGTTCGCGGGGCTACCGGCTGATGCGCCGGGTGCTGCTCGGCGGGGTGGCGGGGGTGCTGGTGCGCACCGCCCGCTATCCGGTGGTCGTGGTGCCGGGGCACAGCTGAGCGGGCCGCTCAACTGGTGCCGGGGTGCTCGCCTGTGCTCGGTGCGACGGCGCCGTCGACCACCCGGTCG
>DASYLM010000489.1:0-2409 GCA_036009565.1 Pseudonocardia sp. | reverse complement strand
ATCCGCCCTGACGATCCGCCCTGACGATCCGCCCTGACGATCCGCACTGACAGGAGCATGTTTGATGACCGGCCCGGCTACCGGCCGCACCGACACGGAACCCACCGGTGTGCCGCCCGCGGCGGAGGCCAGCGCGGCGGTGGTGATCTGGCTGCTCGTGGGTTCGGCCTTCGTCATGATCCTCAACGAGACGATCATGAGTGTGGCGCTGCCGGTGCTGATCGCGGACCTCGGTATCACCGTCGGCACCGCCCAGTGGCTGACGAGTGGGTTCCTGCTGGTGATGGCGGTGGTCATACCCATCACGGGCTTCCTGCTGCAGCGCTTCCCGCCCCGGTGGGTCTACCTCGCTTCGATGTCGCTGTTCAGCACCGGGACGCTGATCTGTGCGCTCGCTCCCGGCTTCCCGGTACTGATGACCGGGCGGATCGTGCAGGCCGCCGGCACGGCGGTCATGGTGCCGCTGCTGATGACGTCGGTGATCAGGCTCGTGCCCGCCGAGCGCCGCGGCGCCACCATGGGCACGATGACCGTGGTCATCGCGGTCGCGCCGGCCATCGGCCCCACCCTCTCGGGTGTGATCCTGACCCTGCTCGGCTGGCGGTGGATGTTCTGGATCGTGCTGCCCATCGCGTTGCTCGCGTTGGCGGCCGGGGCGCGCTGGCTGCGGGTTCGCGCCGAGGTCCGGGCGGTGCCGCTCGACCTGGCCTCGGTGTTGTTGTCGGCGCTGGCGTTCGGCGGCCTGGTGTGGGGCCTGAGCAGCGTCGGCGAGGCCGCGCTGGGCGAGGCGCTGGTGCCGCCATGGCTGCCGACCGCCGTCGGCGCCGTGGCGATGGTGGTCTTCGTGGTCCGCCAGCTGCGGCTGCAGCGGACTGGGCGGGCCCTGCTGGACCTGCGGCCGCTGGGGCACCGGCCGTTCGTCATCTCGGTCGTGCTGGTGGTGCTCAGCATGATGTCGCTGTTCGGCGCGCTGATCCTGCTGCCGCTCTACCTGCAGGACGTGCTGCACGTCAACGCGTTCGTCACCGGGCTCGCCGTGCTGCCCGGTGGACTGGTGATGGGACTGCTCGGGCCCGTGATCGGCCGGCGCTACGACAAGATCGGAGCCCGCCCGCTGGTCATCCCGGGCGCGGTGGTGCTCGCCGGTGCGCTCTGGGCGTTCACGACGCTCAGCGCGTCCTCGCCGCTGTGGACGGTCATCGCCATGCACGTCGTGCTGGTGGTCGGGCTCTCCCTGATGCTCACACCGCTGGTCACCGACGCACTCGGGCAACTGCCGAAGGACCTCGACTCACACGGCAGCGCGATCGTTTCCACCCTGCAGCAGGTGGCCGGCGCGGCGGGGACCGCCCTGTTCATCACCGTCATGACCCTTGCCTCCAGCAGTGCGGCCGGCGGTACCGACGTCGTCGGAGCCCGGGCCGCGTTCCTCTGTGCGGCGCTCATCGCGACCGTCACGCTCCCGGTCACGTTGCTGGTCGGGCGCCGCGACCCGAGGGCTGAGCCGGCCTGATCCGGGTCATCTCAGCTCGCTGGTGGTATCACTGAGGTAGTGGGCGTGTCAGCGTCGGCTCGCTGGGCAGGTGGAACGTGCGTGGTGGCTGCGGGAAGGCCAGGTCGGTGGGACCCGGCGGCCCGATGCGGACCCGGACCGCACTGATCGCGGTCGTGGTCGGAATCGCGGTGCTCGGGGCGGCCCGGTCACCGGCGGAGGTCCCGGACCGGACCGGCCCGGTTCGTCTCGCGGCCCAGACCCAGCTCCTGCCCGGCGGGCCTCCGCTGTCCGCCGAGCTGCTGTCGGCCCCGCCGCAGCCCGCGCCGCCCCCGCCGCCGACCTACTCGCGCCCGGCACCCACCTATGCGCGGCCGGCCCCGGTCCAGACTTACCCGAGGGCGGCGCCCGCTCCGGTGTACCCGCGGCCGGCTCCAGTTCAGACGTACCCGAGGACGGCTCCGACGTACCCGAGGGCCGCTCCGACGTACCCGCGGCCGGCGCCGGTCCAGCCGTACCCGCGGCCGGCTCCCGGTCGCGGGCCCGAGCACCAGCACCCGGGGTACCAGCACCCGGCGCCCGCGGCTCCGGTGTACCCCCAACCGGTGCCGGGCTACCCGCGCGGCCACCCGACGCCGACCCAGGGGTACCCCGCCCCGGCTCCGGTCCACCCGCGCGCGCACCCGGCGCCGGTTCCGCTCCAGCCGCGTCCGGTGCCGGTATCCCCGCGTCCGGGGCAGACACTCGTGCAGGTCCCCCGGATGATCGGCTCCGGCCTGTACGTGGCCGAACAGATGCTGCACGACCGCGGGCTGACGGTCGGCTCGGTGAGCACGCAGTACTCCGGCGCGACCCCGGGCGCGGTCGTGCGGTCCAACCCGCCGGCGTTCACCTCGCTCCCGGTCGGCAGTGCGGTC
>DASYLM010000488.1:0-20886 GCA_036009565.1 Pseudonocardia sp. | reverse complement strand
CATCGCCAGCATCGACTCGCTGACCGCGGTGTCGCACTACACGAGCCTGGCCGGGCGGCTGCAGGTGCTGGCCTCCGAGCAGGACCCGGCGATGAGCGAGGCGTTCAACCGCACGGAGTACGAGCAGATCTGCGCGGTGCTCGCCAAGTTCTACAACATCATCATCACCGACTCCGGCACCGGGCTGGTGCACTCGGCGATGGAGGGCACGCTCGCGCTGGCCGACTCGCTCGTGGTCGTCGGCTCGCCGACGGTGGACGGCTCCTCACGGGCGTCGAAGACGCTGGACTGGCTGGTCGCGCACGGCTACGCCGAGCAGGTGGCCGACGCCGTCGTCGTGCTGTGCCTCGACCGGGTGAGCCCGGAGATCGACCGGGACCGGGTCCGCGACCACTTCCTGGCCCGTACCCGGGCCGTGGTGGAGATCCCGTACGACCCGCACCTCGCCACCGGTGGGCGGCTCGACCTCGGCGCCATGCGGGAGGAGACGCAGCTCGCGTTCCTCGAGCTCGGCGCGCTCATCGCCGACGAATTCTCCGCCTGAGGAGAATCGGCGGGCCTCGGCCGGCGCGGGCTATCTGGCGATCGCCCGCGCCGGTCCGGAATCGCCGGCCTGGACGTGCAGCTTGCCGTCCTTGCCGGGCACGCACAGGCCGTGCTTGGCGGTGCCCCGCACGAACGCGGTGAGGCAGCCCGCCAGCTGGGTGTGCCCCACCGCGTTCGGGTGGAAGGACTCCTGGGCGAGGTGGGTGATCGCCGCCGCGCCGCCGGTGGCGAACGCCTTCGGGTCGACGGTGAGCCGGCGCTGCCACTCCGGGCCGGCGGAGGTGCACGCCTCGTGACCCTCGGTGGCCCTGGACAGGTCGAGGAACCGCGCACCTACCTTGTCGGCCGCCCCGCGCAGTGCGGCGGACAGCTGCGGTACCGCGACGGTCCGGCCCCAGCGGGCGTCCTCGGCGCGGTATGGGCAGCCGACGAAGCCGTGGGTCCTGGTCATTGTCTCGGTGACCGGCGACGCGTAGGACGCGAGCACCAGCACGTAGTCCTTGTCCTGGTAACCGGCCTGGCGCATGGCGGTGCGCACATCGGTCAGCGCCTTCTGCACCTTCGGCGCCATCGCGGTCAACCGGGCCGGCCACTGGGCGGCGAGCGATTTGGCGCAACCGGGCAGTGACGGGTTCAGGAAGGCCGCCACGCAGCGCACCATCGAGCTGCCGAAGGACGGGTCGTCGTTCGCGCCGAGCTGGGCGACCACGGTGGTGACCTGGTAGTTCCTGGCGAGCTTGGCCAGCCGACTTGCCTGCGAGCCCTCGGTGTCGTGGGTGGCGGTGCCGAAGCCGACGTTCGCCGAGGTCGCACCCGAGCAGGCCAGGTTGATCGCGGTGCTGGCCAGCCCGGTGTGCCGCACGTAGGCGTGCGAGGACCGGTGGCACCAGTCACCCTTCTCGCCCCGGGTGCCCGGCTCGTAGTCGCCGGCCCCCTCGCCGGATGCCGAACTGTCCCCGAGTGCCACGATCGCGGTGCGTTTCGCCGGTGCGGGCGGCGCGGCGACGGCGGTGCCCACCCCCGGCAGTACCGCCGTGACCAGTCCGAAGAGCAGCGCGGCCGCCGCGATGCGGGTGGTGCTGGTGACACTGGTGGTGGCTCGTCGGGGCACCGGCTCACCGTAACCAGTGATCGACGCCGGGTGAATTAACCGAACGTGTAGGCAGTCGCCCCCGGACGGCGGCACCCAGTGCCGTTATTTCGTGTCGGCGTTGCACCTCCGGGGCAATCTCGGGGTCACCCCGAGTACGAATTCAGGGGCGCCACCGAGTTCGGGATGGGCCGGCGCCGGGCATTCTGGGTTCAGCGGCGCACCCGCTGCCCGCTGACAACGCAAGCTGACAGAGCCTGCTGACAGCGCCCGCTGACAGCGTCTGCTGACGCACGCTGACAAAGAAGGAGGCAGTCGTGAGTTCGACGTTGACTCGTCCTCGGCACGGAACGGTCATCGCGGGGGTGTGCGCCGGCCTGGCTGACCGATTCGGGATGAGCCCGTTCGTGGTCCGGCTGCTGTTCGTGCTGTCCTGCCTGCTGCCCGGCCCGCAGTTCGTCATCTACCTGGTGCTGTGGGTGATCATGCCGAAGCGCCCGGTCTGAGCGCCGCCGCGGCCAGCCCTCCAACTCAGGACACTAGGCTGGCCCGGTGACCTCGACCTCGGCTTCGGCCGCTTCGACACAGGCGCCGTCACCGCCCCGACCGACCTGGCCCACCCGCTTCGGTGGGCCGGGCTGGCGGGCGCCGGTGGCCCGGCTGGTGGCGGCACCGACCGGCGGCGCGCTGATGTACCTGGCCTGTGCGCCGAGGACGCTGTGGTGGCTGGCGCCGATCGCGTTCGCGCTGCTCGGCGCGGTGCTGCGGGGACGGCGCTGGCGGGCCGGTCTCGGCCTGGGCCTGCTCTTCGGGCTCGCCTACTTCGCGCCGTTGCTGCCCTGGGTCGGGATCTACGTCGGACCGGTGCCCTGGTTGGCGCTGGCCGTGATGGAGGCGCTGTTCGTCGGTCTCGGCTGTGCGCTCATCGCGGTGGCGTCCCGGCTGCCGGCTGCCCCGGTCTGGATGGCGGCGCTCTGGGTGGCCACCGAGGCGTTCACCGCCAGGTTCCCGTTCGGTGGCTTCCCCTGGGGCAAGGTGGCTTTCTCCCAGGCTGACGGCCCGTTCGTGCGGCTGGCCGCACTCGGCGGCACCCCGCTGGTCTCGTTCGCCGTGGTACTGACCGGCTTCGGGCTGGCCGCGCTGGCGCACACCGCGCACTGGCCGCCGCGCGGCTGGCGACCCGGCTGGGTGGCGGTGGCCTGTGCACTGGCACCGGTCCTGGTCGCGATGGTGGTACCGGCGTGGCTGACCGGCGCCGCCGGGCCACCGTTGCGGACCATCACGGTCGCCGCCGTGCAGGGCAACGTGCCCCGGCTCGGGCTGGACTTCAACGCCCAGCGCCGGGCCGTGCTGGACTACCACGTGCGCCGCACCCTGCAGTTGGAGAACGACATCGCGGCCGGCAAGGTCCCGCACCCGGACCTGGTGATCTGGCCGGAGAACTCCTCCGACATCGATCCGCTGCGCAACTCCGACGCCTACGCCGAGATCAGCGCCGCGGTGGACCGGATGCGGGTGCCGATCCTGGTCGGCGCGGTGCTCGTGCTGCCCGACGACATCCACACGGCGAACTCCGCGCTGGTCTGGGTACCCGGCGTCGGGCCCACCGAGCGCAACGACAAACGCCGGGTGCTGCCGTTCGGTGAGTACCTGCCGTGGCGCGGCTTCTTCCGGCTGCTCTCCCCGTACGCGGACCGGGCCGGCAACTTCGTGCCCGGCAACGGGCCCGGTGTGGTGACCATGGCCGGCATCCCGGTCGGGGTGGCCATCTGCTGGGAGGTCGCCTTCGACGACCTGGTCGACGACAGCGTCCGCAACGGGGCACAGCTGCTCGCGGTGCCGACCAACAACGCGACGTTCGGGAAGTCCGAGATGACCTACCAACAGCTGTCGATGTCCCGGCTGCGCGCGGTCGAACATGATCGGGCGGTGGTGGTCGCAGCCACGAGTGGGGTGAGTGCGATCATTGCACCGGACGGTGCCGAGGTTGCCCGGACGCCGGTGTTCACGCCGGCGGCGCTGGTCGAGCAGGTGCCGTTGCGGACGACGACTACGCTGGCTACCCGGCTCGGTGCGGGGCCGGAGTGGTTGCTCGCGGTCCTGGGCCTGGTTGCCTTCGGGATCGCCTGGCGCCGTGGTGCGGCCGGGGTGACTCCCGGGCCGCCGGTCGACCCTGATGAGACGCGAGAGGACGAGGATGGCTGACCAGCACGCCCACGGCGGCACGAAGTCGTTAGTGGTGGTCATCCCGACCTACAACGAACGCGACAACCTGCTGCAGATCGTGCACCGGCTGCACGCCGCCGTGCCCACCGCGCACGCGCTGATCGTCGACGACGCGAGCCCGGACGGCACCGGTGAGCTGGCCGACGGGCTGGCCGCCGAGGACGACCGGGTGCAGGTGCTGCACCGGCAGGCGAAGGACGGTCTCGGTGCCGCCTACCTCGCCGGCTTCAGCTGGGCGCTCGCCCGGGACTACCAGGTCGTGGTCCAGATGGACGCGGACGGGTCACACCCGCCGGAGGCGCTGCCGGCGATGCTCGAGGAGCTGGCCGGAGCTGACCTGGTGCTCGGCTCCCGGTACGTACCCGGTGGCACCGTGGTGAACTGGCCGAAGCACCGGCAGCTGCTCTCCCGCGGCGGCAACCTGTACTCCCGGTTGGCCCTGGGCGTACAGATCAAGGACATCACCGCCGGCTACCGGGTGTTCCGCCGCCACCTGCTCGCCGAGCTGGCCCTCGGCGAGGTCAACTCGCAGGGCTACTGCTTCCAGATCGACATGGCCTGGCGCGCGGTGCGGGCCGGCTTCCGGGTCCACGAGGTCCCCATCACGTTCACCGAGCGGGAGCGGGGCAACTCGAAGATGAGCGGCTCGATCGTCCGCGAGGCGCTCTGGCGGGTCACCCGCTGGGGCGTGACCAGCCGACTCGGGCTGGGCGAGGAAGACCAGCCCCGCGACGCAGTGTCGGCCTGAACGCAGTGCCCGGCTGAAACGCAGTGTCGGCCTGACCCCCGGGGGATCAGGCCGACACGGTTACCGCTCTCGACTGCCGCGGCTCGGTTCAGTTCAGTGCGCTGACTACGAACGTCAGCCGCGCGTCACGCGCTCTTCGAGCGACGGCCACGCAGTTCTTCGAGCCGCTCGGCGAGCAGTTCGTCCAACTCGGCGAGCGAGCGACGCTCGAGCAGCATGTCCCAGTGCGTACGCGGGGGCTTGACCTTCTTCGACTCCGGCTCGACACCGTCGATCAACTTGGAAACGCTGCCGTGCAGGCGACATTCCCAGTTCATCGGAGGCTCTGCGTCGTCGGAGAAGGGGACGTCGAAGTCGTGTCCCTTGGGGCAGGCGTACTGGACCGACCGGCGCGGCGCGAGGTCGTGATTGCGGTCGGTCTCGTAGCTGACAGCCCCGAGCCGGCTGCCTCGCAGCACACGGTCCGCCATGGTGTAGTCCTCTCACTATCGTGGCCCGGAGGAGGGATCCCGGGCTTGCAGCACCTCGTGTAACGTCGCCCCTAGCGCGTACGTTCCCTCTCCGGCACGTCAATTGACGTGGCGTCGATGACACTCGCCGCCGCCGCAACCTTCCGCGCCGTCCCTCAGTGTCCCCCATCAGGGCCGTTCGCAATCCTATTTGTGACCGGGTCGCCATGTGTGAGCTACCTCACAGTTCGACCACCTGGGCCAACTAGGCCATCCAGGGCCAACTTGTTACACCAATCGGGGCTCTGGATTGCCCACGTCACGGATGCCCCGGCGCAGCGGCACCGCCGCGACGATCACGAAGCCGATCACCAGGAAGCCGATCAGCGACAGGATCGCCGGCCGGAACGACCCCGTCGCATTGGCCACCAGCGCGAACACCAGCGGCCCGAGCGAGGAGGTGCCGCGCTCGCCCAGCGTGTAGAGCGCGAAGTACTCCGCGGCGCGCCCCTCGGGCACCAGCTGGCTGAACAGCGAGCGGGACAGCGCGGCCGGCCCGGCGATCACCAGCCCGATGCCCAACGCCACCGCGAAGAACTGCAGCCGCTGACCGGCCTGTACGAAGTAGGCGCCCGCGATGACCACGGTCCACAGCGCCAAGCTGATCAGCAGGGTCCGCTTGGCGCCGATCCGGGCGGCAAGCCAGCCGTGCGCCAGGCCGCCGCCGAACGCGACGAACTGCACCGCCAGGATCGTCACGGTCAGCACCTCGACCGGCAGCCGCAGTTCCTGCGCGCCGTACAGCCCGGCCGTCGCATTCACCGTGTTGACCCCGTCGATGTAGACCAGGAACCCGGCCAGGAAGGCCAGCGTGATCGGGTACCGGCGGGCGTCGGCCAGCGTGCGGGCGAGTTGGCGGAAGCCGGCGGCGAGCTGGGTGACACCGGGCTCGCGGACCGCGGGCTCACCCCGTTCCGGCAGCAGCCGCAGCGGGATCACCGTGAACGCCGCCCACCAGAGTCCACAGAGCACGAAGCAGCCCCGGATCGCCCCGGACTCGGACAGCCCGAACAGCCCCCTGGCCTGGATCAGCGCGATGTTGATCGCCAGGCAGAGGCCGCCGCCCAGGTAGCCGAAGGCCCAGCCCTTCGAGGACACCCCGTCGCGCTGGTCCGGCGTGGCGATCTCCGGCAGGTACGCGTAGTAGACGACGACCGAGGCGTAGTAACAGAGGTTGGCCAGCGCGAACAGGACGGCGCCGAGGCGCCAGGAGGTCCCACCGACCACCGCCAGGCCGCAGGTCGCCGCCGCGCCGGCCATCGCGGACCAGCCGAGCAGGGCCCGCTTGTTCCGCGCCCGGTCGGCGATCGCGCCGGTGATCGGCAGCACGAAAACCTGCAGCACCGTCGACCCGGCCAGCAGGAAGCCGAACACCGAGCCGGCCTGCACCGACACGCCGAACACGGACACGGAGCAGTCCCGCAGCGCGCTCCGACAGGGCTGCCCCCCGGCGCGCGCGTCCTGGGTCGCCACGTCGGTCAGGTACAGCGAGAAGAACACGGTCAGCACCGAGACCTTGAACACCGAGTTGGCCCAGTCGTAGACGCACCAGGCCCGCTGCGGGCGGGTCAACCGGCCGGTCACCGGTCAGGCTGCTGACCGGGCTGCTCGTGACCGGGCCGCTGCTCGTCGGCGGGCAGCTGTTCGTGGTGGGGCTCGTGGTCGGGCCGGTGCTCCTGGTCGGGCCACTGCCCGCGTTCGGCGAGGACCTCGCGCAGCAGGTCCGGGCGGTCGGTGACCAGCCCGTCCACCCCCAGGTCCAGCAGCTCACGCATCTCGGCGGCGTCGTTGACCGTCCACACGTGCACCTCCATGCCGAGCTCGTGGGCGGTGCCGATGAACGCCGGGTCCACCACGGTGACCCGGCCGTGTCGACGGGGTACCTGGGCCAACGTGGCGGGCACCGGCAGCCGCCCGCCGGCCCTGCGCAGCCGGCCCTGGCCCAGCCAGCTGCGCAGCCGCAGGTTCACCACGTCCCGGGGTGAACAGGAGGTGATCAGTCGCGGCCCCCCGACGCGGCGCAGCGCGCTCATCCGCGCGGGGGAGAACGAGGCCAGGCAGACCCGGTGCCAGACGTCCGTCTCGGTCAGCAGGCGCAGTGTCGGCGCGGTCGCGAGGTTGGCCTTGACGTCGATGTTGAGCAGCGCGCCGGGCAGCTCGTCGATCACCTGGCGCAGGCTCGGGATCGGTTCCCGGCCGCCGACGCGGGCCCGGCGGACCTGGTCCCACGGTTGGGCGGCGATCGGGCCCGCGGCGTCGGTGGTGCGGTCCAGGTTCGCGTCGTGCAGGACCACCACCTCGCCGTCGGCGGTGGCGTGCACGTCGATCTCCAGGTACCGGAAGCCCTCGGCCAGCGCCCGCCGGAACGACGCCATCGAGTTCTCCATGCCGGCGAGCTCGCCGAGCCGCCAGCCCCGGTGCACGAGCGCGCGGGGGTACGGGCCCGTCAGGTACGGGTGCGCCGCCCCGCGCCGCGCACCGGCCGCATCTGGCCTCACCGCCCTGAGTCTAGGAGTCCGGCCGAGCCGACCAGTGCCCAACGCCCGCGAGTCGGGGATTTCGTCAGGGCGAGTCGGGGATTCCGTCAGCGTGGCGCCGTGAGTGGGAAGTGGTCCGCTGGGACCAGTCACCACTCACGAGGGCAGCGGGTGTCGCTCGCCCAGCAGCGGTGCGAGTAGGTCGCCGTGGCGGGCCAGCCGGTCCGGTAGGTCGGCGGCGGTGAACACCAGGTCCTCTGGCTGGCCGCAGGCCCGTACCTCGTCCCAGGTGAGCGGAGTGGCGACGGTCGGGCGCTGGCGGCCGCGCAGCGAGTAGCTGGCCACCGTGGTCTTTGCCGCGTTGTTCTGGCTCCAGTCGATGAACACCCGGCCACGGCGGCGCTGCTTGGCCATCACCGCGATCACCCTGGCGGGGTCCTCGGCGGCCAGCCGGTCGGCGACCGCCCGGGCATACTCGCTGGTCCGGTCGCCGCGGGAGACCCGAACCGGGGTGTAGAGCTGCATGCCCTTACCGCCACTGGTGCGCGGGTACGCGGGCAGTCCGTCCTCGGCGAGCACCGCCGCGACCCGTTCGGCCACCCGGGCGCACTCCACGATGCTGGTGCCCTCGCCCGGGTCGAGGTCGAAGACCAGCAGGTCCGGGTCGTGCTGCCCGCCCTCGGGACCGACCTTCCACTGCGGCACGTGCAGCTCGAGCGCGGCCAGGTTGGCCACCCAGGCCAGCCCCGCCGCGTCATCGATCAGCGGGTAGTCGATCGACTCCGAGCCCGCCGCGCTGCCCGGGGTGGGCAGTCGGACGGTGCGCACCCAGGACGGCACGTGGCGGGACACGTTCTTCTCGAAGAACGACGGCGCCGCCACCCCGTCCGGCCAGCGGCGCAGGGTGACCGCGCGGGCGGCGAGGTGCGGCAGCATCACGTCCGCGACCGCCAGGTAGTGCGCCAGCACGTCGCGCTTCCGGAACCCGGTCAGCGGGTAGATCACCTTGTCCGGGTTGGCCAGCCGGACCCGCCGGCCGGCGACCTCCACGGTCGTCACCGTCCGGCCGCCACCGCCACCGGCCCGGCGCGGCGGGGCGGGTGCCGCCGGCGTCCGATGCTCGAAATGATCCGGCTGGACCGGGGGAGCCGGGACGCAGGTGCTGATCTCGATCCAGTCGGACGACCCGGGTCGGTAGGGGGACTCGGCCCGCTTGGCCACCACGGCGGGCAACCCCTGCTCGGTGGCCGCTGCGAGCACCGCGGGGCCGCCGCCCGGATACGAGGGCACCAACCGCCAGTGCGGCCCGGTCAGCGGCAGCGACTCGGCGAGCGCGCGCCGTTCCCGGTACGGCAGGGCCAGGCAGTCCCGGCCGTCCAGGTGCAACAGGTCGCTGATCCACAGTCCCGGGGGAGTACCGCCGATCTCGCCGTCCAGCAGGACCGCCGTGCTGCCCAGGGTGGCGCCGAGCCCGGCGAGCTCCGGGTGCCGTTCGGGCAGCGGCATACTCTCGGTATCGAGCAGCTCGACCCGGCCGCCGTCCACGCGCGCGAGTACCCGCACCCCGCCGAACCGCACCTCGTAGCACCAACCCTGGTCCGGCTCGGGCAGCTGGCCAGGGGCCGGGATCACGGGGGAGAGCTCACGGGGCAGCGGCTGGCGGTCCGGGTCGGTCGGCGGATCCCCCCGCCGCAGCAACCAGTCCTTCGGCGTGCGGCCGCGGCGCAGCAGTATGTAGCGCCCGCTGGCCCGTGCACCGTGCAGCACGACCTGCACCTCGGAGTCGGTCCACTTGACGGTCTCGTAGTTGCCCCGGTCCCAGATGGTCATCCGGCCGGCCCCGTACTCGCCGGTCGGGATGTCGCCGGAGAAGTCGGCGTACTCCATCGGATGGTCCTCGGTGCGCACCGCGAGCCGCACCGTGCCGCGGTCCTCGGGCAAGCCCTTGGGCACCGCCCACGAGACCAGCACGCCGTCCCGCTCCAGCCGTAGGTCCCAGTGCAGGCTCCGGGCGTGGTGCTGCTGGATCACGAACACCTCGCCGCGGCCGTCACCGGCGGGCTTCGGATCCTCGGCGGGGACCGGCTCCGGGGTCCGTTGCCGATCGCGCTTGCGGCGGTACTCGTCGAGCGGCACGGCACCCCTTCCCGGTCTCCTGGGCCCTGTCCTGAGGCCACAGCATGCCCGGGGGTCCGTCAGTTTGCCCAAGCGCCACGTCTTGCGTAGCCCAGGCTGGGCATGGTTTCCTTAGGCTTGCCTCACTAAGTCGTCGGGCGGGAAGGGCGGGCCACGGTGTTTGTCTGCATGTGTGTCGCGGTCACCGAGGACGAGGTCCGTGACTGCATCCATGCCGGCGCCCGGACCGTCGAAGAGGTAAGCAAGCTCTCGTTTGCCTGTACCGGATGCGGCGGTTGCCGTGAGAGTATCGAGCAGATGTTGGCGAGTGGCGGAGCAAGAATGTGCGCATTACCACGGAGCGCCTGAGCCCGGTAACTCTGGTAAGACTTACGTGCGTATCGGCTGCCCTAACTCGTCGACATGCTCACCTAACTGGGCGTGACTGTGTCCTAATACGCAGAGTTACGTGTAGCGTCCCCCGCATTCCTGACTTGATGAGGGGGATGCGCACTCATGCGTGGAGATGACGAGGTCATTGCTCTGCTGAACGAGCAGCTGACCAGTGAGCTCACAGCTATCAACCAGTACTTCCTGCATTCCAAGATGCAGGCGAACTGGGGCTTCACCAAGCTCGCCGAGCACACCCGTGCGGAATCCATCGAAGAGATGCAGCACGCGGAGAAGATCACCAACCGGATCCTCTTCCTGGAGGGCCTGCCGAACTACCAGCGGCTGTTCTCGCTGCGTGTCGGCCAGACCGTGCCCGAGCAGTTCACCTGCGACCTGGCGGTGGAGCTCGAGGTCGTCGAGCGGCTCCGCCCGGGTATCGCGATGTGCCGCGAAAAGGGCGATATCACCACCGCCAATCTGCTCGAAGAGATCCTGCACGACGAGGAAGAGCACATCGACTACCTCGAGACCAACCTCGAGCTGATCGAAAAGCTGGGGGAGCAGCTGTACCTGAGCCAGCTGGTGGAGCGTCCGCCGACAAACGGCTGACAACGAACGCTCATTGAGACCCCGGTCGGCGCGGCTTTACCCCATGAAGCCGCGCCGACCGGTCTTTTTTTTGGCGACGGATGGTCATTGCGCCGGGGGAGAATAATTCCGCCGGGTCCCGTCGTGGTGGGCTTTCCTCGGCGTCAAATGCGGGCTGAGTGATGGATATTCGAGCGTGTTGCACGGCGGATCTTCTACCGGGTTGCCCGACGGTCAGTAGAAATGCGGCCGCGGAAACAGCCTGTCCCATGCAGAACGTCTGAATAGGCGGGCGAATGTACTGCATGGTGTCGAGACGGTCGCCATTTGCCCACCGCATCGTCGATGGGCGTGCCGATGAAGATGATCCGTTGCTCGAAGAGCTCAACGAACGAGGGCAGAATGCGCCTGGCATCGGCCGGTCCGGATCTTGATTTGTGATCCGTATTCATGAACATACCTCCGGTGTCGGGCTGTTGCCTGTCCGACTATTGGGTCGTACCAGGTCGACGGTGCGGAGCTGAACTCGGCGTACGTGGTCACCGCCGTACCGGCACGGGCGTTCGAGGCCGCCTGCGGCCCTCTCAGGCCTGCTACCCCATCGTTATCCGCTGAGCCGATAATCGACATTATGTCAACCTAGCTGGATCTGACGGGGACTCGACGGCAGGGCGTCCACCAGGGCGGACGAGGGTGGGTGGCAGCGGGCAGGGACGCTCCCCGGCTTATCCGGGGTCCACGGTCTGTCCGGTGGGCGCCGCGGTCGACTCGGCGGTCCGTCGTCTGAGTCGTTCGAACTGCCGGGCCTGAATGACTGCCAGGCACGAATGCGATGTCCGACGCGGTACCGCCCACCCCGGCGTGCGGTTGGTGCAGCAGAATGGACGCGTGCGGCAATGCCGAACGTTTCCCGGGCGTTCCCGTGGTCAACAGGAACTGACCCATGGCGATTGCGCACAGTCCGATTAGCAATGTCGTCATCGATTTCCCGGTCCAGCACGACGATGCGCTGTTCCAGTAATCGTTCGTAGACTGCGTCGACCGCTGTCGACGGCCTGGTCTGCGTGGTTGCGGCTCGGTTCGAGGTTCGGTCCGAGACGGTAACTAGTGGTTGCTTCACAGGGGATTGGTACCTGACGAGTTCCGGCTGTTGTTGCGCCATGGAGAACCTTCCCGACTCGGCTGGTGCGGCCTTCCGGCGGATCCGGGTCTTCGGTGTACACGCATGCCAGGGAGCACGGCCAAATGAGCTATCGAGTTCGGCTGGACTGGGGCCGGTCGGTGCCTCGATTGTCGCGGTGGACTGCGACGTCGCGGTCGTAAGGCGATCGCCGCCGGCGAACGCTGGCCGGACGGCAATCTCCGGCCCGCTGTGGAGGATCAGTGGGGCGCCGGCGCCTTCGTCGAGGCGCTGCGCGTACGCGGCTGGTCCGGCCTCTCCCCCCGGCCGAGGCGGCAGGCGCGAGCTACCGGGCGGTCGCCGGCGATCTCGGATCGGCCCTGGACAGCTGTGCCGGGGGCCCAGAGCCGTGTCGGCCGGCGATAGGCGCGTGGCGTTCCGTAACCCGGGCGTCCCGATGGAGTTGAATGGTGAGCGGTTCGCGCGAGTGCTCCCCCGGCGCCGGGCCCGCCGTCATGAGCGGAAGGTCAGATCCGTTGTCGTACGACGTCATGAGTGTGTACACCTTGATGCTGGGTGATGAGAACGGTCCCGCGACGGTGAGCGTGCACTCCACCGCTGAGGAGGCTTGGCGTGCGCTGGACCGCGAGGTGCGGGCCCGCTGCGGGTTGCGGCCCCGACCGCGCCGGGTGATCGACCCCGATGCGGCGACCCGGTTGGCGGACGCCTGGCGGTCCGGCGAGCTGGAGTCCCGCTTCTGGCAGATCTGCCCGCACCGGCTGCCGCTGATGGTCCCGGAGATCGGCCGTCCCGTGGTGCCCGCGCGGCACTGAACCCCGCTCGCGGTCCGACTGACCCACCTTGCATGGAGAACCAGCGTTCTCTAGGCTGCTGCCCAAGTGGAGAGCGAGCGTTCTCCGCCTGGAATGCAGCTTGTGGAGAGGATCCACCGTGAACCAGCGCCCGCCGCTCCCCCCGTTCTCGCGCGAAGATGCACTGAAGAAGGTGCAAGGCGCCGAGGACGCCTGGAACAGCCGCGACCCGCAGCGGGTCTCACTCGCCTACTCCGAGGACTCGGTCTGGCGCAACCGGGACCAGTTCGTCACGGGCCGGCCCGCGATCGTCGCCTTCCTGAGCCAGAAATGGGAGCGGGAGCTGGACTACGCCCTGCGCAAGAGCCTGTGGTGCCACGACGACAACCGGATCGCGGTGCGGTTCCAGTACGAGAGCCACAACGCGGACGGCCAGTGGTTCCGCAGCTACGGCAACGAGCTGTGGGAGTTCGACGAGAACGGCCTGATGCGCCGCCGGGAGGCGAGCATCAACGACCTGGCCATCGCCGAGGCGGACCGCCGGATCTTCGGCCCCCGCCCGGAGAGCGAGCACGGTCAGGAGCTTCCGCTGCAGTGAGTCGGGTCAGCGCTCGCCGGGGCCCGCCTTGACGGTGCTGATCCGCAGCTGCGGGCCGGGCGGGGTTCCGGCGCAACCGGTACCGGCGATCGGTACGAACACCGACGCCGTGTCGCCCGGTGGGTACACCCGGAGGCCGCGGGTCGGCGTGGGCCTGCAGACCGCCTCGTCATAGTTGAGCACCTGCACCATGGCCAGGCTCGCCGAGGCGACCGCCCCGGGTGCGAGCGTCACCGGTGCTCCCTTGACGCCATCCCGCTCGGCGGCCGGACCGACCTGGGTGCCGTTGTCGCCGGTCACATAGGAGACGCCGGCGAAGCCCTGGATCACACAGGGCGGGCTGCCCTTGTTGCTGAACCGCAGCGGCGCGTAGACGGTGCCGGCAGCTCCCCCGCCGGGCCCGAGGCTGACCGACAGCGTGCCCGCGCGGCAGGGCACCGGGCCGCCCGGCTGGGCCGGCGCGGCTCCTCCACCGCCGCCGGCCTGCTCGCCGGAGCCGGAGGGTTCGGTCGAGGTAGCCGGTTCGGCGGTCGACGCCGGTGCGGCGCTGTCGGTCGGGCTGGACGGGGCGGTGACGGTCGGCGCCCCGGAACAACCGGCCGTGATCAGCGCGGTGCTCATCGCCAGCACCGCCCCGGCGGCGAGCACGGTGGCCTGGCGGGCGGCCCACCCGCTCCAACGGTCACGCTGCATGCGCGCTTCCCCTCAGTCCTTCCGGGGCAGGTGATCGCGGCTGGTCCCGGAAGATGCCGGTGGTGCCCCTGAGGTTGCGCAGGCTACCGCCGCGCGGGCACCGATGATCAGCCGCGGGTGCGTTGCCGGGGTGGGACGGCGGTGAACGGGCGTCCGGTGGCACCCGGCGCCGGGCGCGCGGACAGCCACTGCTCGAGGGTGCGGCGCACGTCGGCCAGAGTGGGGCGCGCGGCCGGGTCGGTGGCCAGGCACGCGCTGAGCAGCTGCCGGTGCACGCTGGCGGGCGGCAGGTTGCTCGGCGCCGTGCTTGCGGCGGCCGCGCGTAGACCGGACACCGCGTTCGTGTGGTCGCCCCTCGGCGGCGCGCCGGTCAGGGCGAAGGAGATGGTGGCGGCGAGCTGCCAGGCGTCCGAGGACGGGGTGGCCCGGTCGCCCCGGGCAGTCTCCGGTGCCAGGAAGTCCGGGGTGCCGATCACCATGCCGTGCATGGTCAGCGTCATGTCTCCGCGGGCGCGCGCGATGCCGAAGTCGATCAGATGCGGCTCGCCCCAGGCGTCCAGCACGACGTTGCTGGGCTTGACGTCGCGGTGCAGCACACCCTGTTGATGGGCGGCCGCGAGTGCACCGGCGCTGCGCAGCCAGATCCGCGCCGCGGCCACGTCGTCCACCGGTCCCCGGGCGGTCACCAGCTCGCCGAGCGACTGACCGTCCACGTACTCCATCACGATCACCAGGCCGCGCAGTCCGGCCAGCCCGGCGTCGGACTGACTGTCCACCAGATCCAGGATGCGCACACAGTTCGGGTGCGCGACCGCCCCCAGCGCCCGCGCCTCGCGCCGGATCCGCAGCTCGGTGTCCTCGTCGGGGGCGTGGGCCGCCTTGACCGCCACCCGTTTCCCGAGCCGGTGGTCACTGGCCAGCCACACACCGCCGAAACCGCCCGCGCCGAGCTGGCGGATCAGGTCGAACCGCCGCACAGCGGAGCTCGGCGACTCGACCAGCGTGGCCGGCGGCCTCGGCTTCGGGACCACCGTGCCGGTCGGCAGCGGCCCGGGGTCCGCGGCCAGCGGTGCACTCGCCGGCTGTGCGGGTGCACCGGGCCGACCGGCGGACGGTCGCGGGGTCGCGGCGGCGGGGCCGAACAGGCGGTCCCGCCAGGCGCCGTTGGCCCAGCCACCGGCCAGTCCGGCGTTCGCCAGTGCGTTGGCCGCCCACGCCTTGGCCGCGCCGATCGCCTGGCTGGGCTGACCGCCGGGTTGCGCGTGCGCCGGCATCTTCGACCGGTTGTGCGCCGGCTGCTGGACCTTGCCGGGCGGCTGGCCGACCCGCTGCGGAGGCAAGACGGGGTTGGGCCGTGCGACGGGGTTGGGCTTCGCGGGTGCGGCGCTTGCGGACTTGGCGGCCGGTGGGTTGGCCGGCAGTGCTTTCTTGGCCGACTTCGCCGGTGCGGCCTTCGGCGGTGCGGGCTTCGGCGGTGCGGACTTCGCTGGGGGCACGGCTCTCGGGGCCGCGGGTGCGTTCGGGGCCGAGCGTGGCGAGGTGGCCGGTCGCTGGGTCGGGATGGCGCGCATCGAGGGCACCACGGGGCGCCTGCGAACCGGGGCCGGCGCCGGTACCAGCAGCACGATGAACACCCCGGCCACCGAGGCGACGAGCACGCCGAACCACAGGTGCGCGGTCGAGCCGGCCGGTAGCGGACCGGTGAGCAGCGCAACCAGGAGCAGCGGCAGCCAGAAGTACCGCCCCGGCGATTTCGGACCCCGGCGAAGCGCAATCCTGGCCTGTGCCCACACGAAGAACGCCGCGATCACTGGGAAGAACACCAGGGGCGCGGCGAACAGTGCGGTGCGTACGGCGCCGTGGCCGAGCGCGTCCGACACCGACGCCGAACCCAGGTAGGCCCGCTGGGAGATGCCCAGGCAGCTCGCCTCGGCCAGGGTGGCCCGGTCCGCCGGGGTCAGTCCGGCGCCCGCCAGCCTGGGCGCGCGAAACACCGCGCCGGTCGCGTTGAACATCAGCCACGGCAGCAGTCCGCAGGTGACCAGCCCGATCACCGGCACCAGCGCGCCGCCGCCCGAGCGCGCCGGGCCGGAGCCCCTGCGCAGCAAAGCCACGGCGACTGCCCCCGCGGTCGGTACCAGACCGACGAAAACGCCGAGTGCGGTCGTCGTCCATGCCCAGCTACCAGGACACACGTCCGGCCCGAAGATCGCTTGCAGGAAGGAGAGGGCGCCCCCGACCAGCGCCACCAGTGCACCCACCGGTCGCCACGCTCCTCCCCTGCCGTTCGCTGGACCCCACTATGGCACCGCCATCACCCAATGGCGGACCTCATAGGAACGTCACAGTGAGTCGTGTCCGACTCGAACGAGTCAACCAACCACCAATTGGCGGGTGACGATACGCCCTACGGTTGCCGGCCCTTTGCTCTGCGTAGGTATACGCAACAGGCCCGTCCCCCGTTGTTGCGTATATATGCGCAGAGCAAAGCGCCGTCGAGCGGGAGAGCAAGGTGCCGCCGAGCGGGTGCCGGCAGGCCCCGGGTGGCGGTCCCTTTTCGGGGTTACTGGCGAGTAGAATCGGGTACTCCTCATGCGGAGGAAAGGCAGGGCCCGCCATGACGCCCTCGAGCGGCAGTGCCACCGGCAATCCCACCGGCAATCCCACCAGCGCCTGCGTCGGGATAGTCGGCACCGGCTCCTACCTGCCGGCGCGCGTGGTCGACAACGCCGAGGTCGGCGGCCCGGCCGGTGTCGGCGCGGAGTGGATCGAGCGCAAGACCGGCATCCGGTGCCGGCGCCGCGCCGCCGCCGGCGAGGCCACCTCCGACCTGGCCGCGCAGGCCGCTGTCGCCGCGCTACGGGACGCCGGCCTGGATCCCGGCGAGCTGCGCTTCCTCGTGGTGGCGACCTCCACGCCCGATCAGCCGCAGCCGGCCACCGCGTGCATCGTGCAGGACCTCATCGGCGCGCGGAACGCCGCCGCGTTCGACCTCAACGCGGTGTGCAGCGGATTCGTGTTCGGCCTGGCCACCGTGTCCCGGCTGCTCGGCGACGGCGGTCACGGGCTGGTCATCGGGGCGGACCTGTACAGCCGGATCGTGGACCCGACGGACCGGCGGACCGCCGTGCTCTTCGGCGACGGGGCGGGTGCGGCGGTACTGGGCCCGGTGCCGGCCGGCCACGGGGTGCTGCGGACCAGGCTGGTGTCCGACGGCGCAAAGCGCGGGCTGATCGAGGTGCCGGCCGGCGGCAGTCGACTGCCCGCCTCGGCGGCCACCCTGGATGCCGGCGGGCACTACTTCCGGATGATCGGGCGCGACGTCCGCGACTACGTGTCCGAGCACGTACCGCCGATGCTGGCCGAACTGATCCTCGCCGCCGGGCTGACACCGTCCGACGTCGACCACTTCGTCCCGCACCAGGCCAACGGGCTCATGCTGGCCGACCTTGCCGACCGCGCCGGTCTGGCCGAACAGGTGCGGCTGACCGTGCGGGACTACGGCAACACCGGCGCGGCGTCGGTGCCGATCACCCTGGACGAGACGGTGCGGGGCGTCGGCGTCCACCCGGGGCAGACCGTGCTGCTGGCTGCCTTCGGCGGCGGGATGTCCATGGCGGCGGCAATGCTGCGCTGGTCAGCCGGGATACCGGCGACCCGGGCGGCGTGAGCGCTCGGCGGCGGGGGCGGAGCTAGGGGCGGCCGTAGACCAGGGCGTCGGGAGTCAGCTCGGCGACGTCGGCGTACCCGGCCAGCCCGAGGGTGAGGTCCAGCTCGGTGAGCAGGCAGCGCAGGACGTGCCGGACGCCGTCCTGGCCGGCGAGCGCGAGCCCGTACACGTACGGCCGGGCCAGCAGCACCGCGTCCGCGCCGAGAGCCAGCGCCTTGAACACGTCCGCGCCGGTGCGCACCCCGGAGTCGAACAGCACCGCGGCGCGCCCGTCCACCGCGGCGACGATCCCGGGCAGCGTGTCCAGCGCGGCGACCGCTCCGTCGACCTGCCGACCGCCGTGGTTGGACACCACGATCCCGTCCATCCCGGCCTCGATCGCCCGGCGGGCGTCGTCCGGGTGCTGCACACCCTTCAGCACGATCGGCCCGTCCCAGTGCTCGCGCAGCAGCGGCAGCCGGTCCCAGCGCAGCGCGGTACCGGTGAACATCGGCAGCCACCGCCCGACGGCGGCCATCAGGTCGTCCTCCGGCGCGGCGGCGAGCTTGGCCCGGAACGCCGGGTCGGAGAACGGGATGGCGGTGCCGACGCCACGGATGAATGGCAGGTACGACTGGTCGAGGTCGTGCGGCCGGTAGCCGAGTGTCCAGGTGTCGAGGGTGACGACGAGCGTGGTGTAACCGGCCGCGCGGGCCCGTTTCAGCAGGCTGATGGTCACCTCGTCCTCGGTCGGCCAGTAGAGCTGATACCAGCGCGGACCGGTGCCGGAGGCCTCGGCGACCTCTTCGATGGTGTACGACGACGCGGTGGACAGCACGATCGGCACACCCAGCTCGGCGGCCGCGCGGGCCACCGCCAGTTCGCCGTCCGGGTGCACGATCGACTGCACACCGACCGGCGCGAGCAGGACCGGGGCGGGCAGCTCGGTACCCAGCACCGTCGTGGCCAGTCGCCGCTGGGTGGCCTCCCGCAGCATCCTCGGCACGATCCGCCAGGTGTCCATCGCGGCCCGGTTCGCCCGCATGGTGGCCCCGGTGCCGGCGCCGCCGGCTACGTACCAGAACGGTCCGCCGTCCAGCTTCCGCTCGGCGAGGGCCTCCAGCTGGGTGAGGTCGGTGGGCAACGCGGGCGTCGTCCCGGCCAGCCCGGCCAGGTAGATCTCGGACTGATACGCCGTAGTGGGAACAACCTGCGGTGTCGGGGAGGTCATAGAGAGCAAGGCTAGTAGTGACACGGATCGAGAGGATCACCATGACGCTCACCCGGCTCCCCGGGCCGCTGGCACGTTCCGACGACCAGCTCACCAACTACACCATCGACGGCCCGGCGCACCGGCTGCTCATGCACCCCTTCCCCCGCCGGGTCCGCGCCGAGCTCGCCGGCGAGACCCTGCTGGACACCCGCAACGGGGTGCTGGTGCACGAGACCGGCCTGGCGCCGCAGCTCTACGTGCCCGAGGCGGACCTGCGCAGCGACCTGCTGAAGGCCACCGACCACAGCACGCACTGCCCGTTCAAGGGTGACGCCTCCTACCGGTCGATCCACGTGGGCGACCGGGTGGTGGAGAACGCGGTCTGGCACTACGCCGACCCGATCGAGACGGCGTCCTGGCTGAGCGGGTACGCGGCGCTGTACTGGTCGGCGCCGGACCGCTGGCTGGACGAGGACGACGAGGCGGTCGGCCACCTGCCGGACCCGTTCCACCGGGTCGACGTGCGCGGCACCAGCCAGCACGTCCGGGTGCTCGCCGGGGACACCGTGGTAGCGGAGTCCGACAGCGCGCTACTGCTGTCCGAGACCGGCCTGCCGAACCGGTACTACCTGCCGGAGAGCGACATCCGGACCGAGCTGCTCACCGCCACCGACACCCGCACGGTGTGCCCGTACAAGGGCTGGGCCAGCTACTGGGCGCTGACCGTGGACGGGCGCGACCTGGCCGACGTGGCCTGGGGCTACCCGGAGCCGCTCGACGAGTCGGCCCGGATCAAGGGCTACCGCAGCTTCCTGCACGACGAGCTGACCACCGAGGTGGACGGCCAGCCGGTGTAGGGCTCAGTCTCGGCCGGCCGGGGCGCAGATGTCGCGGAAGGTGTCGGTGCCGAGCAACTTGGGCAGCACGTGCTCGACGTAGGTGTCCAGGTTGCGCTGCGCCGCCTCGGCCGGCATCCCGCCGAAGCCGAACACGTTGATCACTCCGCCGGCGTCCAGCGCCCGGACCCGGTCCACCGTCTGCTCGAGCAGCGCCTCCGGGGTGCCGCCCATCTGCAGGTCGGCGAGGAACCGGTTGAACTTGGCGACCCCGTGCTTCTCGATGTTGCGCCGCAGCCCGGCGTAGTACTCGTAGCCGGGGATGTGTTCGAGGCGCTCGTTGGTGAACTCGTAGTGGTCGATGGTGGAGCGCGCGTAGCCCATCGTGTAGCGGTCGTGCAGGTCCTGGGCGCGCCCGGCGTCCGGGTCGACGGTGGTGAAGTTGAGCAGCACCGGGCGCGGCGGCGGGAAGCCGTTGAGCTCGAGGAACAGCTCCCGGTAGGCCTCGGTCTCCTCGACGGTCGTCTGCCACGGCTTCTGGGCGATCAGCATCAGCCCGTAGCCCAGCCTCGCCATGATCTTGGCGGACTCCGGGGACACCGCCGAGGCGTAGGTGCGGCCCCGGAAGCTGGCCGCCGCCGGCGGGTGCAGCTCGGCGGGCGGCTGTCGGTAGAGCTCACCGTCGGAGGTCAGGACACCGGTCTCCAGGCTGTCCGAGATCGCCGTGGCGTACTCCACGAACCGCTGCCGGGACTCCCCCATGTCGAGCCGGAAGTTCTCGAACTCGATCGAGCCCAGTCCCCTGCCCAGACCCAGCACGACCCGCCCACCGGAGACGGTGTCCAGCCAGGCGATCTCCTCGGCCACCCGGACCGGGTCGTGCCACGGCAGCACCATCACCATGGTGCCCAGCCGGGCGGTCCGGGTGCGCGCGGCCATCCAGGTCAGGAACTGGGCCGGGTTGGGCATCATGTGGTAGCGGGTGAAGTGGTGCTCGGCGGTCCAGATCGAGCCGAAGCCCCGGGGTTCGGCCTGGTCAGCCAGGTGTAGCTGGTCCCGGACGATCTCGCCGTCGGACCTGGGCGAATCCAGGCCCTGGAAGAACAGACCCATGCCCACGTGCATTCGCCACCTCCGGTCTCCTCCCCAATTTCTACTCGTTATTCGAAAAGTTGCAAGCGCACGGGCTCAGCCGCCCGGAACCCCGCCGGTCCCCTGACCTCCAGGACCGATTCCGGTCATGGCGTCCGGGAGGACCATTGCCGGGTTCTTC
>DASYLM010000487.1:0-5402 GCA_036009565.1 Pseudonocardia sp. | reverse complement strand
CGATGGTGCCGATGCTGTGTGCCGAGTTCGGGATGCCCGGGTCGCCGCTACGGCCGATCGTGACCTGCGAACACAAGTACTGGAGCCGGTTGGAGCAGCGGAAGGCGATCGACGAGGTGCCCGCGTTCGCCCTGGTCGACCTCGACACCGCGACCGGGCCACCGGAAGGGCTGCGCTACCCGCTGTGGCTCAAGCCGATCAAGGGCTTCTCCTCCGAGCTGGCGTTCCAGGTGAACGACGACGACGAGTTCGCCGAGGCCCTCACCGAGCTGCGGGCCGGCGTGGACCGGGTGGACGAGCCGTTCCGCTACGTGCTCGACCAGCTCGACCTACCGCCCGAGATCGCCGAGATCGGCCCACACACCTGCCTGGCGGAGGAGGCGATTCACGGCAACCAGGTCGCCACCGAGGGCTACGTCTACCGCGGCCAGGTGCACGTGCACGGCGTCCTGGACTCGGTCGACTACCCGGACAGCTCAGCGTTCTGCGCGACAAGGCCCAGACCGTCGGCGGCGGCATCGACCACCTGGAGTATCCGGGCATGATCCACAACTGGCCGATGCGGCGCATCCCGGAAGGTCGCCGGGCGCTGCACCGGATCACCGAGCAGCTCGCCACCCAGCCGGACAACGCCGGCCAACCCCGGCAGCCGCTCGACTCCCGCTGGCCGGCATACCGTCGGGCGCCGCGATGAGTCGAGTTCTGCTCGCCCGTCTGGACAGCGACGGTGACGTGCTGCTCGCCGGGCCCGCGGTGCGTGCGGTGGCCGCCGGCTGCGACGAGCTCACACTGCTCGTCGGCCCGGGCGGCCGGGCCGCCGGCGAGCTGCTGCCCGGAGTACACAGCGTGCTCACGTGGGACTGTCCGTGGATCAGCCATCCCGCGCCACCCGCCGAGCCGGCCGTGCTGCACGAGCTGGTGGCGCACCTGGCCGCGCTCCGCCTCGACGCCGCGGTACTGCTGACCTCGTTCCACCAGTCGCCGCTGCCACTGGCGCTGGTGCTGCGGATGGCCGGCGTTCCCCGGATCACCGGCGCCTCCGTCGACTACGCCGGTGCGCTGTTGGACACCCGGCTGCGTCCCGGCAGCGGCCCCGACGCGGAGCTCCCCGAGGACATCCCCGAGCCGGAGCGGGCGCTGGCCATCGCCTCGGCCGCCGGCTTCCCCGCGCCGCCCGGTGACGACGGCCGGTTGGCGGTGCGCCCGCCGCCCGACACGGCCGCGCTCACCGGGCCCGGCCGCTACCTGGTCCTGCACCCGGGAGCGCGGGTCACCGCGCGGCGCTATCCGGCTCGACGCTGCCGGGAAGCCGTCCAGGCACTGACCGAAGCCGGCCACCGCGTGTTGGTCACCGGAGCTCCCTCGGAGGTCGAGCTGACCCGTGAGGTGGCCGGTGACCACGGCACCGACCTCGGCGGCCGCACCACGCTCGCCGAGCTCAGCGGTGTGCTGGCCGGGGCGTCCGCCGTGGTGGTCGGCAACACCGGGCCCGCGCACCTCGCCGCGGCGGTCGGCACACCGGTGGTGTCGCTGTTCGCACCGGTCGTACCGGCGGTGCGCTGGGCCCCGTACCGGGTGCCGCACGTGCTGCTCGGCGACCAGCGGGCGGCCTGCCGGGAGACCCGCGCCCGGGAGTGCCCGCTGCCCGGGCACCCATGCCTGGACGGCGTGCCCGCCGAGGACGTCGTCACCGCCGTGACCACGCTGACCAGGACGGAGGCCGCCGCATGAGGGTGCTGGTGTGGCACGTGCACGGATCATGGACCACCGCATTCGTACAGGGCTCACACACCTACCTGATCCCGACGACCCCGGAACGGGACCGCTGGGGAGCCGGCCGGCCCGCGGCCTGGGACTGGCCGGCGACCGCATTGGAGACCAGCCCGAGCGAGCTCGCCGACGCCGAGATCGACGCCGTGGTGCTGCAGCGCCCGGAGGAGATCGAACTGGTGACCCGGTGGACCGGGCGCTGGCCAGGGCGGGACCTGCCGGCGATCTACGTCGAGCACAACACGCCGAGGGAGCACGCGGCGACCAGCCGGCACCCGCTGGCCGACCGCGACGACATCACCGTCGCGCACGTCACCGACTTCAACGAGCTGATGTGGGACTGCGGCGCGGCACCCACCACCGTCGTGCCGCACGGCATCGTCGACCCGGGCGAGCGCTACACCGGCGAGCTGGCCCGGGCCGCCGTGGTGATCAACGAGCCGGTCCGCCGCTGGCGGATCACCGGCACCGACCTGCTCCCCCGGCTCAGCCGCGCCGCCGGGGTGGACGTGTTCGGCATGGGGCTGGCCGGGCTGGGCGACCGGCTGGCTCGCACGCCGGCACCGCCCGCCGAGGGTGCGGTCCGGCCGGTCGACGATCTGCCGCAACATCGGCTGCACGACGAGATGGCGCGCCGGCGGCTCTACCTGCACCCGATGCGGTGGACCTCCCTGGGCCTGTCCTTGCTGGAGGCCATGCAGCTGGGCATGCCGGTCGTCGCGCTGGCCTGCACCGAAGCTCCGGTCGCGGTGCCCGCCGAAGCCGGCGTGGTGTCGAGCGACCTGTCCGTGCTGGAGCGCGCGGTCGCCGAGCTGGTCGCCGATCCGGACCGGGCCGGCGAGATGGGCCGGGCGGCGCGCAAGGCCGCCCTCCAGCGATACGGCCTGGCGGCGTTCCTGCGGCGGTGGGACGACCTGCTCGAACAGTTGCGGTGAACCGCCGCCGAGGTCCCGCCGATGTCAGCGCGGCGGCGCGACCTCCGCGTGGCGGCCGGGTCGAGATGGACGACCTTCGTGCGGTCATCTCGTCCAGCAGCTCGAGTCCGTAGCCGGAGCCGGTACCGCCCCGCGCTCATCGCTCACCTCCGGGTAGATCCACCCGAGGTGCCCTAACCGCGGCGCGAAGTGAAGCGTCGGTAGCCGGGAAGTACGAACCAGAGCAACGCGAAACCGCCGGCAACCACGGCGGACACCGACACGGCGGCCGGGGCCCCCAAGACCACATCCAGCACCAGCAGCATGGCCCCGGTCATCGTGACCAGCAGCGACACCAGGCCGGCCAGCACACACCGGTGCACCAGCAGAACCAACGCCACCTTTCGGCCGCGCTGGAACTGCAGTCGGTGCGCCGCCACCGGCGCGATGAGCAAGGCCGTGGTGATCGCCGAGGCGACCAGGGTCACCACGTAGACATCGCGCTGGAACTCGTTGATCGTGGCGAACCGCGGCGTGAAGGAGAGCCCGAGGAGAAACGCGAAAAGGATCTGCACTCCGGTCTGGGTGACCCGCAGCTCCTGGAGCAACTCGTGGAAGTTGCGGTCGGCCCGTTGCATCGGGCCTTCGCCTCGGTGCTCGTTGTTCCAGCCGTCGCCCCGTCGCCGGTAGCCGCGACCTTGAACTGGCCCGACCTCGGAGGACTCCGCGTGCACGGTCTTGCCGCTCATCCCGAAACCTCCCGACGAGGGCTCCACGACCTCGCGGAGCACCCTCCCGGTTACCCGATCGGGTGATCTGGAAACACGTGCCGCAGGGCCGCCCTGTACCCGAGCCGAGCAGCCCACGCCGGGCGTGGTTCCTGTCGCCCTTCCGCGTCCGGCCCGACCGTTCCGAAGCGGTCAGCCGATCGGGAACCGCAAAATCGCACCGACCCCGTCCACGAGCAGCGGTGGGGGCTTCCGGTGGAACTCAACGTCGTCAGGCGAGTCCGCCGGAGCCGAACGTTCCGGCTGCACCGCGTCGGGATCGAGCGGGTCACGGACGGCCGCCCCCTCGGCCCGTGTCAGGACGAGGTCGGCGGCCGTCGCCGCGGCAGCGCGCAGTAGGGCGGAGCCGGCCGCGGCGTGCCCGATCGGCGCGGCGCCCAGGGTCGCCAGGTCCTCCTGGCGGATGGCGACGGCCACCGGTTCCGCGCCGACGAACAACTCTGTACCGGGCAACGCGCCGGTATCGACGAGCAGCGTTTCGACCGCCTGCGCTCGACTCGCGGCCACGACGTCCGCGAGTCCGGTGACGGCAAGCCCTTCGGAGCGACCGTAGGCCTGGGCGAACCGAGCGATCGCCGCGCGGTTCCGCCGCTCACGGACGTCGTCGGCCGCGCGCTCGACGGTGTCGCCCAGCTCAGGTTCGGCCCCGCCGGTGTGCTCGACCTCGGTCATCAGCTCGACCGACCGTGCCGAGAGTGCGTCCCTCAAGCGCGATCGAGATCGAGCGTCCCCGGTCACAACGAGCAGGTCGGCACCGATCTTTCGGATCTCCTCGTCGGCCGCGGCGGCGACCTCTGCGGTATTGCGGCGCCAGCGTTCCTCCACCCGTTCCTGCATCGACAGGTGCGAAGGGCCGCCGGCGGGCACCTTGTGCACGGGCCCCTCGCCGCCGACCGAACGTCCCTCCCCTCCGGCGACGGCAACCCGGCCACCGGTCTCGTCCACGTGCACCACGACGGTCCGCACGGCGTCCGGCACCGCAACCGCTACCGCGAGCAGGTCCGGGAGGGCACCATAGCGCGCGGTCGGCACCGCAGGTGACGTAGGCGTCAACCGGTCGAACAGGACGCCCCCGGTGTCGGCGACGAGGACACGGCCCGCATCGCCGTCCGCGGTTGTGGCATCCTGCACCGCCCGGTCGAGTTGCGCGAGGACGTCATCCGGGGCGCCTTGGTCGGCCAACTCAGCGCGCAGGCCACGCCAGCGCAACCGCTCTCGCGCCGCGGCGTTCTCGGTGTCGTGAGTCGCGTCCATCAGCACAGTGGCGTAGGGGCCACACCCCGCATAGAGCTGGCGAAGCCATTCCAAATCCATCGTACGAGTTCTCCTTTCACGATCAGTGCACTGCATCGCTGAGCCGCCTGGATGCCGCGTTAGCACATTCCCGGGCCGAGCGGCATTCCGAGTTTGCCGCCCCCACTCGGTGACGGCAGCACCACACGAGTCCCGGTTCGGACTGGGCCGATGCGCCTCGGGAGGCGGGGACGGCCTCAGCCGGCTCTCTTCGCGGCGCCCTGCATAATGGCGTAACCGAGCTGCAGCAGGTCTGCGCCGGTCAACGCGGTGAAGGTCGTGGTCACCACGCGGGTCAGGCGGGGCGCGAACAGCAACCCGATGACGAGCCCGGTCGCTACCCACATGTCCAGACAGAACGGGCAGGTGATGAGCTCGCCCACCGCGTGCCGGAAGGTGCCGCCGTCGCGGACCTCCTCCATCACCTCGGCCGGTCCACCGGACTCGGAGTATCGAGTGAACGGGGCCCGCAGCGGGCTGGTGACCGCGTCCTTGCTGACGGTGCGGGACAGCTTGTGCGAGCCGGCGGCCAGCAGGAACAGGTCGTAGGGGCCGATGCGCTCCGGCAGCCGGCGTCCCGTCGCGGCAGCCAGTCCGGCGATCCCGAGGATCAGCGACACGAAGACCGCCATCACCG
>DASYLM010000486.1:0-12986 GCA_036009565.1 Pseudonocardia sp. | reverse complement strand
GGCGTCGAACCACATCCGGAAGCCCTGCATGTGCTTGGCCTCCTCGAACGCGAACTGCGCCAGGTAGGCCTCGTCGGCGAGGCGCCCCTCGGCGGCCATCGCGTGCATGAACGGCTGGATGTCCTGGGTCACCGACTCCTCGCCGGCCATGAACCGGGCGGCCAGCGAGCCGGTCATCAGCTTCTCGTCCTCCGTCATCGCCGCGAAGTCCTCGGCGTCGCGGGAGAAGTCGATGTCCTCGGGGTTCCAGAACTTCTTGTTGCCCTTGCGGAACAGCTTCATCGGGAACGAGTCCATCCGCAGCCCACCGGCGCACAGGCTGCCGAATCCGTCGCGTTTGTTGTGTTCGATGCTGCGGTCGATCGCCATGGGTACTCCTCGGTGAATACGGGCGGCAAGCGCGTCAATTTGTGCTGATCATCACACAGTCGGCCGCGTGATCAGAGGTCCTTGCGCGCCACCGTTGGCCCGAACGGGCCAGTGCGGCCGGTCCGGTTGGTCCAGCCGTAGCGGGAGCGGTCGGAGCCTCGGGCTGCACTGAGGGTCGCCGAGCTAGCCAATCTGTACAGGTTCGCGCGGGTGGTGCGAGGCGCAATGTGCACCACAGGAAGCTGACAAGGCCGATCTTGCGCACAAGGCCACCGCTGGAGTGTCCTGGGTGGGGGACGCCCCGAACCGAGGAGGCCGCTCGTGAGCATTGACCAGACCCTCACCAGCCAGGAGCGGTTGGCCGACCTGGATCTCGACCAGCTGCGCCAGCTGGTCGGCCTGGTGGAGTACGACGCGCAGCGCGACCCGTTCCCCGTGACCGGCTGGGACGCGGTGGTGTGGGCGGTCGGCAACGCCACCCAGGCGGCGCTGTTCTACCAGGCCGTGTTGGGCATGGAGCTGGTCGCGTACTCCGGGCCGGAGACCGGCAACCGGGACCACCACGCCTACGTGCTGCGCTCCGGCGCGGTGCGGTTCGTGCTCAAGGGCGGGGTGGACCCGGCGAGCCCGGTCCTGGACCACCACCGCCGCCACGGCGACGGCATCACGGACATCGCGCTCGAGGTACCCGATGTGGATCGCTGCATCGCGCACGCGCGCGCCCAGGGCGCAACGGTGCTCGAGGAGCCGCACGACGTCACCGACGAGAACGGCACCGTGCGCCTCGCGGCGTTGGCCACCTACGGCGAGACCCGCCACACCCTGGTCGACCGGTCCCGCTACACCGGCCCCTACCTGCCCGGGTACCTCGCGCGCAGCTCCGGTTACCAAAAGCCGGCCGGTGAGCCGAAGCGGGTCTTCCAGGCGCTGGACCACGTGGTGGGCAACGTCGAGCTCGGGCGGATGGACGTGTGGGTGGCCTTCTACAACCGGGTCATGGGCTTCACCAACATGGCGGAGTTCGTCGGCGAGGACATCGCCACCGACTACTCGGCGCTGATGAGCAAGGTGGTCGCCAGTGGCAACCACCGGGTCAAGTTCCCGCTCAACGAGCCGGCGGTGGGCAAGAAGCGCTCGCAGATCGACGAGTACCTGGACTACTACGACGGCCCCGGCGCCCAGCACCTCGCCCTGGCCACCAACGACATCATCCGCACCGTGGACACCCTGCGGGCCAAGGGCATCGAATTCCTCGCCACGCCGGACTCCTACTACTCCGACCCGGAGCTGCGGGCCCGGATCGGCAACGTCCGGGTGCCGATCGAGGAGCTGCAGAGCCGGGGCATCCTGGTCGACCGCGACGAGGACGGCTACCTGCTGCAGATCTTCACCAAGCCGATCGGGGACCGGCCCACGGTGTTCTTCGAGTTCATCGAGCGGCACGGTTCGCTCGGCTTCGGCATCGGCAACTTCAAGGCGCTGTTCGAGGCCATCGAGCGCGAGCAGGCCAAGCGCGGCAACTTCTGAGTTCGCCTCCGACCCCGGCACCGGCACCGCGCTCGCCTTCGATTGCCACCATCTAGCTGAGCCGGTCCGGGACGTCCCGGCGGCCCGGGGCGAGGAGCCGCGCGGTCGCACCCTGGGCGCCGACGTGGCCAGGGCCTCCGATCGGACCCGGAGCGCCTACGGCGACCAGGTGCGGAGCTATCTCCGGGTCATCGAGGGGCTGCTCGACGAACCGGATCCGGCGGCCCGCCGGCGGCGCGCCGTGCTGACCCTGTCGGCGCTTTGTGGGTGATTGGCACCCGGACAAATGCCTGCGAAAATGGAACGAAGCGACGGCGCCCGGCGCCGCGTTGTCACATCTGGACCGGGGCATCCTTTCGTATCCTGCGAGGGGTGCGGTTAGATGGTCCGGAGACTGACTATCGCTCGGGCAATTTTCCACCGAGGTTCGATGCATTCGGAGACAAGATGACGAGCGTGGCGCCCGTTCGCCCGGTCGAGGCGGCTTCGGTCGTCGAACGGGTCACCTCGGAGATTCGTCACGCCATCGTGGCCGGCCGCTTAGCGCCGGGCCAAGAGTTCTCACTGCGCCAGATCGCCGGCCAGCTCGGGGTCAGCTTCATTCCGGTGCGCGAAGCACTGCGCAGCCTGGAAGCGGAAGGGCTGCTGGAGACCCGGCGGGGGCGCAGTGCGATCGTCGCCCCGATCGAGCTCGAGGAGCTGCGCGCCATCTGTCAGCTCTGTCGGCTGATCGAACCCGAACTCACGGTACGGGCCAGTGGCTTGATCCGGGCCAGCGAGCTCGATCGGCTGGAGGCCGGGCTCGCGTTCCTGGTCGACTCCACGAGCCCGAGGGACGAGGTGTACGACCGCAGTCACGTGTTCCACCTCGACCTGGTCCGGCCGGCCGCCACCGCCTGGGACCTGCGGATTCTGGAGCGGCTGTGGCGGGCGCTGGAACGCTACGTGCGGGTCGGCTACGCCCGGATCGACGGCGACGCGGGGCCTGGCAGTGTCCGGGGCTGGGACGACCGGGCACAGCGCTCGCTGATCGCGGCGTACCGCTCCGGGGACCCCGAGACGGTCCGCCAGGCCACCCTGGACAACATCGACGCCTACGAACAGATCGCCCGCAGCGGCCTCGAATAGGTCGGTGGGCTCTGCGTTGATCAAGGATGTCGAACCACCACTCTTGCAACTCGAGCAACAGGGGTAACCGGATCCTCGATACCCGACAAATTGGTGGTGGGCGGCCGGCCGGCGGTCTGCAAGGGTGGACGATCGTGGCTGACGATCCGGCGGAACTCACCGTCGCCGACGCCGCCGCCTGGCGGGCCTGGCTCGGCACGCACCACGGCGAACCGGTGGGGGTGTGGCTCGTGCTGGCCAAGAAGGGCATCACCACGCCGACCAGCCTCAGCTACGACCAGGCGCTGGACGAGGCGCTGTGCCACGGCTGGATCGACGGCCAGGTGCGCCGCCGCGACGAGGGCACCTACCGCCAGCGCTTCACCCCGCGCCGGGTGCGCAGCCCGTGGTCGGCGCGAAATGTCGACCTGGTGGCCGGACTCGTCGCCGACGGCCGGATGTGCGCGCCCGGGCTCGCCGAGGTGGAGCGGGCCAAGGCGGACGGGCGCTGGGCGGCCGCGTACCCCGGCCAGGCCGCTGCCGAGGTGCCCTCCGACCTGGCCGAGGCGCTCGCCGCGCGGCCCGGCGCCCAGGCCATGTTCGACACCCTGAGCAGCCAGAACCGGTTCGCGATCCTGCACCGGCTGCGGTCGGTCAAGCGCGCCGAGACCCGGGCGCGACGGCTCGACGAGTTCCTCGCGATGCTGGCGAGGGGCGAGACGATCTACCCGCAGAACCGCACGCCCGGCAGCGACACGAACGGCGGCACGAACGGCGGCACGCTCGACCGTGGCACGGGCAGCGGCACGGACAGTGGCGCCGATGGCTGAGCCCGATCTCGGCGGGGCGCCGGTGCCGTCCGACTACGACCTGGACCCGGGCCGGTTCGCCGCCAACATGCGGGCCACCGACGCGTACTCGATGTCCAGCGATGTGCACCCGATGGTCGCTGAACGGCTCGCCTCGATGGGCGTCGACCGGGTGCTCGACCTGGGCGGCGGTACCGGGCGGCTGACCCGGTTGCTCGCCGACCGCGGCATCTGGGCCCCGGTTCTCGACAACGCGCAGCACGTGCGGCAGGCGCCGCCACCCCAGGTGCTCGGCGAGGCCGAACAGCTGCCGTTCGCCGGTGCGTCCTTCGACGCCGTCGCCGCGCTGTACCTGCTCTACCACCTGGAGCGGCCGGTCCGGGTGCTCCGCGAGATCCGCCGGGTGCTGCGCCCGGGCGGCACGTTCGTGGCCAGCACCGCCGGGCGGACGAACGACCCCGAGCTCGCCTCGGTGCTCCCGAACTGGGGCCACCCGACCCCGTTCGACGCCGAGGAGGCGGCGCAGATCGTCGGCGAGATCTTCCACGTGACCCAGGTGATCTCGTGGGACCAGCCGTACGTCGAGTTGCCGGACCGCTCGGCCGCCGCGCTGTACCTTCGCGGTCGCGGGCTGTCCGAGCGGGAGGCGCGGAAGCGGGCGGGCGAGCTGTCCACCCCGATGACGGTGACCAAGCGCGGCGCGCTGATCTGGGCCCGCGCCAGGACCAGGGGGTGACCCGCGGTGGACGACGCACTGCGCACGCTGTTGGGCGAGCTGTACCGGGACGGCCTGCGCTACGACAGGGCCCAGTCCGACCGGCTGAACCGGCGGCGGAACCTGGAGCCGGACGCGGCCGCGCTGCTGTCGGTGGTCATCCAGGCGATGGGTGCGCGCACCGTGGTGGAGATCGGCACCTCGAACGGCTACTCCACGATCTGGCTGGCGGACGCGGTCGCGCCGGTGGGCGGCCGGGTGCTCAGCGTCGACCTGGACGCCGCGGCACAGGAGCAGGCCGCCGCGAACCTGGCCGCCGCCGGGCTGGACAAGCACGTTGAGCTGCGCGGCTGTGACGGCGGAGCGGTGCTGGCCGAGCTGCCGGACGGCGGCTGTGACGTGCTCTTCCTGGACTCCGAGCGCCCGGAGTATCCGGGCTGGTGGCCGCATCCGGTGCGAGTGCTGCGCCCGGGCGGGCTCCTCGCGGTGGACAACGTGCTGTCGCACCCCGACGAGGTCGCCCCGCTGCTGCGGCTGATCGACGCGGAGCCGACGCTGACCGCCACCGTGGTGCCGGTCGGCAAGGGGGAGCTGCTCGCGGTGAGGACCGTTTCCTGAGCGCCGGTCCCCACGTTCTCATGATTGATCAAGTCGATTGGGAAAACTGTTATCACAGTCTGGTGTAGTTGATATTGACCCTGCGCGGGCCGTGTTTGAGTAGAGGGGTGGGTGGGCGGCTCGGTGTTGTAGTGGCAGTCGGTGTGATGGTGGTCGTGGGCTTCGCGCTCGGCTGGGCGAGTCTGCCCGCCTCCCGAACATCACCGCCGCTGGCGGTGCCCACCTTCGCCGCCCAGGCCGGACAGCTCGGGCCGGCTCCCGCGGTCGCGCCGAGGGCCACCCTGCTGCCCGCCGACTGCGCCGAGGTGCTGACCGGCCCGGTCGACGCCTCCGCTCTGCTGGGCAAGCCGACCGGCACCATCGGGGTGCACACCGTGATGGGGGTGCCCGCCCCGTCGGTGGGCATCGTCGAGCGGGTCAGCTGTGGCTACCAGGGTCCCGGTCAGGGCGGCCCGGCGCTGCAGTTGGGGCTCGCCGCGTTCACCGACGCGCCGTCGGCCGCCGCGCAGCGACTGCGCAACATCGCGGCCGAGCGCGGCGACACCAGGGCATCGGCACCGGTGGCGCTCGGCGATGCACATGCGGTCCTGCTCAACCAGCCCACCCGGTCACTGCTGATGGTCGACTACGACCGCTACACGGTGACCGCGAGCCTGGCGCACGGAGTGGTGCCGGACGCCCAGGACGGGCCGGTCCTGGTCGACCTGGTCCGCAGGGTGCTGCCCAACCTGGCACCGCCGGCCGCGGTCGGGGGCCCGGCGCCGGTGGCACCGAGCCGCCACTGAACCGGGCTCCCCGAGCCGCTGACCGGTGCGCTCAGTGCGCGAAGACCACCGTGTCGCTGAGCTGCGAGGTGTCCAGCCGCCACGGCCGGGCCACCAGCACGAGCACCAGCATGGCCAGCAGCAGCCCACCGGCGATCACGGTGGCCATCGCCAGCGCGTTGTTGCCGAGCACGCCGACCACCGGCGACACCAGCGCACCGATGCCGAACTGGACCGCCCCGAGCAGCGCCGCCGCCGTGCCGGCCGACTCGCCGTGCTGCGACAGCGCCACCGCGGGTGCGTTCGGCAGCATCAGGCCGGCGAAGAACAGCACTGCCCACAGCGGCAGCGCAACGGCGACCAGACCACTCACACCGGTCACGGCCAGCGCGAACATCGTTGCACCGGCCACCGTGGCGAACACGCTGGCGGTGACCAGGATCTGGTGCGGCTCGAAGCGGCGCAGCAGCCGGGCGTTCAGCTGGGTGGCCGCGATCAGCCAGACCGCGCTTGCCCCGAACATCAACCCGAACTGCTGCTGGGTCAAGCCGAACTGCAGCTGGAAGACGAACGACGAGCCGGCCACGAACCCGAACAGGGCGGCCATCGCCAGGCCGGCCACCAGCACCAGTCCGATGAACGTACGGTCCGCGAGCAGCCCGCCGTAGGTCCGCATGGTGACGCCGAACGCGAGCTTCTGGCGGCGGTGCGGCGGCAGTGTCTCCGGCAGCGCCAATGCGGCGAACAGCACGATCAGCAGGCCGAGCACACCGAGTGCCACGAACACGCCGCGCCACTGGGTCCAGCGCAGCAGCGCACTGCCCAGGGTGGGTGCCAGTACCGGCGACACACCCATCACCAGGATCAGCCGGGACAGCAGGGTCGCCGCCGCCCGGTCGTTGAACAGGTCACGCACGATGGCCAGGGCCAGCACCGCGCCGGCCGAGGCGCCCAGCCCCTGCAACACGCGGGCGGCGGTGAGCAGCTCGACGTTCGGGGCCACCAGACACAGGATCGAGGCGAGCACGTGGATGGCGGTGCCGACCAGCAGCGGCGTGCGGCGTCCGACCGCGTCGGACAGCGGCCCGACCAGCAGCTGGCCGAGCCCGAGCCCGAGCACCGTGCCGCTCAGGGTGAGCTGGATGGTCGACTCGGTGGTGAGCAGGTCCTGTGCGATGCGCGGCAATGCCGGCAGGTACATGTCGATGGACAGGGGACCGAGCGCGACGAGCGCGCCCAGCACGAGCACCAGCTTCAGCTGCTGCCGGCCCGAGTAGCTGGCACCGACCCCTGCGGACGGCTGGCCGGCCGCGACGGTGGTCGCTCTCGGCTGGTCGTCAGCGATAGTCACAACTTCTCCCAACTTGCTTGCCAGAAAATGCACAGGCCTCGAACAACGCTGTGCGCTGGCCCAACAGGGGTTCACAAGCAATTGATCTCCCGGGTTGTTCCGCCTGGTCGGGAGATGTGAGCTTGCCGAAATTGGTTGACCTGGGCCCAGGGGCGTGGGCGACGATCGACACCGACACACGACAGCGGCAACAGGCGGTGTTCAGCCGCTCTTGTCGGTCCCGCCGCTATCGAGCCGGGTGGCGTTCACCCCGGCGAGACCTCGGTGCACGCGGCGGCCCGCTCGGTCAGCAGCGCCCGTTCCCGCTCGTTCCCGGTGAGCGCGGCGGCCCGCTCGAACTCGGCGCGCGCCTCGTCGCGGCGACCCAACTTGACCAGCAGGTCGCCGCGCACGCTCGGCAGCAGGTGGTACGACGTGAGCTCCGGCGCCGAGGCCAGCTGGTCCACCAGTTCCAGGCCGGCGGCCGGGCCGAACGCCATGCTCACCGCGACCGCCCGGTTCAGCTCGACGACCGGGGACGGCACCGCCCAGGCCAGCATGCGATAGAGCTCGGAGATGCGGACCCAGTCGGTCTGCTCCGGCGTCCGGGCCCTGGCGTGGCAGGCCGCGATCGCCGCCTGCAGCGCGTACGGCCCGGGTGCCGGGCGGTCCGGTGGGCCGCACAGCGCCATCGCCCTGGCCAGCGCGGTGAGGCCGCGGTGGATCAGCAGCTGGTCCCAGCGCGCCCGGTCCTGCTCGAGCAGCAGGATCGGTACGCCGCCCGGGCCGGTGCGGGCGCGCGAGCGGGAGGCCTGGATCTCCAGTAGCGCCACCAACCCGTGCGCCTCCGACTCACCGGGCACCAGCTCGGCCAGGATCCGGCCGAGGCGCAGCGCGTCCTCACACAGCGCCGGGCGCATCCAGTCGTCGCCGGCGGTCGCCGAGTAGCCCTCGTTGAACACCAGGTAGACCACCTCGAGCACCGAAGGCAGCCGGGCGGCCAGCTCGTCGCCGACCGGAGCCTCGAACTGCACACCCGCCTTGGTCAGCGTCTTCTTCGCCCGCACGATGCGCTGCGACACCGTCGACTCGGGTACCAGGAACGCCCTGGCGATCTCGGTGGTGGTCAGGCCGCCGAGGACCCGCAGGGTGAGCGCCACCCTGGCCTCGGTGGACAGCACCGGGTGGCAGGCGGTGAACACCAGGCGCAGCATGTCGTCGCTGATGTTGCCCTCGACCGAGTCCAGCACCGCGTCGAAGTCGTCCTCGGACGGGTCTCGGCTGGTCTCCAGGTCGCGGCCGATCTCCTCCTGCTTGCGTTCGAACCGCTCCCGGCGGCGGATCTGGTCGATCGCGCGGCGCTTGGCGACGGCCATCAGCCAGGCGCCCGGGTTGTCCGGCACCCCCGAGGCCGGCCACTGCTCCAACGCCGCGACCAGCGCGTCCTGCGCCAGCTCCTCGGCCTGCCCGATGTCGCGCACCAGCCGGCCCAGCCCCGCGATCAGCCGGGCCGCCTCGATCCGCCACACCGCCTCGATCGCGCGGTGTGTGGTGAGCGGGGGGTCCGGCCGGGGCACGCCACGATTCGAGCAGGTCCCGTCGACCGCCGCAACGACGTTCCCGTGAGTGGCGAGTGGTCCTACAGCGCCACTCGCAACTCACGGCCTCTGGTCAGGCGTTCTGCTCCGCCTGGGCGCGGATCCGCGCCTCCTGCTCCTGCAGCTCGGGGGTGAACGCCGCGCCGAAGTCCTCCGCCTCGAAGACCGGGCGCAGCTCGATGACGAACTCACCGGTCTCCGGGCGCGGGGCCCGCTTGAGCCACTCGAGGGCCTCCTCGTAGGACTTGGCCTGCAGCAGCCAGAACCCGGCGATGAGCTCCTTGGTCTCGGTGAACGGACCGTCCAGCACCGTGGTCTTCTCCGCCGTGTGCACCACCCGGGAGCCCCGCGAGCTCGGGTGCAGCCCCTCGCCGGCCAGCATCACGCCGGCCTTGACCAGCTCCTCGTTGTACGCGCCCATCGCGGCCAGCTCCGCCTCGGTGGGCATCTCGCCGGCCTCGGAGCGCTCGTCGGCCTTGACCATCGCAATGAACCGCATGGTGTTCTCCCTGATCGTCCGGTGCTGGTGGGGTCGGCCCGCCGGTGGGTGGGCCGCTGCTCACACGTCGAACGAGGGTGTCGGAGTTAGACACCGGAGCGAAGGTTTTTTCCACGCCCGGTCGGGGCGACCGGTGCTGTCGCCGCAGTAGCGCCCCTGAGTTGCGATACTCCCAATTGGAGATCATTTTTGGAAACGGGTGTTTCACTCAAAAGGGGGATGCCGGTACTGATCTTGGCTGACCGGACGATAGTGCAGATATGAGGTCTTTCCGGCGCATCGCGGTTGTCACCGTCTCGGCTGTTCTGTTGGTGGCGGGCGTGGCGCTCGGTTTCATGCCGGTCAGGACGCAGCTGACCGAGATCCAGCCGGAGTTGCGGCTGCTCAACGTGTCCTGCGGCAACAACTTCCTGCAGGCCTCGCTGCCGGAGCTGCCCGGCAACCTGGTCGCGCTGCCCGAGGAGCCGGGTGTCTACCTGCCCCGGGCCGACTTCGACGCGCACTGCGGTGCCGCGGCCGGTTGGAAGCGCTACGTCGCCTGGGGGCTGACCGCCCTCGGTGCGCTCGGTCTGGCGCTCACGTTCTCCGCCGCGCGCACGCCGAGCGGCCCCGGCGCGCCGCGCCCGTCCGGCTCCGGTCGCTCCGGCGGTCCCGATCGCTCCGGCGGTCCCGCTGAACCCACCGGTCCCGCTGAGGCCGCCGGTTCCACTGGGTCCGCTGAGTCTTCTGAGGGGTCCGGGAGCCGCCACAGCCGTCGCAACGAGACGGCCTCCTGAACGGCTCCTGATCGGCCGGCCGTAGCCCGTATCAGCTTTCACAGTCCAAACGGACTGTGAAAGGCTGCGGTACCTGGCCGGTGACGAGGAGGCGGACATGACCGACGACGGGTACCAGACGCTGCGCTACCGGGTCGCCGACCGCAAGGCGTACCTGACCCTGCACCGGCCGGACCGGCTGAACGCGATCACCGGCGAGATGGCCGGCGAACTGGCCGCCGCGGTGGACCGGGCCAACGCGGACCCGGCCGTGCACGTGATCATCTTGAACGGTGCGGGGCGGGCCTTCAGCGCGGGTTACGACCTCAAGCGGTACGCCGAATCGGGCGAGGCGCTCCAGCCGCCGGTCTGGGACCCGATCAAGGACTTCGCCATGATGAAGCGCAACACCGACCAGTTCTTCACGCTGTGGCGCTCGCTCAAACCGACGATCGCGCAGGTGCACGGGTACGCGGTGGCGGGCGGCAGTGACATCGCGCTGTCCTGCGACCTGGTGGTGATGGCCGAGGACGCCCGGATCGGCTACATGCCGTCCCGGGTGTGGGGCTGTCCGACCACCGCGATGTGGGTGTACCGGCTCGGCGCGGAGCGGGCCAAGCGGATGCTGTTCACCGGTGACACGATCGACGGCAGGACGGCCGCCGACTGGGGCCTGGTGTTGGAGGCGGTGCCGGCCGATGAGCTGTCGGCGGCGGTGGAGAAGCTGGCCGACCGGATCGCCGGCGTACCGGTCAACCAGCTCGCCATGCAGAAGATGATGATCAACCAGGCGTACGACAACATGGGGCTGCAGGGCACCCAGCTGTTGGCCACCCTGTTCGATGGCATTACCCGGCATTCGCCGGAGGGGCGCTGGTTCCAGGAGTTCGCGAGCGAGCACGGGTTCGCCGAGGCGGTCCGCTGGCGCGACTCCGGCCGCTGGATCCCGGACGGCGGCGGCCCGATCCCGACCAAGGCCGACCTCGCCGACTGACCCCTGCCCACCCCCACAGCTCCCCGCGAGTCGGGGATTTTGTCAGCGCGAGTCGGGGATCTTGTCAGCGCGAGTCGGGGATTTTGTCAGCGCGAGTCGGGGATTCGGTCAGCCGGAGGCGCGCTGACGAAAACCCCGACTCACCCTGACCGAATCCCCGACTCGCGGGGAGTTGCGACTCGCGCGGTATGTCAGGCGGGGGGCAGGACGCGGGTCAGCCAGAGTTCGAGGATGTCGTCGGCGAGCGTGGGGTCGTCGCGCAACGTACTGGTCAGCGCCAGTCCGCGCAGCAGCATGAGCAGCGACTCGTAGGCCACCCGGGCCTGCCGGGGGTCCCGGTCGGCGAACTCGCGGGCCAGCAGTTCGCGCACCGCGCGGCCGATCTCCCGCTGCGACGGCAAGAGCGCCGCGTGCAGCCTCGGATCGGTGCGGGCCGCCATCCACAGCTCCAGCGCGGCCTGGAACGCCGGCCCGGACATCGCCCCGCGCACCGCCGCCAGCCTGGCCCCCGGCGTGTCCGGGCCGGTCTCGAGCGCCGCCGCGATGTCGGCGATCTGCAGCGCGGCGAGATAGCCGACGGCGGCCGCGAACAGGTCGGCCTTCGATCGGAAGTGGTGCAGCAGAGCGCCCCGGGACACCTCGGCGCGGTCCTGGATGCGCTGGGTGGTCGTGCCCGCGTAGCCGTAGTCGACGAGGCAGGCGACGGCGGTCTCGAGCAGGTGCAGTCGGGTGCGGTCGCGCTGCTGTCGGCGGCTGATCGCGGGCATCGGGGCAGCGTACGGCGTGCCCTTCGGCCCGGTTCGGAGACTGACCGTCTGGACGGACTGTGTACTCGGTAACCTGTCGCATGCTCGCCGGCCGGTTACAAGATCCCCTAGCAGGTCGTCGTTGTCGATGCGATCCCCGAGTCGCCGGTCGGCAAGACCCCGCGTCCCGCACTGCGTGATCCATCGTGGACAGCTCAGGAAGGTCGGTCATGAGTGACGTCGTCACGACAGAGGTCAGCATCCCGGTGCGCTTCACGGGCGGCACCGGCCAGCTCGCCGGCACCCTGAGCGTCCCGGCCGGTGGGGCCAGGACCGTCCAGCTGCTGGTGCACGGGTACAGCTACTCGCGCTACTACTGGGACTTCCCAGTCCAGGCGGAGACCTACTCCTACGTGCGGCGGGCCACCGAGGCCGGCTATGCCACCCTGGCCATCGACCGGCTCGGCGACGGGGCCTCCACCCGGCCCCCGGGACGGCGGTTGACCTGGGGGAACGCCGCCCTGACGGTGGCCGCGGCGGTCAGCGCGCTGCGCGACGGCGGCCTGGGCGCGGCGTTCAAGAACGTGGTGCTCGTCGGGCACAGCTACGGCTCGGTCACCAGCTACCTGGTGGCGGCCCGCCATCCCGGGGTGACCGCGCTGATCGCCACCGGCGCCGCGCACCGGGTCAACCTCGCCCGGATGACGCAACTGATCCTCAACTCGCCGCCGGTGAGCCGTAACCCCGACTTCGACGTCGCCGATCCGATGTACGTGACCACCCGGCGGGACTGGCGGGGATTCCTCTACAACGAGGCGAACGCCGACCCCGAAGTGATCGCGGCGGACGAGAAGCTCAAGCAGACCGCCGGCATGCTCGAGATCCCGAGCGCGCTGCCCTACCTGGTCAACGGCGTCAACAAGGCCACCGACATCCCGGTGCTCACGGTGATCGGCGACGCGGACCAGCTGTTCGCCAGCTGGGGCGCGGCGGACTGTTCGTCCGACGCCGCGCTGGCCGCGTTCGAACGGCGTTTCTACGGGCCGGGCGCCACCGTGGAGGGCATGGTCATCCCGGGCGGCGGGCACGACATCAACCTCGAGCGCACGGCCCCCAATGCCTACGACCGCATGCTCGAGTTCGCCGACGAACACC
>DASYLM010000485.1:0-2475 GCA_036009565.1 Pseudonocardia sp. | reverse complement strand
GTCACCCGGGAGATCGGCAAGCCGTCCGCCGAGGCGCTCGGCGAGGTGCAGGAGATCATCGATACCTGCGACTTCTTCCTCGGCGAGGGCCGGCGGCTCTACGGCCAGACGGTCCCCTCGGAGATGCCGGACAAGCAGCTGTTCACCTTCCGGGTCCCGGTCGGGGTCGCCGCGGTGATCACCGCCGGGAACTTCCCGGTGGCCGTGCCGTCCTGGTACCTGGTGCCGGCGCTGCTGTGCGGCAACGCCGTGGTCTGGAAGCCGGCCGAGTACGCGGCGGCCAGCGCGCGGGCACTCGCCGAGCTGGCCTGGCGTGCCGGCGTACCGGCCGGGGTGCTCAACCTGGTGTTCGCCGACGGGCCGGCCACCTACGACGGTCTGGAGCAGGCGCTGGTCGCCGGGGTGGTGGACAAGGTCGGGTTCACCGGGTCCAGCGCGGTGGGCACCCGCATCGGTGAGCTGTGCGGCCGGCACCTGCAGTCTCCGTGCCTGGAGCTGGGCGGCAAGAACCCGATGGTGATCGCCCCGGACGCCGAGCTGGACCTGGCGGTGGAGGGCGCGCTGTTCTCCGGCTACGGCACGGCCGGGCAGCGCTGCACCTCGCTCGGTTCGGTGATCGTGCACGCCGACCTGCACGACGAGTTCATCCGCCGGTTCGACGCCGCCGTGCGGTCCGCGAAGATCGGTGACCCCACCGGGGACGTGCTGTACGGGCCGCTGCTGGACGAGAAGTTCGCGGACGGGTTCGAGAAGGTGCTCGGCTGGGTCGCCGCCCACCACCGGGTGCTCGGGTCGTCGGCGGTCGGCCGGATCACCGCCGCGGCGCCCCGGGACGGCTTCGTCGGCGACCCGGAGGCCGGGCTGTTCTACCACCCCGTGGTGCTGGACGGCGTGCGCGCCGGGGACGAGGTGTTCCAGCAGGAGACGTTCGGCCCGCTGGTCGGGGTGACCACCTACCGCGACCTGGACGAGGCCGTCGAGCTGGCCAACGCGCCCGGCTACGGGCTGTCCGCCGCGATCTACACCACCGACCCGGCCACCGCGTTCCGGTTCCGCGCCAAGGTCGGCGCCGGCATGGTGAGCGTGAACAACTCCACCTCCGGCGCGGAGGCGCACCTGCCGTTCGGCGGCAACGGGAAGTCGGGCAACGGCAGCCGCCAGTCCGGCATCTGGGTGCTCGACCAGTTCACCCGCTGGCAGTCGATGAACTGGGACTTCTCCGGCAAGCTGCAGAAGGCGCAGATGGACGTCGAAACGGTCGAGCCGGACCTGGACTACCGGCTGTCCAGCCTCGACCAGCCGGAGCGCTGAGCGTGGCCGCCGAACTGCCCGGGCGCGCCGAGGTGGTGGTGATCGGCGGCGGCGTGGTGGGGACCAGCGCGGCGTTCCACCTGGCCGAGGCCGGGGTGGACGTGCTGCTGCTGGAGCGCGACGAGCTGGCCTCCGGCAGCACCTCCCGGGCGGCCGGCGGGGTGCGCGCGCAGTTCTCCGACCCGGTGAACATCCAGCTCGGCCTGCGCAGCCTCGAGGCGTTCGAGCGGTTCGCCGACCGCCCGGGCGGCGAGATCGACCTGGTGCAGCACGGCTACCTGTTCCTGCTGGACAACGCCGACGACGTGGCCACGTTCGAGCGCAACGTGGCGGTGCAGAACGAGCTGGGGGTGCCCAGCCGGATGCTGGACGTCGCCGAGGCGTGCGCGATGTCGCCGTACATCAACCCCGAGGGCCTGCTCGCCGCGACGTTCTCGCCCCGGGACGGGCACTGCACGCCGGAGGCCGTGGTGGCCGGCTACGCGGCCGGTGCCCGGGCGCACGGGGCGGTGGTGCGGCGACACTGCGCCGTCACCGGCATCGACGTGGCGGGCGGCGTGGTCACCGGCGTGCGCACCGACGCGGGCACCGTCGGCACCGGCACGGTGATCTGCGCGGCCGGTGCCTGGTCGGCCCGGGTGGGCGAGTTGGCCGGGGTGGCACTGCCGGTGCGGCCGCTGCGCCGGCAGGTGGTGGTCAGCGAGCCCGTTGCCGGCCTGCCCCCGCAGCTGCCGTTCACCATCGACTTCGGCACCTCCTTCTACTTCCACGACGAGGGCCCCGGGCTGCTGATGGGGATGTCCGACTCCGAGCAGGGGTTCGGCTTCGACACCTCGCGCAGCGCGGAATGGCTCGGCCGGTTCGCCGAGGTGGTGGCGCGGCGGGCGCCGGCACTGTCCGAGGTGGGCATCGCGCACGGCTGGGCCGGGCTCTACGAGATGACCCCGGACCACAACGCGGTGGTCGGCGAGGCGGCGGCGGTCAGCCGGTTCCTCTACGCCACCGGGTTCTCCGGGCACGGCTTCCTGCAGGGCCCGGCGATCGGCGAGGTGCTGCGTGACCTGGTACTCGGGCACACCCCGGTGGTGGACGTGTCCGCGCTGGACGTGCGGCGGTTCGCCGGCCTGGCGTCGCGGCCAGAGCTGAACTTCGTCTGACCTGCTA
>DASYLM010000484.1:0-3397 GCA_036009565.1 Pseudonocardia sp. | reverse complement strand
GTCGCTGGTGAAGTCGCTGGCGCGTGAGTTCGCCCCGACCGGAGTGCGGATCAACGCACTGGTGCCCGGTCCCTCGGACACGCCCATGCACGCCGCGGTGCCCGCCGAGCTCAAGCAACGCATCGCCGCCAACATCCCGGTCGGGCGGATGGGCCGCTCGGCCGACATGGCCGCGGCCGCGCTCTACCTCTCCTCGGCGGCCGCGGCGTTCGTGCAGGGCGCGGCGCTGGACGTGGACGGCGGGCTGATGCTGCGATGAGCACCCGTCGCGGTCGGCCCCGCCAGGCCGACATCGCGCGGGTGGCCGGCGTCTCCCAGGCCACCGTGTCGCTGGTGCTCGGTGGTTCGGAAACCGCGCAGGGGTTGACCGTGGACACTCGGCGCCGGGTGCTCGACGCGGCACGGAATCTGGGATATGTGCCCGATCCGGCGGCCCGGCGGCTGGTCGCGCGGAACAACCGGCTGCTGGGCGTGTACACGTTCATGGCCACCTTTCCGGTTGACTTCCGCAACTCCTACTACCCGTTTCTGGTCGGTGTCGAGGAGGAGGCCGCTGAGCAGGGTTACGACCTGTTGTTGTTCACCGGCTCGACCGCCGAGCCGGACGCCAGCGGCCTGAACCGGCTGCGGCTGGCCGATGGGTGCGTGCTGATCGGCCGGCACGCCCCGGCCGAGGAGTTGTTGCGACTGCTCGACGACGACTTCCCGATCGTCTACGTCGGACGCAACGACAGCGTCGGCGGCCGGCTGCCCTATGTCGGCGCCGACTACGTTCGCGCCTCGGCCGACGTGGTGGCCGAACTGGTCCGGCAGGGGCACCGGCGACTGTGCTACGTGCGGGAACACGACCAGGCAGTGGCCACTCTGGACCGCGAGGAGGGGTTCCGGCTGGGTCTGCGCGAGACCGGGGCGGACGGTGTGATCGTCCGTACCGACGGCGCCGACCTCGCCCCGGACCGGCTAGGCGGCTGGCTGGCCGAGGGCGTCACCGCCCTGGTCGTCGAGGCCACCGACACCCAGACCGCGGCGAACGCGCTGCGGGTGGCCGCCGCCTCGGCCGAACTGGCCTGTCCGCGCGACTTCTCGCTGGCCATGCTCGGCGAGGAGGTGTACCCGCCGCCCGACGGACCCGTGGTGGCTGGATTCGCCGTGCCCCGCAGGGAAATGGGCCGTCGTGCCGCCCGGATGCTGATCGGGCTGCTGTCCGGTGACCGGGCCGCGGGGCGTCAGGAACTGCTCGCCTGCGATTCGGTCGCGGGCGACACAACCGGACCGCCACCGCGACGGTCGCGATCCACTGTCGATCCGGGATAGGAACCTGTGACCGAGACCCGAACCGAACTGCTCGTTGTCGGTGGCGGCTTGGGTGGGGTGGCCGCCGCCCTCGCCGCCTGCCGCGCCGGCCGCCGGGTCGTGCTCACCGAGCCGACCGACTGGCTGGGCGGGCAGCTGACCAGCCAAGCCGTCCCGCCCGACGAGCACCCGTGGATCGAGCAGTTCGGATGCACCGCGTCCTATCGGCAGCTGCGCGAGGGAATCCGCGCGTACTACCGCAACCACTACCCGCTGACCGTGGCCGCCCGGTCCGCCCAGCAGCTCAACCCCGGCGCCGGCCGGGTGAGCAAGCTGTGCCACGAACCCAGGGTTGCGCTCGCGGTGATCGAGTCGATGCTCGCACCGCACCGCGCTTCGGGGCGGCTGACCGTCCTACTCGGACACTGGCCGGTCGCCGCCGAGGTCGACAGCGACGTGGTTCGGGCTGTCACGCTGCGGGACGCCACGACCGGCCTGGACCGCACGGTGTGCGCGGACTACGTCCTGGACGCCACTGAATGCGGAGACCTGTTGCCGCTGGCCGGGGTGGAGCACGTCACCGGCGCCGAGAGCCAGGACCGGCACGGTGAGCAGCACGCGCCCGCCGTGGCGGTGTCGGACAACATGCAGGGCATCACGTTCTGCTTCGCCGTCGACCACCGCGCCGGCGAGCACCACGTCATCGACCGGCCCCGCGACTACGGCTTCTGGCGCGACTACCAGCCGGAGTTCTGGCCCGGCCCGCTGATCGGCCTGCGGGCCCCGGACCCGCGCACCCTTCAGGTCACCGAACGGGACTTCGTGCCCAATCCCGCCGAGGACACCGATACCGTGTTCGCCGACCAGAGCAAGGACCAGGGCGACCGGGACCTGTGGCTGTTCCGCAGGATCGTCGCCCGCGGCAACCACCTGCCCGGCGCGTTCGACTCGGACGTCACCCTGGTGAACTGGCCGATGAACGACTATTGGCTGGGCAACATCATCGATGTCTCCGCCGACGCCGCCGCCCGGCACCTCGAGCAGGCCAAGCAGCTCTCGCTGAGTTTGCTGTACTGGCTGCAGACCGAGGCGCCTCGGCCGGACGGCGGAACCGGATTTCCCGGCCTGCGTCTGCGACCGGACCTGATGGGCACCGAGGACGGCCTGGCGAAGGCCCCGTATGTCAGGGAATCCCGGCGGATCGAGGCGATCACCACGGTCACCGAGAACGACGTATCCCTCGCCGTGCGGGGCCAGCACGGCGCTACCCGATACACCGACTCGGTGGGGGTGGGCGCTTACCGGATCGACCTGCATCCCTCCACCGGCGGAGACAACTACATCGACGTGGGCAGCCTCCCCTTCCAGATCCCGCTGGGCGCGCTGCTGCCGGTCCGGGTGCGCAACCTGGTGCCCGCCGGCAAGAACATCGGCACCACGCACATCACCAACGGTTCGCACCGGCTGCACCCGGTCGAGTGGAACGTGGGCGAGGTCGCCGGCGTGCTGGCCGACTTCTGCCTGGCCCGCAAGGTGACCCCGCGCGCCGTCCGCAACACCCCGGCCCTGCTGGCCGAATTCCAGAACCGTCTGGCCGCGGACGGCGTCGAGCTTCGTTGGCCCGACGTCAGCGGCTACTGAGAGGACGTGAGTCACATGAGGGTTCGGCTGACCACCGCCGCAGCCTTGGCCGCGCTGATGACCCTGGCCGCCTGCGGCGGGGGAGGATCGGGCAGCTCGGGCGATGACAAGGTGACGCTGCGCATGACCACCTGGTCGGCGAACGAGGCGCACGTGAAGCTGTTCAACGAGATCGCCGCCGAGTACAAGAAGGCGCATCCCGAGATCGGGGCGATCACCTTCGACGCGCTGCCGTTCGAGAGCTACACCACCACGCTGACCACCCAGATCGCCGGCGGCAACGCCCCCGACCTGGCCTGGATCCTGGAGAGCACCGCGCCGGACTTCGTCACCTCGGGTGCCTTGGAACCGATCGACAAGGATCCAGATCTTTTGCCCAGCGCCACCGCCACCTGGGAGCAGGACGGCAAACTGTTCGCCTATCCCTTCTCTACTTCACCATTGGGGGTCTTCGTCAACACCG
>DASYLM010000483.1:0-8120 GCA_036009565.1 Pseudonocardia sp. | reverse complement strand
CCTCGATGGCGGTGCACGAGCTGGGCTCCCGCGCGGTGTCCTTCAACGGCGCGCAGGCCGGCATCCTGACCGACGGCGCGCACGGCAACGCCCGACTCCGCGACGTGTGCCCCGAGCGCATCACCGCCGCCCTGAACGACGGGGCGATCGCCCTGGTCACCGGCTTCCAGGGGGTCTCACCGGACGGCGCGGTGACCACCCTAGGGCGCGGCGGCTCGGACGCCTCGGCGGTCGCGGTGGCCGCGGCACTGGGTGTCCACGAGTGCGAGATCTTCACCGACGTGCCCGCGGTGTTCACCGCTGACCCCCGCGTGGTGCCGAACGCGCGGCGCATCCACGAGCTTCGCCACGAGGAGATGCTGGAGATGGCCGAGGCGGGCGCCGGCGTGCTGCAGCCGCGCTCGGTCGAGCTGGCCGCCGCGCACGGTGTGGACATCCACCTGCGCTCCAGCTACAGCACCGAGCAGGGCACCTGGATCCGCCGCGGCGGGTCCGCCTTCGAGGACGCCGAGGTCGCCGGGGTGGCGCACCGCCGCCAGGAGCCGCTGTACGCAGTCACCGGGGTCTCCGCCGCCGAGCTCACCCTCGCCCTGGCCGAGCGGGGCGCGGCGATCGGCACCATCCTGCCGGGCGACGGCGAGCTGCGGTTCAGCGTGCCCGGTGTGGAGGCCGCCGAGGTGGCGGCCGCGGTGGGCACCCTCGGCGCCGTTGTCAGCACCCACCGGGAGCTGGGCACGGTGAGCGTGGTCAGCCTGGGCATCGCCCGCAAGCCGGCCCTGGTGGCGCGCGCCCTGCGCGCCCTGACCGACGCCGGGATCGACCCCGAGTTCGTCACCACCAGCACCGGCCGGGTCACCGTGCATGTCGCCAGCTCGGCGGTGGACGACGCGGTGCGGCTGCTGCACGAGACGTTCATCGAGCGGACCGAGGCCACCCAGGGCAACGCAGCCCTCGGCGCCGAGACCGCGCGCCCCACCGTGGGCAGCACGCGCGCGAAGGCCGCGGTGAACAGGGCCGCCGAGTTCGCCGTGGTCCGTGCCGCCGAGGCCGCCGTGGCTCAGGCCGCCGAGGGCACAGTGACCGACCTGCGCAAGGCCGCGCCGAAGGGCGCCGCCTGACTATCGGACCTGCCTGCCGGTGCCGTGGGGGACACCGGGAGGTACTCGTGGTGCTGCTGGGTACCCGGTTGACATCGGGTCGCCCGGCAGCACCCGCATGTTCACGCGCTGTTCAAGCCCGGTTTCGCCACCCCGACGGCGCCCCCGGCCGCCAATTTCGACGTTGACCGCGGCCGGTCCCGGTGTCAACCTCTTCCCCTGGGGGTGACCAGGCGAAACGCCCAGTCTTTCCGGTGCGCCACAGGAGGCAAAGTGACCGCCACTCAGCCGGCCGAAAAGGCCGTCACCCCGCCGTTGGACCAGCTTGTGCTGGTCGCTGAGGGTGAGGCGCAGGGTTGGCGGACCCGTAAGGGCGAGCGGCTCGACCACGTTTTCGAGGAGCGTTGCGACTGGATCCGCCAGTACGGCCGGGCCGGGCACCTCGCGGTCGACTCCGACGAACTGGCCATGACCTACGACGAGCTCGACTCCCGCGCCAACCAACTCGCCCGCTACCTGCGGATGCGCGGCGCGAAACCCGGCGACCGGATCGCCCTGCTGTTCGACCGGCCCGCCTACTCCTACCTCGCCATGCTCGCCGTACTGAAGATCAGCGCCGCCTACGTGCCCCTGGACGTCGGGTTCCCCTCCGACCGCATGGCCTACATCGCCGAGGACGCCCAGGTCCGGATCCTGCTGTCCATGTCGCACGTCCCGGCGCGCGTCGAAGGCTTCGACGACATCACCGCCAACGGCGCCGAGACGATCTTCATCGACAACGCCATGCCGCTGATCGCCGACATGGACTCCCGCCGCCTCATCGACGCCGAACGCGGCTTCCACGTCGACCAACTCGCCTACATCATCTACACCTCCGGCTCGACCGGGCGCCCCAAGGGCGTCGCCATCGACCACCCCAGCATCTGCAACTTCGTCCGGGTCGCCGCCGAGGTCTACGGCATCCGCTCCCGTGACCGCGTCTACCAGGGCCTCACCATCGCCTTCGACTTCTCCTTCGAGGAGATCTGGGTGCCCTGGATCTCCGGCGCCACCCTCGTGCCCAAACCACCGGGTGGCAGCCTCCTCGGCCAGGATCTGCACGACTTCCTCACCAGCCGCGGCGTCACCGCCATGTGCTGCGTCCCCACCCTGCTCGCCACCGTCGAGGACGACCTGCCCAACCTGCGGTTCCTGCTCGTCTCCGGCGAAGCCTGCCCGCAGGACCTGATCGCCCGCTGGCACAAGCCGGGGCGCCGCTTCCTCAACGTCTACGGCCCCACCGAAGCCACCGTCACCGCCACCTGGACCGAGGTCCACCCCGACAAGCCCGTCACCATCGGCGTCCCGCTGCCCACCTACTCGACCGTCATCCTCGACGCCGAGAACCCCCACAAGGCCCTGCCGCACGGCGAAACCGGCGAGATCGGCATCGCGGGCATCGGACTGGCGTGCGGCTACCTCAACCGCGACGACCTCACCGGCAAGGCGTTCATCGACGACTTCCTCGGCATCCCGGCGAACCCGTCCGGGCGGATCTACCGCACCGGCGACCTGGGGCGGGTCAACGCCGACGGTGAGATCGAGTACCAGGGCCGTATCGACCTGCAGGTCAAGATCCGCGGCTACCGCATCGAACTCACCGAGATCGAGTCCGTACTCCTGCAGATCCCGGGCATCGCCGCCGCCGTCGTCGACACCTACAGCCCCGACCCCGAGACCAAAGAACTCGTCGGCTACTACAGCCTGCGCACCGACACCGAGTCGGTGGACCAGGAAATGATCTACGCCCAGCTCCGCGAGCGGCTGCCCGCCTACATGGTGCCGGCCTACCTCGAGCACCTCGACGCCATCCCGATGACCCCGCAGGACAAGGCCGACCGCAAGAACCTGCCACCGCCAGGACAACGCACCACCCGCGCGCCGCAGGGCGAGCACGTCGCCGCCAAGACCGGCACCCAACAGCTGCTCGCCGCCGCGCTGGCCAAGGTCCTGCGGGTGGAGCAGGTCTCGGTGGACAGCAACTTCTTCGACGAACTCGGCGCCAACTCACTGTCGATGGCCCAGTTCTCCGCACGGGTCCGCAAGGAGACCTCGCTGCCCAAGGTGTCGATGCGCGACATCTACCTCAACCCGACCGTCCGCCAGCTGGCGGCCGCGCTCGGCGACGAGCCGGCCGACGACCAGCCCCGGGTGGAGGTGGTCGTCAAGCCGGTCGTCCGGGGCAGCAGCGCGGGCTACGTGTTCTGCGGCGCCATGCAGCTGCTGTTCTTCCTCGCCACCGCCTACCTGGGCGCGCTGGTGTTCAGGATCGGCCTGGACTGGAGCATGGACGCCGTCGGCGTGTGGCACACGGTCGGCCGGGCCGCGGTGATCACCGTCGCCACGCTGGTCGGCCTGACCGCATTGCCGATCCTGGCGAAGTGGCTGCTCGTCGACAGCTGGAAACCGAGGGAGATCCGGCTCTGGAGCGCGGGCTACCTACGGTTCTGGCTGGTCAAGGTACTCATCCAGACCAATCCCATGGTGGCGTTCGCCGGCTCGCCGCTGTTCGTGTTCTACCTGCGGGCACTCGGCGCCAAGATCGGCAAGGGCGTCACCATCCACTCCCGCAGCGTGCCGGTGGCCACCGACCTGATCACCATCGGCGACGGCACGGTGATCCGCAAGGACTGCATCTTCAGCGGGTACCGGGCCATCGGGGGTGTCATCCAGACCGGCCCGATCACCCTCGGCCGCTACGTCCACGTCGGCGAGAAGACGGTGCTGGACATCGGTACCTCGATGGGCGACGGCGCCGAGCTCGGCCACTCGTCCTCGCTGCAGACCGGGCAGTCCGTACCCGCCGGCGAGACCTGGCACGGCTGCCCCGCCGAACCGGCCCCGACGGACTACCGCACCTGCCCGCCGACCCGCTGCGGCACCGCCCGCAAGGTCGTCTACACCCTGCTGCAGCTGCTCGCGCTGCTGCTGAGCGGCACGGTCGGGCTGGCGGTCGCCGCGATCGCGATCACGGACATCCCCGCGCTCAACGGCGTGCTCACCGCCGGGCGGACCAGCCTGGGCAGCTCGAACTTCTACGTGGCGGTCCTGGTGATCTCGACGGTGCTGTTCGTCGGCGGGACCATCCTCGGGCTACTGGTCGTACTGACCGTGCCCCGGCTCCTGCACCTGTTCATCACTCCGGACAAGGTGTACCCGCTGTACGGGTTCCACTACGTCGTGCAGCAGACGATCACCTCGATGACCAACGTGCAGTTCTACATGGACCTCTTCGGCGACAGCTCCGCCGTGGTCCACTACCTGCGCGCGCTGGGCTACAAGATGGGCCGGATCATCCAGAGCGGCTCCAACTTCGGGGCCGAGCTGCGGCAGGACTCGCCGTACCTGACCACCATCGGCACCGAGACGATGGTCTCCGATGCGCTGTCGGTGATGAACGCCGACTACTCCGGGAGCTCCTTCCGGGTGTCCCCGGTGGTCATCGGTGAACGGAACTTCCTCGGGAACTACGTGGCGTTCCCGTCCCAGGCCAAGACCGGCGACAACGTGCTGCTGGCCACCAAGGTGATGGTGCCGATCGACGGGCCGATCCGGGAGAACGTCGGGCTGCTCGGCTCGCCGCCGTTCGAGATCCCGAGATCCGTCGACCGGGACAGCGAGTTCGACTTCCTCGACGACGAGGCCGAGGTCGCCCGCCGGCTGTCCGGGAAGAACCGGCACAACACGGCCACCGCGGCGATCTTCCTGCTGGTGCGTTGGTTCCAGGTGACGGCTGCCCTGCTGATCACCGCGGTGGCGCTCGGCTACTACACCGCGTGGGGCGAGTGGGCGGTCACGGGCGTCTTCGTGGTGACGCTGGTGCTCTTCCAGGCCATCGCGGTGTTCGTGGAGCGGGCGGCGCGCGGCTTCCGCCGACTGACCCCGCAGTTCTGCTCGATCTACGACCACTACTTCTGGACCCACGAGCGGCTCTGGAAACTGCTCGCCACGCCGGTGTTCAACGGCACCCCGTTCAAGAACATCCTCTGGCGGCTGCTCGGCGTGCGCATCGGCCGTCGGGTCTTCGACGACGGCTGCTCCATCCCGGAGAAGACGCTGGTCACGATCGGCGACGACGCGGTGCTCAACGCCGGCAGCATCGTGCAGTGTCACTCCCTGGAGGACGGCAGCTTCAAGTCCGGCCCCACCGTGATCGGCGCCGGGGCGACGCTGGGCGTGCAGGCTTTCGTGCACTACGGCGTGACCATGGGCGACGGCTCGGTGCTCGCCGCCGACTCGTTCCTGATGAAGGGCCAGGAGGTCGCCCCGAGCGAGTGGTGGCACGGCAACCCGGCCGACCAGACCCCCGCACCGGAGACGCCGGCCTGGGCCGGCGGCGGCACCGAACCTCCGGTGCGCCGCCCCAAGCCGGTACGCGAGGTCTCGCCGGGCAACGCCCGCGCCGACCGGGTGCTCGGGGTGGACGTGGCGCGGGGGCTGGCGCTGCTCGGCATGATGGCCGTGCACGTCTTCGCCTCCTTCGCCGCCGACGGCTCACCGACCGTCTCGACCCTGCTGGCCGGTGGCCGGTCCGCGGCGACGTTCGTGCTGCTGGCCGGGGTGAGCCTGACCTTCCTCAGCGGTGGGCGGCAGCCGGCCCGGGGTCGGGCCCGGCTCGCGGCGTCGGCGGGCATCGCGGTGCGCGCGGTGCTGATCGGGCTGATCGGGCTCGGCCTCGGCTACACCGACCAGGCCGAGGTGATCCTGCCCTACTACGCGGCCCTGTTCCTGCTCGCGCTGCCGTTCCTCGGGATGCGCCGGTGGCTGCTGGGCACCGTGGCGGCCGTGCTGCTGGTGGCGGCGCCGGCCGCACTGGTGTTGACCTTCGGTGCCGGCCTGCCCTACTCCGGCACCGGCACCAACCCGACCTTCGCCACCCTGGTGCAGGATCCGCTCGGGCTGCTCGTCCAGCTGTTCGTCACCGGCCCGTACCCCGCCATCGCCTACCTCGTCATCCTGCTCGTCGGGCTGGCCATCGGCCGGCTGGACCTGGCGTCGGCGAGGGTCGCGCAATGGCTGGTCGGCTTCGGTGTCGCCTTCGCCGCCATCGCCTGGTCCGCGTCCTCCCTGCTGCTGTTCCGGTTCGGTGGCGTCGCGGCGCTGCAGGAGGCGGCCGGCGCCGAGAAGGACCCGGTCAAGGCGCTCAACACGATCCTGTGGCAGCCGGTGCCCACCTCAGAGCCGAACTGGTGGTGGCTGGCGCTGCGCGCGCCGCACTCGAACTCCACGCTGGACCTGCTGTTCACCCTCGGCGCGGCGATGGCGGTACTCGGGCTCGCGTTGCTGGTGTGCCGGTCCCGCCTGGCCGCCCGGATCCTGCGCCCGCTGGCGGCCGCCGGCAGCATGACGCTCACCTTCTACACCGCACACCTCATCGTGCTGGCCACCGGCGTGCTCTCGGACCACCCCGCGGTGCTGTACGTCGAGATGGTCGGCTCCGTGCTCGTGCTCGGTTTGCTGCTGCGGCTCACCGTCGGGCGGGGCCCGCTGGAGTGGTTGGTGAGTGCCGCCGCCAACGGCACCCGGCGGGCGGTGGCCGGCAAGCTGGCTACCGGTGCGCCCGCGGGGTACGGCACCGCCATGGCCGGGTCCCGACAGCTGGCGCCGCCCCCGGCGCCCCGGGCCGACGCCTACCAGTTGGTCGAACCGAGGGGCCGAGGTTGGGGCCGCGACCGGTCCCGAGAGGGCTATCCGGCACAGGGCGGTTACCCCGGGCAGGGCGGCTATCCCGGGCAGGGCGGTTACGACGGGCAGGGCGGTTACCCGGCACAGGGCGGCTACGACGGGCAGGGCAGCTACCCCGGGCAGGGGGGGCAGCCCGTGCAGGGTCAGCCGGGTCAGGGCTCCCCGGGACAGGGGTACCCGGGACAGGGCCCGCCGACCCGGTTCTATCCCGTTCCCGGGCGCGGGACACCGGCTCGGCCCACTGCCGGCCCTCCACCCGGTGGCCAACACCCCGGGGCTGCCCGTCCGCCGGCTGGTCAACAACCCGGACCCGGTAGCCCGGCCCCAGGTGGTCAACGCGGACCCGGTAGCCCGCCCGCTGGTAGTCAACAACCCGGTCCCGCGCGTTCGCCCGGCGACCAACCACCGTCGCGGTTCTACCCCACGCCAGGCCATCCACCAGCGGCTCGTCCCCCATCGCCGGGCAAACCCCCGGCTGCCCAGCAACCAGCTGCCACCCAGCCACCAGCTACCCAGCCACCGGCCACCCAGCCACCCGCCACCCAGCCACCCGCCACCCAGCCACCTGCTGCCCAGCCACCGGCCGCGCAGCCACCGGCCGCGCAGCCACCGGCCGCGCAGCAGCCAACCGCGCCGCCTCCGGGCGACGGGGACGTGCCGGCGCTGCGGAACCGGATCGAGGAGCTGGAGCAGCTGTTGCGATCGCTCGAGGAGCGCGACCGCAAGGACGACTAGGACCCGCCCAGGACGGGCAGTCCGCGCGTCCTCCGGGCCGTCGTCAGGGCCGTCCCCGGGAACGCCCACGATCGTCTTCCCGGGCCGCTGACAGCCCGGTGCGTCGAGGCCAGTGGCCTCGACGCTCATAGGCGTACCCGGCGACCTGCCGTGACGCACTCTCGCTGCGGCCCGATCCCAGCTCTGCGTAGGGATACGCAACACGGGACCCGCGCTGTTGCGTATCCCTACGCAGAGCAAAGCGCGGCCGTCCGGATTGCGGACGGGGTCTCCGACTGCACCCGCGACCAGCGTCCGAGTGTCGCGCGCCGAGGTCGACGTGAGGGTCGGATCCGGGACGAAGAATCGACCATCACGTCGATCTCGACGTAGCCGCTGAACCCAGCCGCGGCTGGTCCCCCCGGGCTCGCGACGGAAAGCCGGGCCTCCGCCTCGTCGGCGGGGGCCCGGCTCTGTGCTGGCTGGTCAGGCAGCTTGCGCGTGGGTGGCGGTGCAGGTCTCGATCGCCTCGATCAGGATGTCCAGGGCGATGTCCAGTACCTCCTCGGTGACGTTGAGCGGCGG
>DASYLM010000482.1:0-14336 GCA_036009565.1 Pseudonocardia sp. | reverse complement strand
GAGTCTTTACCCCTGAGCCGTCACCACTGGGCCGTCACCACTGGGCCGTCACCACTGAGCCGTCAGCGCGGGAGCACGCCGGCGCGGTCCGCCGCGGCCAGCTCGGTGGCGACCGGCGCCCAGAAGTCCTCCTCCGGTGCGGCCTGGACCGTCACCCGCTCCCCTCGGGAGTCGTCGAAGGACAGCCGCCAGGCGTGCAGGCAGGTACGCACCGCACCGTCCGCGCCCTCCTCCTCCGGCGGGAACAGGGGGTCACCGGCAATGGGGTGCCCGATCCAGGCCAGGTGCACCCGGATCTGGTGCCGGCGCCCGGTGGTCGGGTACAGCGCCAGCACGGTGTGCCGCTCGCCCTGCCAGGCCCGGCCGAACGTGGTCAGCGACGGGAAACTGCGCGGGCGGATCGACGCCTCCGGCACCGACCAGCGGCCGGCCTCCGGGTCGAACACGATGTCCTCGCGGGGCGCGCCCACCCGCACCCGGTTCTTCCGGCCGACGCTCAGCGGCAGCTCCACGGTGCCGTCCGCCGGCAACCCGACCGAGCGGGTGATCGCCAGGTACGACTTGCGCACCGTCCGCACGGTGAACTGGCGGGTCAGCGGGCCGTGCGCGGCCTGCGTCTTGGCCAGCAGCACGGCCCCCGAGGTGACCTTGTCGATGCGGTGCACCGGGATGAGGTGCTCGCCGGCCGCCCTGGCGATCCGGACCAGGTCGGTCTCGTGCCGCTCGCCGGTGACCGAGATCCCCGGTGGCTTGTCCAGCACCAGGTACTCGTCGGTCTCGGCCAGTGTGCGCACCGAGCGCAGCACCGACCAGTCAGCGAGCTGGATGGTCACATCCGTTCGGGCGAGGGGATGCCCAGCAGCCGCAGTCCCTCGGTGAGGGTGGCCCCGGTCAGCTGGCACAGCGCCACCCGGTTGGCCCGCAGCTCGTCGGTCTCGGCGGTGAGCACCGGGCACGCCTCGTAGAACTCGGTGAACGCCTTGGCCAGCGAGAACAGGTAGCCGCACAGCCGGTGCGGCTCCAGCGTCTCGGCCACCTCGGTCAGCGTCGGCGCGAACTGGTCGTTGAGCAGTGCCAGCGCACGCTCGCTCGGCGCCAGCGGCCCGTCGACCGACACCTTCGACCGCTCCTCGCCGCCGTCCGGCAGCTTGCGCAGGATCGACCTGATCCGGGTGTTCGCGTACTGCAGGTACACCCCGGTGTTGCCGTTGAACGACACCATCCGGTCCAGGTCGAACGTGTAGTCCTTGGTGCGCGAGGTGGACAGGTCGGCGTACTTCACCGCGCCGATGCCGGCCTGGTGGGCGACCGTCTCCAGCTCCTCGGGACTCAGCGTGTGCGGCTTGGTCTCGATCTCCGCCCTGGCCCGCTGCACCGCCGAGTCCAGCAGCTCGATCAGCCGCACGGTGCCACCGGCCCTGGTCTTGAACGGCTTGCCGCCCGGACCGAGCACGTTGCCGAAGCCGACGTGCACCGCCTCGACCTCGTCGGTCAGCCAGCCCATCCGGCGCGCCGTCTCGAAGACCATCCGGAAATGCAGTGCCTGCGGAGAGCCGACCACGTAGAGCAGCCGGTTGATCTTCAGGTCGCGGATCCGGTAGCGGATGGTGGCCAGGTCGGTGGCGGCATAGCCGTAACCACCGTCGCTCTTGCGCACGATCAGCGGCACCGGCGAGCCGTCCGCGCCGGTGATCCCGTCGAAGAACACGCACAGCGCGCCGTCGGAGATCACCGCGACGCCGGCCTGCTCCAGCTCGGCGGCCACCCCGTCCAGGTACTGGTTGTAGCTCGACTCGCCGGCCGAGTGCTCCGTGGTCAGCGAGACGCCCAGGTAGTCGTAGATCACCTGGAACGCCTTCTCCGACTCGGCCACCAGCTCGCGCCAGACCGCCAGCGTCGCCTCGTCGCCGGCCTGCAGGGTGACCACCCGGCGGCGGGCCCGGTCGGCGAACCCGGCGTCCGCGTCGAACTGCGCCCGGGCCAGCTTGTACAGACCGTCCAGTGCCGACACGGTGCCCAGGTCGCCGTCGTCGAGGTCCTCGGCGCGCCACTTGGCGTCCGGGTGGTCGTCCAGGTACTGGATCAGCATGCCGAACTGGGTGCCCCAGTCGCCGAGGTGGTTCTGCCGGATCACCTCGGCGCCCTGGTTCTCCAGCAGCCGGGCCAGCGCGTCACCGATGATCGTGGTGCGCAGATGGCCGACGTGCATTTCCTTGGCGATGTTCGGCGAGGAGTACTCGACGACCGTGCGGCGGCCCAGCTGCGGAGTGCCCACGCCCAGCCGGTCGTCGGCCAGGCGCGCGGCCACCTGGGACCAGACCGCCCCGTCGGTGACGGTGAGGTTCAGGAAACCGGGCCCGGCGAGCTCCACGCCGAGCTGCCCGCCGGTCTGCTCACGCAGCGCGGTGGCGATCGACTCGGCCAGCTCACGGGGCTTGGCACCGATCTTCTTGGCCAGGGACAGCGCCGCGTTGGCCTGGAAGTCGGCCCGGTCGGAGCGGCGCACCACCGGGTCGGCGTCGGCCAGCTCGGGCGGCAGCACCGCACCCATCGCGCGCGCCACCGCGTCCCTGGTCACGTCCTCCAGCGAACGTACGTCCGGTGACACTGGCGACGGTACTGGTGACACTGGTACTACTCCAGCCACGCATTTCCTCCATGCTCGGGCCGCCCGGACCTGGCGCTGACCCGTAGGTGCCTCAACGGTTTCGATGGTAGTCCGCGCCGCGACCGGCGGCGTCCACGGTGCCGGCACCGGGCGCCGGCGGAAACCCCGGCCGGGGTTCACACCCGGCCGGCCCGGCGCGCCTCCCCGCGGGTACCTCCCGGTCAGGTGACGATTTTCCATGATCGCCTCACTAACCTCTTGAATCATCAACCACTCGACGTGGAGGTACTCCGATGGCCACCCTGGTGTGGATACTGCAGATCCTGCTGGCCGTGGTTTTCCTCGCGGCCGGGCTCATCAAGCTGATCCGGCCGAAGGCCGACCTGCGGGCCCAGATGGGCTGGGTGGACGACTACCCGGACAACGGCGTGAAGGGCATCGGCGCGCTCGAGGTGCTGGCCGCGATCGGGCTGATCCTGCCGGCGCTGACCGGGATCGCCACCGTGCTCGTCCCGCTCGCGGCGGTCGGCCTGATCCTGCTGATGATCGGCGCCGCGATCACGCACGGCCGCCGCAAGGAGTACCCGTTCGTCGCGGGCAACGTGGTACTGATCGTGCTCGCGCTGATCGTGGCCTGGGCCCGGTTCGGCGCGTACTCGCTCTGAGGCGCGCCCCGGCTTTCCCGCCGCGGCGCTTCAGCGCACCCTGTACGGCATGGACGTACTGACCAGCCGGTTACTGCTGCACCCCACCGACCCGGAGCGCAGCCGCGCGTTCTACCGCGACGAACTGGGGCTGGCGGTCTACCGCGAGTTCGGCACCGGGCCGGAGCGGGGCACGGTGTTCTTCCTGGGCGGGGGCCTGCTCGAGCTGTCCGGGCGGGCCGAGCAGTCGCCCGGTCCCTCGGTCGCGCTGTGGCTGCAGGTGCGCGACCTCGCCGCCACCCATCGCGAGCTGCTCGACCGGGGCGTGAAGGTGGTCCGGGAGCCCCGCCGCGAGCCGTGGGGGCTGGAGGAGATGTGGGTGGCCGACCCGGACGGCGTGCGGATCGCGGTCATCGAGGTGCCGGCGGACCACCCGATCCGAGGCCGCACCGACTGATACCGGTCAGCTCCGCTCAGCTCAGCGCCGACGTGCGCAGGTGCGACCACAGGAACGTGGTGGCATCCAACGGCGGCGTCTGGCGGAGCACGCGCTTGATGGCGGAGGGTGGCCGCGAGCCGGGCCAGTCGTGCCCCAGCCCGGCGACCACGGCGAGGGTCACGTTGCGCTCCCCCGAGCAGGTCCAGGTGCTCACCAGTACCGGCGGGCGGTCGACCTGCTTCGGCATCGGGGCGCAGCCGTCGGCGGCCACGAACGGCGCCAGCGACACGGCCAGCGATGGATAGGGGTAGTGCGACACGCTTCGCGGGCCGACCCCGCCGTTGATCGGCACATTGCGGTCCGCGGTGCCGTGCACGGCCACCACGGTGATCGCCGGGGCCGGCCGGCACGGGGCCACCAGCGCACCGGCCACCGGGCCGATCCCGGCCAGGTCCTCCGGGCGGGCGCAGGCCCAGGCGTAGGTCATCATCGCGCCGTTGGACATGCCCACCGCGTACACCCGGTGCGGGTCGACGCGGTCCTGCACCACCAGGTGTTCGACCAGCCCGTGCAGGAAGCCGACGTCATCGACGTTTCGGCTGTGCGCGATGCCGCAGCAGAACCCGGCGTTCCAGAACTTGCCGAAGCCGTTGGGGTACGCCACCTCGAAGCCGTCCTTGTCGGCGAGGGCGTCCCAACCGAGCGAGGACCGCATCTGCTCGGCGCTGCCGTACGCACCGTGGATGACCACGACCAGCGGCGAGTTGGCGGGCAGCCCGCTCGGCCGGTGCACGATGGCATTGCGGGGACCGGCCGACGAGGCCAGCGTGACCGTCCGGTTCGTCGGTGCCGACGGGGCGGGGGCGGCCGCCGCCGGTGCACTGGCGCAGCCGGCGACCACCATGGCCAGGACGGCCATCAGGGTGGCCCACCGGACCGCCGCCATACGCATGGTCACCTTGATACCAGGCGAAGGTCACCACGAAGCACACAATTCACCAGAACGCCGCCGGAGAAAATGTCGGACGTCCAACCACTCCACGGCCGCGCGCCACAGTGGACCCCGCTCACCGGGGCATCCGCCGCCAGATGGCCCTGGGCAACAGCCGCAACCCCGCGAAGATCACTCTCAGCACCGCCGGCACCCACACCTGCCCCCGGCCGGCCCCCAGGGCCCGCACGGTGGCGTCGGCGACCTGGTCCGGGGTGCTGGAGAACGGCGCCGGGGACATGCCCTCCGTCATCCGCCCGATGACGAAACCCGGTCGCACCAGAAGCAGCCGCACGCCGCTGCCGGCCAGCGCATCGGAGAGCCCGCTGGCGAACCCGTCCAGACCGGCCTTCGCCGACCCGTACACGTAGTTGGCCCGCCGCACCCGCACCCCGGCGACCGAGGAGAACACCACGATGGTGCCCCGGCCCTGGGCGCGCAGCAGGGTGGCCAGCTCGGTGAGCACGCCGACGTGCGCGGTGTAGTCGGTGTGCACCACGGCCGCCGCGTGCGCCGCGTCCCGCTCCGCCCTGGCCTGGTCGCCCAGCACCCCGAAGGCCACCACGACGACGTCCAGCGGGCCGGCAAGGCCGACCGCCCGGTCCAGCACCGCGCGCTGCCCGGCCAGGTCGTCGGCGTCGAACTCGACCCGGTGCACCGCGGTGGCTCCCCCGCTGCGCAGCGCCCGCTCCTGCTCGTCCAGTTGGTCCGCGCGCCGCGCCGCCAGCACCACCGTCCTGGTGCCCCCGGCCACCAGCCGATGCAGCACCGCCAGCCCGATCTCGCTGCGGCCGCCGAGCAGCAGGACGGCGCCCGGATCGGAGGTGGGCGCACCGGCGGTCATCGCGCGAGCTTCCCAGCTGTAGATCGTCCGCAAGCACCCGGGGTGCTCAGTCGCCGCGCCTCCGCCTCAGGATTCCTCGGCCACGTCGAGGTCGAGGTCGAACGGCGGGGTGCTCTCCCCACTGATCCGGAACCGCCCCCACACGTCAGGGTCGGAGAGCTCGCCGGGCCGCTCGCTGTGCGGGGTGCGCAGCACGACGTCGGCCCGGTTGCCCTTGATCAGCTCGTCGAGCTCCGGGTTCGCCGCGACGCGGCCGTACCAGTGGAACAAGCCGTCGATCGGCTGGAAGTTGCCGCGCAGGTCCACCTGCACCGCTATCTCGGCATCCCCGATCAGCACGGTCGCGGGGCCGGCATAGCCCACGTCGTCGTGCTCCTCCTCGCCCTGGCCGGCCTCGTGCACGATGGGGGTCTCCGCCATCAGATCCCTCCGATCGAGACGCCGAAGCGCCGCGCGGCCGTCATCGCCAGCGTGCTCAGTCGCTGGTATCCGGAACCGAGCAGCCGGGGCGCCGCGTCGAACACGTAGGCGTCCGGGCCGATCAGGATGCGGGCCCGCTTGCGCTCCACCCCGCGCAGGATGGTCTTCGCGGCCTGCTCCGGGGTGGTCCGCGCGATCCGGGAGAAGTCGGTGGCCCGCTGCAGCGAGGTGCTGTTCTCCGGGGCACGGGCGTCCCTGGCGATGTTCGTGCGGATCCCACCGGGGTGCACACAGCTGACCCCGACCCGCCGCTTCTCCAGCAGCATCTCCTGGCGCAGCGCCTCGGTGAAGCCACGCACCGCGAACTTGGTGGCGTTGTAGGCGCTCTGCGTGGGCACCCCGACGAACCCGAACACGCTGGAGATGTTGACCAGGTGTCCGTCGCCGGAGGCGATCAGGTGCGGCAGGAACGCCTTCGTGCCGTGCACCACGCCCCAGAAGTTGATCCCGACGATCCAGTCGAAGTCCTCGTAGCTCATCTCCTCGACCGTGGCCATCAACGCGACGCCGGCGTTGTTCACCACCAGGTTGACCCGGCCGAACTCGGCAACCACCTGATCGGCGTGCGCGGTCATCGCGGCCCGGTCGGACACGTCCAGCTGGTAACCCCTGGCCTGCGCGCCCAGCTTCTCGCACCGCGCGGCGGTATCGGCGACGGCGACCTCGTCGACGTCGGACAGCGCCAACCGGGCACCTCGCCCCGCCAGGTCGAGAGCCAGCGCCCGGCCGATCCCGGAGCCTGCCCCGGTGATCACCGCAACGCGGTCGGTGAAGTTCTTCATGCCGGTTCTCCCTTGCTCGCCAGGGCGGCCGGCGCGGACTGGCCGCCGGTCGGGCCGCTGGCACTGACCAGCTCGAAGTCGCTGGGTTCGATGTTCCGGGTGGCCAACCAGTAGCGCCAGGTCTGTCCTGGCCACAGCGTGCGGTTCACGCCCTTGGCGTCGAGGTACCAGTTGGTGCAGCCGCCGGTGCTCCACACCCCCTTGGCCAGCCGCCGCTGGATCTCGTCGTTGAAGCTCGCCTGCACGGACTCGCGGACCTCGATGGCCGCCGCCCGGTGCCGCCCGGCCAGCTTCATCGCGGACAGCGCGTAGCGGATCTGGGACTCGATCATGAACACCACCGAGTTGTGCCCCAGCCCGGTGTTCGGGCCGAGCAGGAAGAACAGGTTCGGGAACCCGTTCACGGTGATGCCCAGGTGGGTCTGGATGCCCTCGGTACGCCACTGCGCGGCGAGGTCGCGGCCGTCGCGGCCCTTGATGTCGAGGTAGTCGAACGAGTCGGTGACGTGGAAGCCGGTGCCGTAGATGATCGCGTCGACCTCGTGCTCGACGCCGTCGCCGTCCAGCACGCTGTGCGCCCGCACCTCGGTGATGCCGCTGGTCACCACGTCGGCATTGGGGCCGGCCAGTGCCCGGTAGTAGGTGTTGGACATCAGCACCCGCTTGCAGCCCAGCGTGTAGCTCGGCATCAGCTTCTTGCGCAGCACCGGGTCACTGACCTGGCGCGCCACGGAGCGGCGGCCGAGGCGCTCGGCGATCCGGAGCAGCCCGGGGTGGCCGTTGAAGCCGACCGCGAGGGACTCGTTGAGCCAGTACACCCCGGTGCGGTAGAGCCGGCGCGCCGGCGGGAACAGCCGGAACAGCGTCCGGACCCGCTCGGGTACCGGCCGGTCGGCCTTGGGCAGCACCCACGGCGCGCTGCGCTGGAACAGGGTGAGCGACTCGACCTGCCCGGCGATCTCCGGCACGAACTGGATCGCGCTCGCGCCGGTGCCGACCACGGCCACCTTCTTGCCGGCCAGGTCGTACTCGTGGTCCCACCGCGCGGAGTGGAACGCGGTGCCCTCGAAGCTCTCGATGCCGGGCAGCTCGGGCACGTTCGGGATGTGCAGCGCGCCCACCCCGGCCACCAGGAACCGGGCCCGGTACTCCACCGCTTCGCCGGTGACCGACTTCGCGCGCAGCGTCCAGCGGGCCGCCTCGGGATCCCACCGGGCGCCGGTCACCTCGACGCCGAAGCGGATGTGCCGGCGCAGCTGGTACTTGTCGGCCACCCCGCGCAGGTACTCGAAGATCTCCGGCTGCGGCGAGAACATCCGCGACCAGCCCGGGTTCTGCTCGAACGAGTACGAGTACATGTGGGACTGGATGTCGCAGGCACAGCCGGGGTAGCTGTTGTCCCGCCAGGTGCCGCCGACGTCGTAGGCCTTCTCCAGGATGACGAAGTCGTGCCGGCCCTCCTTGACCAGCGCGATGCCCATGCCGAGACCGGAGAAGCCGCTCCCGATGATGGCCACCTCGGTGTCGATGGGTCGACTCGCAACCTCGTCTCCCGCCTCCACGGGCGGACTCGGCGCGGCCGCTTCGGCGGCCGCCCCGGTGGGTGCGTTCATCGTGGTCCTCCCCGTCTCTGCGTCGCGCTCAGCGGTCCGGGCCGAGCAGGAACGAGCGGCGCCACAGTGCCTTCGTCACGACACCCTTGATCATGCCCGCCTCCGTGAGGAAGCCGACGATCCGTTCCCCCATCCAGCGAATGCTCTGCTGGTAGTTGGGGTTCGCCCTGGCGGCCCTCCTGGCCTGCTTCGGGTCCACCCCGACGCCCTTGTACACGTCGGGATGCAGCATCAGCCGGACCAGCGAGGGTGCCGCGAGGGCCAGTGCCACCCGGTTGACGGCCAGCTCGATCCGGCCCATCTTGGGCACCATCCGGTTCACCTCGGCACGGGCGAACGAGATGTGCCGGGCCTCTTCCAGCACGTGGATCTTGTTGATCATCCGGATGGTCGGCTGGATGTCCTCGTCGGCCATCGACTCGCGCTGCAGCCGGTCGGTGACCTCCTCGACCAGCAGGGTGCCGCCGTAGGTGGCCGGGCCGATCGGCAGCAGCAGGCTGAGGTTGAGCAGGCCGCGGAACCACCGGGGCGCCAGGTACGGGCCGACGCCGGACTTCTCGATGCCCCTGCCGAACATGGTGGAGTGCCGGCACTCGTCGGCCACCTCGGTGAGCGCGTACTGCGCGTGCCGGGACGTCGGGTCGCCCTGGGTGGCCACCTTGAGCAGCAGGTGCATCAACGCGACCTCGGCGTAGATGCCGAAGCTGGTGATGCTGATGATCTCGTGTTTACCCAGCTCGTAGCGCTGCTCGGAGGTCATCCGCTCCCAGAGCTCGGTGCCGAAGAGGGACACCCGGTGCTCGGGGAGGAAGCGCTTGTCCGGATCGATCGGCGCCGACCAGTCGACGTCCACCTGGGGGTCGTAGGAGCGGGCGGCCGAGGATCTGAGCAGCCGTTCCGCCGTCTTCTCCCGCTTGGATACCCGTCGCACCGGTTCCTGTGACGTCTCTGTCATCAGTAACTCGCCTCCTGCCCTCACCCGGTCCGCTCGATCGGCGTACCGCCGGAATGGCCACAGTGCAACAATACTGCTCTATAGTTGCATCGAGGCGCAAGCGCCGCACTTTCCGGTACTCGATCGTCTCTACTACTCGACTAGGGTTGTCATGGCAAAAATCGCGACGACCGACTGGGAGGAGCCACCGGTGGACTCCCCCTCCGTACTACCTCTCCCCGAGTCCATCCAGGGGTTCCCGCCGCTGCCGCCGGCATCGCTCGACCCGTTCCTGGACGCCACCTCGCGGTGTTTCGCCCGCTACGGCGTACGGCGTACCTCGGTGCAGGACGTGGCCCACGAACTCGGGGTCAACCGCACCACGGTGTACCGCCAGGTCGGCAACATCGAGCAGCAGGCGATGTTGCTGGCCGCCAGGGACTCGCACCGGCTGCTCAGCTCACTGCCCGGCCGGATCAGCTTCCCGATCGGCCCCCGGTCGGTGGTCGACCTGCTCGCCACCCTGGTCCGGGAAGCGCGGGCGCACCCGGTGCTGGCCAAGATGCTGGCCGACGAGCGGGACCTGATCGGTTCCTTCGTGGCCCGCGACGTGCCGGACCTGATGGAGCGGGCCACCACGGCGTTCGTGCCGCTGGTCAGCCTGGCCATCGGCACCGGCAACCTGGCCAGGCGCGATCCGGTGGCGCTGGCCCAGTGGCTGGTGCGGATCACCGCCTCGCTGATCCTGATCGAACCGCCCGGCGACCTCGCGGACTTCCTCGGCGAGCTGCTGATCCCGGCGCTCACCCCGACCAGCCCGGCGCCCCCGTCCCGGCGCCGCAGGCTGCGCTGAGCGGGGCCGAGCTCCCGGTGACGGCCGGGTTCGCCGGCCCGTACGCGGCCGGCCCGCCGGCCGGGGCACTCGAGGTGGCCCGACCGCCCCTGGCCCGCTTCGGCCCGGCCGAGCTGGCCCGGATCGTCGTGGTCTGCGCGGTGCTGGCCAGTTGCCTGCTCGCCGCCGGGCTGCGCTGGCTGCTGGTCCGGGCACGACGCCGGCTCGGCGACCGGCTGCCGCGCGCGGGCCAGCCGCCGCGCACCCCCGGGCAGAGACGGCCGGAGGCGCAGACGCGGCCGGAGACACAGACGCGACGGGAGGCTCAGACGTGGCCGGGGGCGCTCGCGGACGGCGCCGTCACCGCGTTCGGCCGCCTGGGGCCCACGTTCGTCAAGCTCGGGCAGCTGATCGCGTCCTCGCCCGGGATGTGGCCCGAGGCGCTGAGCACCTCGGCGCTGCGCTGCCTGGACGACATGCCCCCGTTCCCGACCGCCGAGGTCCGCAGACTGGTGGCCACCGCGCTGGGCCGGCCGGTTTCGGAGCTGTTCACCCAGTTCGACGACGTGCCGCTGTCGGCCGCGTCCATCGCCCAGGTGCACGCCTGCGTGCTGCCGGACGGCCGCGCGGCGGTGCTCAAGGTGCGCCGCCCCGGCATCCACCGGCGGATGGTCACCGACCTGCGCATCATGTACCGGCTGGCCCAGCTGTTGGACGGCCGCGTCGAGCTGGTCCGGCTGGTCAGCCTGGTCGGCATCGTCGAGCAGCTGCACGAGGTCACCTGCAAGGAGCTGAACTTCGCGCTGGAGGCGAGCAACCAGGAGCGGTTCGCCGCCTCGGTCGGCGCCTTCGGCGACAACACCGGCGTCACCGTGCCGGCGGTCTACTGGCAGTGGTGCGGACCAGGGGTGATCTGCATGCAGCGGCTCTACGGGAGCCCGCTGGACAACCCGGAGGAGCTCGCGGCCCGCGGCCTGGACGGCGAGCTGCCGCTGCGCCGGGGAGTGAAGGCGTGGCTGGAGGCGGCCATCCTGCACGGGCCGTTCCACGGTGACGCGCACGCCGGCAACCTGTGGATCACCGACGACGGGCGGCTGGCCTACCTGGACTTCGGCATCATGGGCGAGCTCGCGCCGAGCTGGCGGGAACTGCTGCGGGACATGCTCTACACGATGATGTTCGACCGCGACTTCGAGCGGGTGGCCCGCGGGCTGCGCCGGTGCGGGGTGCTGGACTCCTCGGGCGGTACCGACGCCCAGCTCGGCTGGGCGCTCGGCGCGGTGTTCGGCCCGCTCTTGGACGCCCCGATCGCCCGGCTGAGCTCCCGCGGGATCACCGAGATGCTGGTGGCCACCGCGCGGCAGCACTCCGGGTCCGCTCCCCCGGAGCTGACCCTGTTCACCAAGCAGCTGCTCTACTTCGAGCGGTACTCCGCGGCGCTCGCCCCCGACTGGGTGCTCGGCACCGATCCGTTCGTTCTGCGCAACATCTTTCCGGCCGAGGCCACCGCCCGGGCCGCCGCGCTCGGCCTCGAGCTACCGGACTGACCCCCGAACCCGCCCGCCGGGCCGTCAGCGGCCGCCTGACGTACCGAGCTGCCCACCAGGCATGGCCGAGTGGTTCCGGCGCGGGTCTAGCCCCTGTCCGGTCAGCCGGGCCCACCCGATCTCGCGTCCATAGTCAACTCAACGTATTTCTGCTTTGATCATGAAGTTGACCAGAATTTCGTCGAGTTGACCATTGCCGGGCGATAGCCGGCCGGCCGGTGTTCCGGGTCCGGGCGCGACATCCGGGCCCGGACGAACTCGCCGGTCGGCGGCCGGTGCCGCAGCGCCCTGGCGTGCGCGAAGCCGCCCACGAAGAAAAACAGCGCCATCACCTGCCACACCCAGGGGGTCAGCATGACCGGCATCGACGTGCTGACCGAGCCGGCCCCGTAGAGCGTGAGCAGCGCGACCACCCAGTGCCCGAGGGCGACCATGCCGATCGAGAACAGCCGGAGCAGGTCGGCGTATCGGTCGCGGTCGGCCGGGGTGGCCGCCGCGAGGTCAGCGGCGCCGGGTGCGGAAGGTGAGTTGTTCGCCATGCGCCTCAGCCTCGCGGCTGGGGGCCACCCGACACATCCGTGGGACTACGTAACCGCTGGCCGCCAGGCGAGCCGCCTGTCTCAGTCGTCGTCGGGTCGGGCGTGGTCCGGCTTGCCCGGGGTGGGGTCACGGGACAGGTCGATCAGCGGGTTCAGCGGCGCGCCGTCCGGCGACTCGTGTTTGCCGACGTGCTCGGCGAACTCGGACTCGGCAACTAAGCCGTCCAGTTCGGCGCTTTCCTGGTCTGCCATGGCTCCCCCTTGCGGGCTGGTCGTGGCGGGCTGGTCCGGGGCATTACGCCGACGGAGTCTAGTGGGGCCGGGTCGGGCACCTGTCCGCCGGACCTACGGGACGCCGGGTGCCTTCCGCGCCGCGTTCCGCCGCACTGTCGGCACGACGCCGACCGGGCACCGCTCGGCAGGTCGGCAGGTCGGCAGGTCGGCAGGTCGGCAGGTCGGCAGGTCGATCAGGACGGCGGACGGCGGCCGTTGACGAACTGGACCACCCCACTGAGCTGCTGGTGGATGTCCACCAGGCCACTGGCCCGCAGCACCCCGGTCAGCTCGTCGCGGTCGAACATCCGCATGCCGCTGGCCCAGCCGAGCACCGTCCGGGCCGCCCGCTGGGGCTCCCAGGAACCGCGGTAGCTGGTCATCAGCGCGATCCGGCCGCCCGGCGCCAGCACCCGCAGCATCTCCACCAGCACGGTGAACGGCTCCGGCACCAGGTACAGCGCCGCGTAGCAGCACACCGCGTCGAAGCTCGCGTCCGGGAAAGGCATCCGGCGGGCATCCGCGCGCAGGTACGCCACCCTCGGCACCACGTGTTCGGCCACCGCCCTGGCCAGCATCGGCGCGGACGCGTCCAGCCCGACCGCCAACCCGTCACCCCGCAGTGCCCCGGCGAACACGTGGGTGAAGTTGCCCGGCCCGCAGGCCACGTCGAGCACCCGCTGCTCACCGCCGAGCTCCAGGGCACGCACCGCGCCCCGGCGCTCCTCGTCCGCGCTGGGCCCGCTCAGGCCCATCGCCAGGTTCAGCCCGTTGCGCCAGCCGCGCTGGTAGACGGCTGCGACCAGGCTGCTCTGCATGGCGCGCTGAGCGGGGGTGCGGGGCTGACCGGCACCATCACCCGGCGAGCCACCGAGCAGGTCGAGGTAGCCCGCCGAGTCGTCCGGCTCCCGGTCCAGGCGTGCCGGGTCGAGCAGCGCACGCAGACTCGCAAGGCCGCGCTCGCGCACGGCATCGGTCACGTGAGCTCCAGCTTGCCCACCAGCCAGCGCCCGTCGTGCGGGGTGAGCGTCATGATCACCCGGTTGCGGTCGACCCGGGGCTGCTGAGTGGCCGCGTTGGTGATCGTCTGGTCCACGAAGACCACCACCTCGACCTGCTCCGGGCTCTCCGAGCTGATCCCGGCGCCCAGGACGTTGCCCTTGGCGGTGGCCTTCGCGTTGGCGATCAGCTGGCGCAGGGTCTGGCTCGCGCCGGTGTACTGGTCCTTGAACTCACCGGTCGCGCCGTCCAGCACGTCGGCGAAGTTGCGGTCCAGGTTCTGGTAGTCGTAGCTGGTCACGGTCACCGCGTAGGCCTTGGCGGTGGCGAGTGCCTCGGCCCCGGCGCGGTCGGTGGCCACCCGGCGCTGCAGCAGCAGCCCGAAGGTGACGGCGGCCGCCACCGCGAGCACCAGCACCACAGCGACCCCGATCGCCGCCGGCAACGGCAGCCGCAGCGGGAACCGGCCCGCCTTTGCCGGGGCCGTCTCGCCGGCCGAGGGCTGGTCCGAGTCCTGGGTAGCCGGGGTCGGCTCGACCGTCGCCGTGTCCGCTTCGTTCACCGGGACCTCCTGGTGGTGCTCGTCGGTCGTGCTGGTCAGTTGTCCTCCGAGTCGCGCGGCCCTCGGGCCCGCTGCTCGGGGTTCGCACCGGGCGGGGGCCCAGCGGTGTGGTCGCCGTCGCCGTCCGGTCTCGGCACGTTCGCCGAGCCGCGCTGCTGCAGCCGGGCTCCGGCCTGCCCGCAGTATTGGTAGATCCGAGGCTCCGGGCTGCCACCGATGGTCGGGGGCCGGCGGGGGGTGCCGTAGTCG
>DASYLM010000481.1:0-11192 GCA_036009565.1 Pseudonocardia sp. | reverse complement strand
CGCCGGGGCACCGGCTCGACATGGCCGGCGGAGACGATCGTTCGCGGATAGTCGCGCATGGCTACCTCCGATGCCGGCCGCGACGCTACCAACGCCCGACCGCGCCGGCTCCGGGTCCGCCCGGTGTCGTGATCGGTCGGTAAGAACTCCCGCTCGCGCGGCGCCGGCAGAATGGGGCGGGAAGGGGTCGTGAACGCCGTCCGAGACCGCGCGCCAGGTACGGGCCGACGGGTGGCAGGCCGTGGCCGTGCCGGCCGACCTGGCTGATCTCCGGCGGGTCGGCGAGCTGCCGACGCGGGTCCGTGACGAAGGCGGCGAGGTCGACATCCTGGTCAACAACGCCGGCGTGGTGTGGCCGCTCGGGCCGAGCGTCACGGTGGACCCGGGCGAGTGGGCGGCGGCCCTCGGCATCAACCTGACCGCGGCCGCCACGCTGACCTTCGCGCTGTTGCCGCCATGCTGGCGCGCAGGTGGGGCCGGGTGGTCAACGTGTCCAGCGGGGTGGCGGCCCGCCCCGGCTTCATGGTCGGCGGTAATGCCTACACCACCGCGAAGGCCGCGCTGGAGGCACACACGCTCAACCTCGCGGCCGAGCTGGCGGACACCGGGGTCACCGTCAACGTTTCCGACCCGGCGCGCGACAGCGATCGACGCCGATCGACGCTGATCAACACAGATCGACACCGTCGCCCCTGATCGACGCCGGACGGGCCCGTGCCGATCACGGGCGCGGGCGCCGCGGCCGTGCCAGGATCGGGACAATGACATACGCGTTGGGCGGAACCGGGATCTGGGAAGCGGCGCTCAGGTTCGGGGATCCCGGCGAGGCAGCCGACTGCGCCGCCGAGATCGAGGAGCTCGGGTATGCCGCGGTGTGGCTGCCCGACGCCGGCGGTGACCTGTTCGGTTCACTCGGCAACCTGCTCGCCAAGACGCACGGCATCACGGTGGCCAGCGGCGTCCTGAACCTGTGGATGCAGGACCCGACCGAGAGCGCCGCGCGCCACCGGGAGCTGGTCGCCGAGTACGGGCGCCGGGTCCTGGTCGGCATCGGCGTGAGCCACGCACCGATCATCGACCAGCTGACCGAGCCCGGGAAGTTCACCCGCCCGCTCGCGAGCATGCGCGGGTTCCTGGACGCGCTGGACACCGCCCCGGTGCCGCTGTCGGCGGACGACCGGGTGCTGGCCGCCCTCGGGCCCAAGATGCTGGAACTGGCCCGCGACCGCGCCGCCGGCGCGCACCCGTACCTGGTGAGCCCCGAGCACACCGCCGACGCCCGCGCGGCGCTCGGCCCGGGCGCGCTGTTGGCACCCGAGCAGGGCGTGGTGCTCGAGACCGACCCGGACCGGGCCCGGGAGATCGCGCGGGGGAAGCTGAGCATGTACTTCGGGCTGCCGAACTACGTCAACAACTGGAAGCGCTACGGGTTCACCGACGCCGACATCGCCGGCGGCGGCAGCGACCGGCTGGTCGACACCCTGGTGGCTTGGGGTGACGAGGACGCGATCGCCGCCAGGGTACGCCAGCACCGCGACGCCGGCGCCGACCACGTCTGCGTGCAGGTCCTGACCGAGCGGGAGGGCACGGAGTCGTTCCCGAGGGAGCAGTGGCGGCGGTTGGCCCCGGCTCTGCTCTGAAAACGCACGCGCTCTGAAAACGCACGCTCCGAACCACACGGTGGGTGATCGTGCCAGTTGAACGACCTGATAACACCGGGCGAACTTTTGCGGCCGGCACACCGCGGCCGCGCACCCGGCCATAGACAGTGGGTTTCGGCGGTATCTGGCGCAGATACCCGATAATGGGATTCAGCGCGGCGTGATGGGGGAACGGACATGGCTTCACTCGAGCAGGCTGTCGAGGAGTTCCGGCGCACCCCCCGTGGGGTGGGCCACTCCGAGCGGACCCGCCAGGAGCTGCGCGAGGCGCTGCGGTCGGTGGACCTGCTGGACAACTCCCAGGACTGGTCGGTGCGCGAGCTCGACGACGACGACGCCGTGCTCTTCGGTGCGAACGGGCAGGAAATCACCACCTGGAAACAGGACTATCCCTACTCCGAGCGGATGACCCGGGACGAGTACGAGGAGATCAAGCGCGCACTGCAGATCGAGCTGCTGAAGATGCAGTCCTGGGTCAAGGACACCGGTCAGCGGATCGTGGTGCTGTTCGAGGGGCGCGACGCGGCCGGCAAGGGCGGCACCATCAAGCGGTTCACCGAGCACCTGAACCCGCGCGGCGCCCGGGTGGTGGCCCTGGGCAAGCCGACCGAGCAGGAGCGCACCCAGTGGTACTTCCAGCGGTACTTCAACCATCTCCCGTCGGCCGGTGAGATCGTGCTGTTCGACCGGTCCTGGTACAACCGCGCGGTCGTCGAGCGGGTCATGGGTTTCTGCACCGACGAGCAGTACCAGGAGTTCATGACGCAGGTGCCCAGCCTCGAGCAGGCGCTCGTCGACACCGGCATCCACCTGCTCAAACTGTGGTTCTCGGTGTCCAGGGCCGAACAGCGGACCCGGTTCACCATCCGGGTCATCGACCCGCTGCGGCAGTGGAAACTCAGCCCGATCGACCTCAACTCGCTGGACAAGTGGGACGACTACACGAAGGCGAAGGAGGACATGTTCCTCGGTACCGACACCCCTGCCGCTCCGTGGACGGTCGTGCGCAGCAACGACAAGAAGCGCGGCCGGATCGCGGCGTTGCGCTGGGTCCTGTCGACGCTGGACTACCCGACCAAGGACCACGACGTGGTCGGCAAGCCCGACCCGCTGATCGTCGGCCCGCCGGATCAGGTCTACGAGCAGAGCGAACGGGAGCACCGGAACGGGACTGATCCATCCGGCGGTGTCGCGGCCGAGGTCAGGACGGGTACGCAGGGGTCATGAGCGAGTCAGTGAGCGTGGTGCGGGAGACCGAACGTAAGTACGAGGCCGCCGACGCGGCCGAACTGCCGGATCCGGCGGGGCTGCTCGGGCTGGACGCCGGTGCCGGCGCCGAGCAACAGCAGCTCGAGGCGGTGTACTTCGACACCTCGGATCTGCGGCTGCTCCGCGCCGGTGTGACGCTGCGCCGCCGCGTCGGCGGCTCGGACGAGGGTTGGCACCTGAAGCTGCCGGCCGGCGGGGACAGCCGCGACGAACACCGGCTGCCGCTGGCCGGGCACGACCCGGTGGACCCGCCCGCCGAGCTGGCCTCGTTGGTCAGGGTGCACTCCCGGGGCGCCGCGCTGGCGCCGGTCGCGCAGCTGAACACCACCCGCCGGCGCTGGTTGATGTCCGACTCGCACGGCCATGAGGTGGTCGAGCTGGTCGAGGACCAGGTCTCGGCGCACACCATGGGCGCGGAGACCACCACCGTGTCCTGGCGCGAGGTCGAGGTGGAACTCGCCGAGCACGGCCAGGCGGAGCTGCTCGACCGCATCGAGGCGCAGCTGCTGACGGTCGGGGTGCACCGCTCCCAGTCGAAGTCCAAGCTGGGGCGCCTGCTCGCCGACCGACTGCCGGTCGAGCCGAAGAAGAAGTCGAAGGTCAAGCCCGGCTCGGCCGGTGCGGTGGTGCTGGACTACCTGCGCGCGCAGGCCGAGCAGATCCGTGCCCAGGATCCGCTGGTGCGCCGTGACGCCCCGGACGCGGTGCACCAGCTGCGGGTCGCCGCGCGACGGATGCGCAGTGCGCTGCAGGCCTACAGCGAGGTGGTCGACGGGGACGCCACCCGGGGCCTCACCGACGAGCTGAAGTGGGTCGGCGGCGAGCTCAGCGCGGCCCGGGACACCGAGGTGATCGAGGAGCGGCTCGTCGAAGCGATCCACGGGCTGCCTGACGAGCTGGTGATGGGCCCGGTGACCGCGCAGGTCACCCGCACCCTGCAGCGGCGCCGTGCGGAGGGGCAGGCGGTGGCGGTCGCCGCGCTGGACAGCGACCGTTACCTGGCCCTGCACGACCAGATCGACGCACTGCTGAGCGACCCGCCGCTGACCCCGAGGGCCAAGCGGCCGGCGGACCGCGAGCTGCCCAAGCAGATGGGTGTGGTGTGGCGACGGCTCGCGAAGCGGATGCGGACCGCCGAGGCGCTGGACGCCGGCGCGGAGCGAGACATCGCGCTGCACGAGACGCGCAAGGCCGGCAAGAGGCTGCGCTACGCCGGCGAGGTCGCCGAGCCCGCCGTGGGTGAGCCGGCGGTGCGGCTCCAGCTGCACGCCAAGGCCGTGCACAAGCTGCTCGGCGACCACCAGGACTCCGTGGTGGCGCGGCCGGTGATCCGGGAGCTGGCCGGCCAGGCACACCTCGACGGCGGCAACGGGTTCACCTTCGGGATCCTGCACGGGCTGGAGGCGGCCCGCGCCGACCGGGCCGAGCGGGAGCTGCCCGAGGCCTGGAACCAGCTGCGCAAGCCCGAGAACACCAAGTGGCTCAAGTCCTGACCGTCACGGGGTGAGCGCCGGCTCGAGCGGCAGGTGCGCGCGGGAGTGCCGGACGATCACCAGGGTGCCGGTCAGGGCGACAACGGCGAGTGCGGACAGCAGCACCGGGTAGCTGGCGACGTCGCTCAGGGCGGCCAGTAGCGAGGGCAGCACGAACCCGACGTAGGCGAGCGCGTAGTAGACGCCGGTGAGCTGGGCGAGCTCGCTCGGCCGGGCGAGGCGCTGCACCTCGAGCAGGCCGGACACCACCGCGATGCCGTACGCGGCGCCCAGTACCAGTGCCGTGCCGAGAGCGAGCCACGGCGAGCGGAGCGCGGCGGCCACCGCGCTGCACGCGAGCCCAGTGCACATCACGATCATCGACACCACCACGGCGCGGGCGCTGGTGGTCCGGTCCAGCCGCTTGGCGATCGGTTGGATGCCGACCCCGGCGCCGATCGTGCACACGGTGAGCAGCGTGGAGTAGGCCAGCGACCACGAGCCGAGCTTGACGGCGACGATCTCCGGCATGATCGCGTAGGCCACGCTGGTCGACCCGAAGATCCACGGCGCCATCGGGATGATCACCCGCCGGAACCGGGGGTGCCGGGTGCCGCCGGTGCGCCTGCCGCCGGCGCGGGACCCATCGGGGCGGACAACGGGTGGGGTGGTCCGCGTCTCCGGGCTGAGCGCCATGAACGGCAACACGACGACGGTGAGCGCGATGTGCGCCAGATAGGGCAGCACCATCGGCCAGGGGGCCCACTGGGCGAGCGCACCGGCCACGCCGGGCCCGATGCCGAGACCGAGGGTGAGCCAGAGCGCGGCGCGCCGGGTACCGAGGTCGGGCGCACTGGCCGGGTCGGCGTCGGTCAGCTCCTTCACCCAGGTGGAGCCCACCGCCATCGCCACCGCGACCGCGGTGCCGGCCACGAACCGACCGGCCGCGAGCCAGGCGACACCGTGCTCGCCGATCGCCAGCATGACGCTGGCGAGCAGCGCGAGCGCGGTGCCGACGAGCATCGCGGGCTTGCGCCCGTAGCGGTTGGACAGCCGGCCGGCCAGCAGCAGGCCCGGGACCAGCCCGACGACGTAGGTGCCGAGCAGTGCGTCGACGGTGAAGGCCGAGTAGCCGGCGTCCCTGTACATGATCAGCAGCGGGGTGAACTGGTTGCCGCCCCAGCCGCAGCAGAACATCGCGACGGCGACCGGCGCCCACCTCGCGCGGGTCGGCTCGACGGGCCGCGGTGGGAACTCCCGGCGGGGGTTCGTCCTGTTCATCGGCGGTGTGTCCGGTCCAGGTGGGCGCGCAGTGCCGGACCGAACGCCGTGTGGTCTCCCGATTCGATGATGGTGATCAGCTCCTGGTGGTCGCGCAGGATGGCCGGCAGTCGTTCGGGTGCCGGCCCGATGGCCCGGATGTTCATGCGGCGCTGCCGGTCGGCCAGGGTGGCGTAGAAGTCGATCATGAGCTGGTTACCCCCGGCGGCGACGATCGCGCGGTGGAAGGCTTCGTCGGCGTCGGCGAACGCGTGCAGGTCGCCGGACTCGCCGTGTGCCCGCTGGGTGCGCAGTGCGGCTCGGAGTCGCTCCAGCGCGGTCGGTACCAGCTCCGGCTGGCGCACCAGGCGACGCACCGCGGCCGTCTCGATGGCCTCGCGGGCATCCAGGACGTCCTCGGCCTCGCCGGGCGGTACCGGCAGCACGACGACGCCCCGCTTCGGGATGAGCTGGAGCAGGCCCTCGGTCTGCAGGCGGATGAAGGCCTCGCGCACCGGGGTCCGACTCATGCGCAGCCGCTCCGCGATGTCGCCCTCGCTGAACAGGTGGCCGCCCGGGAGCTCGCCGGTGAGGACCAGCTCCTTGGTCAGCGCATAGGCGCGGTCCGCGGCGGGCGGATCGGGTCGCTCGGGGTTGCCGCCCGGCTGGTCACTACTGGGTGTCACACCGATAGACGCTAGCATAGATACAAGCTTGCATTTAAGAGTCTCTCAGCTGCGCAGAGCGCCGCTGCCCGGCCGGAAAAGCCAGCGCACCGCCGCGCCGCGGCGTTATCGTGTGCCACACGATCGGACGAAGGTTGTCAACCGCCCGGTGGCTCGGCCAGCGCGGACCGGCGACGTGGGGGGCTGATGTTCTACGGCGAGCAGCTGGACGCCGAGCTGAGTGACCGTTCGCGGGAGGAGACCCGGATCGCGGCCTCGCTGGTCGAACTGGAGCGCCACCCCGGCCATCGCCTGCTCTCCGGCGGATCGCTCACCGGCGACACCGCCGCCCGCTGGGCGAGGGCCGCGCCGCTGCTGAGTGGGCTGTGGCGGGACTTCGACCTCTACCGGGAGGCGCTGGAAACCGCGCGCACGGTGCGGGGGAGTCGACCCCGGCCGAACGAGGCCGCGCTGGCCGAGCTGCACCGACTGCTCGCGCTGCCCTCGGTGGAGGTGTCCCGTACCGAGGTGGGCCTGTCCGAGCGTGGCCTGACCGGTGCCGCCGAGCGGGTCGAAAAGGTCACCCTGGGCGAGTTGAGTGCCCGCATGCACGCGGCATTCGCTGAGGTCAGCGAACTGGTAGCGACCTGCGGACGGTTGCGCGAAGAGGCGCTGGCCGGGCTGGCGCCGATTGCCGAGCGGGTGCGCGCGGCCGGTCGGCTGGCCGCCGAGCTGGACGTCGGCCACCCCTCGCTGGCGACCGCCGCCTCGGCGCTCGCCGACCTCGAACGGCGTGCCGGCGCTGATCCGCTGTCGCTGGCCGACAGACCCGTGGAGCGCGGTGGACTCGGGGGACTCGGGGGAGAGCTGCCGGCACTGGCCGCCACGCTGGACGACCTCACGGCCCGGCTCACCGCGATCGCGGTGGTCCGCGACGGCTGGGCGGACCGGCTCGCCGAGCTGGACGGCGAGCTGCGCCGGCTCGACGAACTGCGCGCGCGGGAGCGGTCGGAGCGGGACCGGGCCACCGAGCTTGTCGCGGCCTCGCTGGCCGCGCCGCCGGACCGGCTGCCCGACCTGCTCAGCCGGCGCGGCTGTCTGGGACGGGCGGCGAGCTGGGCGGCCAGGGCGGACGCGCTGGGGGAGCTGCGCACGGCCGTCGGCGCCGCCGCCGCCGAGCTGGGCGCCGCGGTGGAGCTGGCCACCGGTCTGGTCGAGCGCCGTGCCGAACTGCGCGGCCGGTTCGAGGCGTACCGGGCCCGGGCGCTGCGGCTGGGGCGGATCGAGGAACCCGGGCTGTTGCTGCTGGAGGAGGAGATCCGCCGACTGCTGTGGACCCGGCCGGCCGAGCTGGCCGGAGCCACCCGGGCCATCGGCGCCTACCAGCGCCTGCTGCGCCAGGCCAGCGACGCGGGCCGGTCGGCGTGACGGCCAGCGCCGCATCCTGTACCCGGTACAGCTGCACGGGTGCCATCGAGGACGGCTACTGCGACGAGTGCGGCATGGCTCCGTCGGCCTCGGGCGGGCCGGGCACCGCCTCCTTCACCGGGCCCGCGACGACGGCCGCCGGGCCGCCCACGGCGGCCGCGGGTCCACCCACGGCCGGCGTCGGGCCGTCCACGGCAGCTGTCGGGCCGTCTACGGCAGCTGCCGGGCCGTCCACGGTGACGGCCACGGTGGCCGCCCCCTGGGCCAACGCCGGCACGTTCGGCGGCGGGAGCCGGTCCAGCAGGCCCTCCAGGGGCGGCAGCGTCCGCTCCGCGACAACCGGTCCCACCCGGGGACAGCTCGGCGGCGGCCTCGTCGACGTCCCGCCGGTGCCGGTGATCGACCCGACGCACGCGCTGATGACCGACCCCCAGGTCCCCGAGGACCGCCGGTTCTGCAGTCGCTGCGGCGCACCGGTGGGCCGGGGCCGGGACGGGCGGCCGGGGCGGGTGGACGGGTTCTGCCCGAAGGACGGCGCGCCGTTCTCCTTCTCCCCGAAGCTGCGCCCCGGCGACCTGGTGGCCGGGCAGTACGAGGTGCGGGGCTGCCTGGCGCACGGTGGCCTGGGCTGGATCTACCTGGCGGTCGACCACAACGTGAGCGACCGGTGGGTGGTGCTCAAGGGCCTGCTCGACTCCGGGGACGCGGAGGCGACGGCCGCCGCGGTGGCCGAACGCCGGTTCCTGGCCCAGGTGGACCACCCCAACATCGTGAAGATTCACAACTTCGTCGAGCACCCGGGCGCGGACGACGTTCCGGTCGGCTACATCGTGATGGAGTACGTGGGTGGTTCTTCGCTCAAGCAACTTCTGCAGGATCGACGGCGCCCGGACGGCACGTTCGAGCCGCTGCCGGTCGCCCAGGCCATCGCCTACGCGATGGAGGTGCTCACCGCGCTGGGCTACCTGCACTCGCGTGGGCTGGCCTACTGCGACTTCAAGCCGGACAACGCCATCCAGTACGACCGGCAGCTCAAACTCATCGACATGGGCGCGGTGATCCGGATGGACGACGAGCACAGCGCCGTGTACGGCACGCTCGGCTACCAGGCCCCGGAGATCGCCAGGGCGGGCCCGTCCGCGCACTCCGACGTGCACACAGTGGGCCGGTCGCTGGCCGTGCTGGCGCTCGGCCTGCCGCCGACCCGAGGTGGTGCCCCGAGCCCGATCCCGGCCGACCATCCGGTGCTGCTCGCCCACGAGTCGTTCCACCGGGCGCTGCTGCGCGCCACCGACCCGGACCCGCTGCGCCGCTTCGAGTCCGCCGAGGAGATGTCCGAACAGCTCGACGGTGTGCTCCGTGAGGTGCTCGCCGCCGAGGACGGCAGGGCCAGACCCACCATCTCGACCAGGTTCGGCCAACCGAGGGGCAGCTTCGCCGCTGGCCTGCTCGTCGAGGGCGACCAGCCGGGTCGGCCGGTGCCCGAGCGGGTGGCGCGGCTGCTACCGGTGCCGGTGGTGGACCCGACCGATCCCGGGGCGGGTCTGCTCGCCACCCTCGCCACGGTCGAGCGCGGGGAGGTGACCAGGGCCATCGGGTCGGCTCCCGAGCTGACGCCGGAGCTGCGGCTGCGGCTGGTCCGCGCGCACCTGGACGCGGGCGACCCGGAGGCGGCCACCGCGGCGCTGGACGAGCTGGCCGCCGGGCACCCCGATGACTGGCGGCTGGAGTGGTTCCGAGGGCTCACCGCGCTCACCGCCGCCGGCACGGGCCCAGGGGGCACAGGCCAGGGCCCGGCGGGCACAGGCACAGCGGGCCCAGGCACGGCGGGCACGGGCACAGCGGGCACGGGCAGCACCGATCACCTGGACCGGGCCGCCGCCGCGTTCGAGGTGGCCTACTCGACACTGCCCGGGGAGCCGGCGCCGAAGCTCGCGCTGGCCGCGACGGCGGAGTGCGCCGGGCGGGACGTGGACGCCGGGCGCTACTACGCGCTGATCGCCCGGCCGGACCCGGGGCTGGCCGACGCCGCGTTCGGCAGCGCCAGAGTCGCGCTGCGGGCCGGTGACCGACACACCGCGCACGACACCCTGGACGCCGTGCCGAGCACCTCCAGCCAGCACGTCGCCGCCCAGCTCGAGGCGGTCACCGCGACGCTGCTGGGCCGCTCGGGCGGCGAGATCGGGGAGTCCGCGCTGCGGGGCGCCGCCGCGCGGGTGGAACGGCTGGACCTGGACGCCATCACCGACCACCGGATCCGGGCAGCGCTGCTGACCGCGGCGCTGGAGCTGCCGGACGCCCCCGGCGGCCCGCGGTTCCTCGGGCACCCATGGCGCCAGCGGGATCTGCGCCTGGGCCTAGAGTCCTGCCTGCGCACCTCGGCCCGGCTGAGCGCGGACCCGGCCGAACGCATCGAGCTGGTGGACCGGGCCAACGACGTGCGACCCCGGACCTGGATGTGATGGCGATGTGCCCCGAGTGCACCGAGTCGGTTGCCGACAGCGACCTGTTCTGCGAGAACTGCGGCACCGACCTGCGCACCCGTCGTGGCGGCACGGCACAGGCCGAGGCGGCCGCCGACCCGTGCCGGCGGTGTGGCGAACCAGCGCCCACGGCCGCCGAGGTCGGCACCGAGGTCGGCATCGAGGCCGGCACCGAGTACTGCCCCGGCTGCGGACTGCGCCGCCAGGACGGCACCGACCGGGTGGAGACCGACCTGGGCGTGATCGGCGGGGTCAGCGACCGCGGCCTGGTGCACGCCCGCAACGAGGACGCGATGGCGCTCGGGCTGCGGCTGCCGGCCGGGGCGGCGGCGGTGCTCTGCGACGGCGTCTCGTCGGTGCGCTCACCCGAGCTGGCCTCCCGCGCCGCCACCGAGACCGCGCTGGGTGTGCTGCTGTCCGACCCGGGAAGGCCACCGGAGGACGGGCGCGCCCAGACGACGACCCGCTCGGCGGCGCTGGTGGGCGCGCGGCTGGTCCGGGCCGCGGTGGCCCAGGCGGCGGCCGCGGTGGCCGCGCTCGGCGCACCGGGTGACCACGACGCCCCGTCGTGCACGCTGGTCTGCGCCCACCTGGACTACCCGGACGGCGCCGGCGCCGATCCGGTGATCACCGTCGGTTGGGTGGGTGACAGCCGCGCCTACTGGCTGGCCGCCCCGGGTGCCGCGGAACCCGCACAGCGGCTGACCACCGACCACTCCTGGGCAACGGCCATGATCGACTCGGGCAAGCTGGACGAGGCCACGGCGCTGGCCGACCGCAGGGCGCACGCGATCACCCGGTGGCTCGGGCAGGGCGGCGAACCGGAGCCGGAGGTGCTCAGCTGGCGCCCCGAGGGCCCCGGTGTGCTGCTGCTGTGCAGTGACGGGCTGTGGAACTACCTGCCGGGCGCGGCGGAGCTGGCCGCCGCGCTGCCCCCGCCGGAACGGGGCAGCA
>DASYLM010000480.1:0-10943 GCA_036009565.1 Pseudonocardia sp. | reverse complement strand
CGGCGCCTCTACGACGCGTTCACCCGCCGCGACTGGGACGTCTGGACGGCCACCACCGGCAAGGAGGTCGTCGATGCCGGCCAGCACGAGATGCTCAACTGGTTCTGCCTCGCCGGCGCGATGCACGAGCTCGACCTGCCGCTGAGCTGGTCGGAGCTCGTCACCACCGACGTCTTCAACTCCAACAAGTGCTTCGCGATCTTCAACGGAGGGGACGCCTGATGACCACGACCACCGAAGGCACCGGGCTCAGGATCGACGCCGGCGGCATCGGCACGCACTACCACGACGTCGGTAGCGGTGAGCCGGTCCTGATGCTGCACGGATCCGGTCCTGGAGTGTCCGCGTGGGCGAACTGGCGGCTCAACCTGGGGGCACTCGGCGAGCGGTACCGGGTGCTCGCGCCCGACCTGGTCGGCTTCGGTTACACCGAGCGGCCCGGCGAGGTGCACTACTCGCTGGAGACCTGGCGGGACCACGTGTGGGCGTTCCTGGATGCGCTGGGCCTGGAGCGGGTCTCGATCGTCGGCAACTCGCTGGGCGGGCGGATCGCCCTGGCGATGGCCGGCCAGCACCCGGAGCGGGTCGAGCGGATGGTGCTGATGGGCGCGCCGGGGGTCGGCATGACCCTCACCGAGGGACTGAAGGCGCTGCGCGCGTACCAGCCGTCCGAGGAGAACATGCGCAGGCTGCTGCTGGACTGTTTCGCGGTGGACAAGTCGATCATCACTGACGACCTGGTCCGCACCCGTTACGAGGCCAGCGTCGCACCGGGTGCGTTCGAGGCCTACCGGGACATGTTCTTCTCCCCGGAGCACGCCGGCAGCCAGCTGGGGATCACCGAGGAGCAGGCCAGCGCGATCGGCACCCGCACGTTGCTGCTGCACGGCCTGCAGGACAAGGTGGTGCCCGTGGAAGTGGCCTGGACCATGCTGAGGTTGCTACCGAACGCCGACCTGGCGGTCTTCGCGCGGTGCGGGCACTGGACCCAGATCGAGCGGGCCGACGACTTCAACAACCTGGTCGGTGACTTCCTGGTACCGGCCGACCAGACCCACCTGTGACCGGAGACGACGATGACTCTGATCGACAGCCCGCCGACCGAGCTCGCTGACACAAGCGGGTTCCCGCTGGTCGACGAGGATCCGGCGCACCACCGTTTCCGGGTGCACCGCTCCACGATGACCTCGCCGGAGATCTTCCGCGACGAGCTGGAGCGCATCTTCAAGCACTGCTGGCTGTACGTGGGCCATGAGTCGGAGGTGACGAACCCCGGCGACTACGTGCGCCGCCCGATCGCCGGCAGGCCGGTGTTCATGGTGCGCGGGGTGAAGTCGGGCACGGTGCACGTCTTCCACAACACCTGCACCCACCGGGGCGCGGTCGTCTGCCGGCAGAAGTCCGGCAACGCGAAGGTGTTCCAGTGCTTCTACCACGCCTGGACGTTCGATTCGGAAGGTCAGCTGAAGGGCGTCCCGGACCGGGAGGCCTACGGCGAGAAGCTGGACTTCGACGCGCTGGCGCTGAAGTCGGTGGCCCGGGTGGAGAGCTACCGGGGGTTCGTGTTCGCCTGCTTCGACCCGGACGTGGAGGACCTGGTCGACTACCTCGCCGGGGCGCGCGAGTACCTCGACCTGATCATCGACTCCGCCGACGGCGAGATGGAGATCATCAAAGGCACCAACGAGTACTGCATCGAGGCCAACTGGAAGCTGTTGTGCGAGAACAGCATCGACGGCTACCACGCGCTGTCCACCCACGACACGTACTTCAAGTACCTGGTCGCACTGGGCACCGACCTGCAGGGTGGCGTCAAGGGCACCGCGAAGGACCTGGGCAACGGGCACGCCGTGCTGGAGTACGCCGCGCCCTGGGGCCGGCCGATCGCCAAGTGGGAGCCGTTGTTCGGCGAGCACGCGAGGGACGAGATCACCGCGTTGCGGGCCGACCTGGTGGCCAAGCACGGCGAGGAGCGGGCCGCCCGGATGGCCGACACCAACCGCAACATGCTGATCTACCCGAACCTGGTGGTGAACGACATCATGGCGGTCACCGTGCGGACGTTCATGCCGCTGGCGCCGGACCGGATGGACATCACCGCGTGGGAGATGGCGCCCCGGGGTGAGCAGCCGCAGCTGCGGCAGCGCCGGCTGGACAGCTTCCTGACCTTCCTCGGCCCGGCCGGGTTCGCCACGCCGGACGACGTCGAGGCGCTGGAGTCGTGTCAGCAGGGCTTCAACTCGGGCGGGGTGGAGTGGAACGACATCTCCCGGGGCATGGCACGCGAGCAGCGGGGCAACGACGAGGGACAGATGCGTACGTTCTGGCGGCGCTGGCACCAACAGATGGGCCCGTCGGCCTACCGGGAGATCCGATGACCGCCACCGTGCCGGCCGTGGACCTGCAGACCCTGGGTAGGCCCGCCGTGGAGGACTTCCTGTACCGGGAGGCCGCGCTGCTCGACGACTGGGACCTGGACGGCTGGTTCGCCCTGTTCGCCGAGCAGCTGCGCTACGTGGTGCCGTGCAACGACGCCCCGGACGGCGACCCGAGCCAGGACCTGGTGCTGATCGACGACAACGAGCTGCGGCTGCGGCTGCGGGTGGAACGGTTGAACAGCCGCAAGGCGCACCGCGAGTACCCGCACTCGCGCACCAACCACCAGATCTACAACGTGGTGCTGGGGCCGGTCGAGGACGAGCAGCTCCCGGTGACCGCGTCGTTCACGGTGTGGCGGTTCCGCAACGGCAAGGCGTCGTACTACGTGGGCAGGCACCACTACCGGCTCGTCGTGCAGCGCGGTGAGCTGCGGATCCGCTCCAAGCGCGCGGTGTTGGACATGACCGAGCTGCGTCCCGCCGGCGATCTCGCGATCATCCTGTGACCGGCGTGCTGCACGGGCGGGCCGCGATCGTCACCGGCGGTGCCACCGGGATCGGGCTGGGCATCACCCGGCGGCTGCTCGCCGACGGCGCGTCCGTGCTGGTCGGCGCGCTCGGCGAGGTGGAGCTCAAGGGCGCGCTGGATGCCCTGCGGGCAGACGGCCAGGACGCGGCCGGGTTCGTCGGCAACCTGGCTGAACAGGGGCGGGCCGAGGAGCTGCTGGCCGACGCCGTGGCGGCGTTCGGCGCGGTCGACATCCTGGTGAACAACGCCGGCGGCGGGGTGATCCGGCCGACCCTGGAGCACACCGAGGAGACGCTGCGGGCCACCATCGACAACAACCTGTGGACGACGATCCGGTGCACCCTGGCGTTGCTGCCGCACATGTCGGCGAATGGCTACGGGCGGATCGTCAACATCGGCGCCGAGTCGGTGCGCAACGGGCTGACCGACCACGCGATGTACAACGCGGCCAAGGGCGGCGTGCACGCCATGTGCTCCGCGCTCGCCCGGGAGTTCGCGCACGCCGGCATCACCGTGAACACGGTGGCGCCGTCCTACGTGGAGACCCCGGAGATCACCGCCGCGGTGGCCGCCGGCAAGTTCGGCGACGCGTTCCTGCGCATGCTCGACCGGGCCACCGAGCTCATCCCGATGGCGCGGCCCGGCACGGTGGCGGACGTCGCGGGCGCGGTGGCGTACCTGGCCGGCCCGGACGCCGGGTTCGTCACCGGCCAGGTGATCAGCGTCAACGGGGGCAGCAGCATGGGCTGAGCCCCCGGGTCCGCGGCCGGCACCGAGGTGCCGACCGCACGCCGTTCAGGCGCCCGAGTGCGCCGGCTGTGGTGTGCCCCGGTGCCGTACCGAGGACATCGGCGCGAACATGCGGTGCAGCAGGTGCAGGATGAGCGCCAGCGCCACGAACGTCGCGCCGGCGATCGCCAGCCACGACATCGTCGCGGTGAGCTTGTTGCTGCTCACGTCGGCCAGCGAGGCGCCGGCCACCGGGTCGGTGGCGCGCAGGTCGGAGTTGTGCAGCACGATCCGGTCGCTGCCGCCCAGCCCCTGCACCTCCAGGCCGACGTCCTGCGCGGCGATCCGGCCGTCCTCCACCGACAGCCGCCCGGCCGGGCTCAGGACCACGCCCTTGGCGACCTTGTCCATGGTGACGTTGCTCAGGTTCGCCATCCCGCTGACCACCAGGCCCTTGCGCGCCCCGGTGATCGTCGTGGTGTTGGCCCCGGCGAGGGTCACCGTCGCGGCGTCGTGCACGTCGATGCCGACGTCACGGGTGTCGAGCTGCGCGCCGGAGATCGTCGCGGTGGTGCCGTCGGCGAGGACCACACCACGCGCCGACTGCTGGACCGACAGCCCGGTCAGCGTGGAGGCGCCGTGACGCACCATCACGCCCTTCTGGGCGTTGATGACAACGTCGGACTGGCTGGTGGTGGGCTCGCTGAGCACCATGCCGGTGTTCACGGTGTCCCGGACGACGTTGTGCGCCAGTGCGGTGTCGCGGGCCCCGCCGTAGACCTTGATGCCGTTGTAGTTGCCGCTGAGCTGGTTCCCGGTGATGCGGTTGGTGGCGGCGATGCCCAGCTCGTTGCCGTTGACCCGGATGCCGAGCGTGTTGCCGGCGACCACGTTGTTGGTCACCTGCACGTTCGAGGAACCCTGGATCACAATGCCGCCGCCGTGGTTGCGCTCCACCACGTTGTTCTGGATGACGTTGTTGCTGGACAACTCATCCATCATGATCCCGTTGGCACCGTTGTCGTGCGAGTGGTTGTTCGCGATCACACTGCCGACCACGCCCTTGGAGAAGATGATCCCGTGGGTGTTGTTGCCGTACGCCTCGTTGCCGATGATCGTCAGATCCCGGCTGTCGGAGTGCGGGTCCAGGCCGTAGACGGCGTTGTTGCGGAAGACGCTGTTCTGGAACGTCACGTTGACGGCCCGGCCGGTGTAGGCGCCGAAGAGATTGTCGTGAAACACCGAGCGCAGGGCCTGACCGGTCGTGTTGGTACCCCAGCTCACCCCGTAGGCCTCGCTGCTGTCCGAGCCGAGGAAGCTGAAGTCCGAGTCGATGGTGTCCAGCCGTGCGCCGACCCCGTCGTAGGAGATGAACGGGCGGCGGTGCAGCGGCTCGGGGTCCGGCGCGTTGGTGGCGGGCAGCCAAGAGGTGACCTTGACACCGCGGAAGATTCCGGTCGAGGAGACCCCTGCGACGTACACGTACGGGTTGGCCGCCAGGCGGAGCTCCTGCACCCGGGGCGCCGCCACAGTCATCGTGGTGCCAGGGGACTGGACCAACCCGACCTTGAGCAGGAACACTCCCGGATCGGTCTCCCGCAGCCAGTCCGGCGTCGGGCTGTCCGCGATCAGGCCGGAGATGTTCTCCAGGGAGATGTTGCCGTCGTAGTGCGGCAGCGAGCGGAAGTAGCCGATCCAGGTGATCCGGTTGCCGATCATCGTCCGGATCCCGTCGGCCTGGACCGTGATGTTGGCCCACGGGGTGCCGCGCAGCTTCTTCGGCGAGGCGACCGCATCGAACTGGCTGGGCTGCATCCGGACCCGCTGGCGGTGCGGGGCCTTGTCGTGCCCGACGTCCGAGGTGAACGAGTCCGCCGGGTTGGGAACCGTGCTGGCCAGCGGGTTCGTGGCGGCCGACCAGGAGCCGACGAAGGAGCCCTGCGGTTTCCACACACCGAGCCCGGCGAGCACGCCGAGCGTCGCGCAGGCCACCGCGGCGACCGCGACCATTGCCAGGGCCGCACGGCGCACCCGGTGGTGCTGGCTCATCGGCTGTGCTCCGTGGCGCTGGATGCCGGCTCGGCGTCGGGCATGGACTCGAGATCACCGGTGTCCGGCACGGACGCGAGCTCCCCGGTCTCCGGGACCGACTCGTGAGCTCGGTCCGACAGGGACTCGCCGTTGCGGTCCGACAGGGACTCGCCGTTGCGGTCCGCGGCGGCCTCACCGTTGCGGTCGGCCACGGACTCTTGATCGGTGTCCGGCACGGACTCTTGGCCGCGGCCCGACAGGGACTCGCGGTCCGGCGCGGGCTCCCGCTCCGGAAGAGCGGCGGGGCCAGTCGACTCAGTGCCCGCCGAGCCCGCCGAGCCCGCCGCGACTGCCGCGCCGACCGGAACCAACTCCGGCTCCATGGCCGGCTGGTCCGACATGCCGCCGGTGCGGCCCACGGTCTTGGTCTTGGCCGAGATGGCAACGTCGCGGGTCAGCCAGCGCTGCTTGCGGATGGAGAGCAGCGCGAAGATCTTGGTGAGCGACATGGCGAAGCTGACCAGGATGAAGAACGGCATCATCGTGAAGAAGTGCCAGGGCCTGCGCTCCAGGTGGGCCAGCATCTTCGCCGAGCGGCTGAACATCCACCACGCGCCGAGGATGCCGGCGATCGCGTAGCGGTGCTCGACCAGCGACAGGATCAGGTACGCCGGCGAGAACAGCAGGGTGAACGAGCTGATCGCCTTGTCGATCATCCAGTAGGCGAGGAACTTGCGCTTCCACAGCCACGGGCTGCTCAGCGCCCGCAGGTCCGATCGCCAGGTGTTGCGCGCCCAGCGCAGCCGCTGCTTGAAGAAGTTGCGTCCGCCGGGGGGGAACTGCGACCACACGCTGGCCGAGCGCTGCAGGACGGCGTGGTAGCCGTTCTCCAGGGTGAGCATGGTCAGCCGCTTGTCGTCACCGGACAGACACGGCACGCCCCAGAACGACTCGTTCATGAACTCGTAGGAGATCGACTCCAGCAGCGGCCGGCGGTAGATGGCTGTCCGGCCGGACAAACACGACACCGCCTTGCCCATCACCGACTGGGAGGCGAGTTCGTGGTAGTACCGGTAGTCCAGGTACATGTCGTTGAGGTGCTGCCACGGCGTGTGCGGGTTCATCACGTTCTGCCGGGTGGTGACCGCGCCGACCTGGGGGTCCGCGAACGGCATGCAGGCCTTCACCGCGACGTCAGGGGCCCAGATGGTGTCCGAGTCGACGAGGGCGACCAGCGGAGTGGAAGCGGCTTCCCAGCCCCGGCGTAGCGCGTCGCGCTTACCCGGCACGTCAGTGATGATCACCCGGACGCCGAGCTCACGAGCGATCTCGATAGAGCGGGTGTCGGTGTAGTCGATGACGCAGATGACCTCTTCGATGTCATTCGCCAGCCACGACGTCACCGCGGCCCGGAACAGCACGGGGTCTTCCTGGTATACCGGGGTGACCACGGACATCCGTTCCCGGTGGTCGTTGACGACCGGACGGTAGAAGGTCGCGGGGACCTGCCGGAACAGCCAGCTCAGCCATCGGACGAACCCGAGAACACCGAGCGGAATGTAGACGAGAAGGTTATCCATCAGCCCCTCCGCGGCGGCAGGTCCGCCCGATTGACCCGACTCAGCGTCAGAGCCACAACCAACTCCCTCGCCCTCCTGATAGCCACTACCCGCTGATCCGTCTCCCCGCGCTACGTGCTGGCCTGTCCCTGTCGAGTGGGTGGGTCTCTGGAGAGTCACCCCATCGACGTGGGTCGCCCCCCAGCCTCACGCGTCCTTTACGACGACGGTGTCGGCGGTGACGACCGGGCCGCGGTACAGCAGAAATAGCCGTTTGGCGTTGATTCTGCGATCAGGATATTGCCGCGGCGGGAAGGTTGGGCCGGCGGGGTCCGGCGAAATGCGTACGAAACAAAGCAACCGAACGGGGTAACCGGGGGAATGTGGACACGACCCTCTCAAGTACACGCCGTGCGGTATCCCTGGTGAGACCAGCGGTAAGCCCTTCGGTTACGGGCAGTTAGTCTGTCCGAACGCTTGACACTTTAGTAGGTACTTTTGTGATATCCGTCAATCGCGTTGGTTGCACGCTGTGACAGTCCGGTTTGACAGCGGGTATGAGATCTTGATCAGCGCCACCCGCAAGATCTACATCTATCACCCGGGACAAGGGTTTCCGTGACCTCCGCCGCGCCGGTGCGGCGGAGGAGAAACGACCGGCCGGCCTGCGGCGATTCTCCGGGTAACGGTTCGTTCGTCGCGGCGGGGGGAGCACACGTGCCGAGCACCTCGATCACGGTGCGCGTCGGCTCGCCGCCGGCTACCACATACGCGCCGCCGCGTCGGCAGGCCGCTCGCGCCACGGCGGGGCAGGCTGGGCAGGCCGGGGTGCGAGGCCCACTCGCCGCATGGGGGCCACCCCCGGCCGGCTTGCACTGGCCGGACGTCGCGAGCATTCCCGAGCTTGCCTCGGCCCGGCAACGGGTCGCCGCACTGGTGTTGTGCCTGGTGTTGGTGGGTGTGAGTCTCGTCGTCGCGCTCACGCTGAGCGCGGCGCCGGGGCTAGTTCCGATGGCGCCGCCCTGGAGTGAGATCGCGCCGCTCATCCAGTCCGGCTGCTGAGTCCGTCCCTCCCGAGGGCGGCGAGGTCGCTGAGACCGTCGGTGCCGCCGTCCGTGCCGCCCTCGGGCGCCGCGGACGGCGTTCGCGATCCGGGCCGGCCCCGCGCGGTCGGCGTGCCTGGGGCGGGCCGCCCCGGCCGGGTGGCGCGGGACGCGGGAGGTCGGCCACGCCGGGCGTTCGATCATGGCCGGCGGGGTGGTGCGCACCGGGTGTGCGCCGCCGGTGAGGTTGGGTGTCGATCATCTCCCGCCACCGCCGGGGCTGGCCCGGATGGCTCGGGCGGACGAGCCGGCCGCATTCATTTCGGCGACCGCGCCGATGCGCTCGCGATGGCGGACGCTTTCCGGCCGGTGGCGCCATGGGGCATTCCCGGAACCCGCGGGCGCGGGACGGCGGCGCGGGTGCGGGCCGCGCATTTCTCAGCATCCGCCGGGGTGTGCCGCAATCCCGCTCCCGGGAATGCGCCCGGCCACCGGTCGGTGGTCGCCGAGTGGGCCCGTATCGGGGACGGTCGGACTCCTTCGGTCGTAACGGAGCAATGGGGCGAGGCTGGCGAGTCGATCCGGTTTACTCCGATAGGTGTAGTCCGGCACGTTCTACCCTTTCTCGGACGGCCTAACGGTCCTGAGTGTCTGGACTGCACACAGAGGGGACAACGGCCTTGTCAACGGGGTGAACGGTCGCTGGAGTGGGATAAGCGGTCGTTGCGCTAGACGGGTGGTAGCGATGGGCGGTTGAGTAGCACTTGGCGTACCTAGCTACGCGCAGTACAACTGGGGATCCCCCATCACTCGAACGAGGGATATAGATCGTGGCAAGGCCTGCTCCCCGACACAGCGGTCAGCCGAACGAGCCCCGGATCATTCTTGGTGAGCTGCTCGGAAGACCCGCCCCATCGACAGCGGCGCGCACCGCGTACGCGCCCGCGAAACGCACCGCGATACCGCTCAAGGCGATGACCCGACGGGAGGTTCGTGCACTGCGCCCGGTAGATCCGGCACTGGTCTTCTGCCCAGCCGTCGGGGCGGCCGTGCGGTCACCCTTCCCACACCGCAAGCTCGTCAACAGCGCGGGCGCGATCGTGGCCGTCAGCTCGCTCGCGGCCGGCGCCGCACTGTTCGGGCCGGCACTGGCCGGCCCGGCCATTTCCGGCGCGCCGGACAGCGCCTATCCGGAACGCAGCATCCTGGGGTTCCCCGGCCTCCGGCTGCCCGGCGGTCTGGCCGAGGCACTGAACGCGGATGGATCCATCGGCGGCCAGCTCGCGGTGCCGATGGCGTTCGCGCCGACGTCGTTCGAGGCTACGACCGGAGCCGTGGGTGCCGCGGTGCCACCGGCGCTGGCCGGCCGAGGCGCGGCAGGAGCCCTGCCCGGTGTGGCTGTGTTGCCGGGTGGCGGTACGACCGTGCCTCCCGGTGGCGTTACGACCCCGCCGACCGGCGGTGCGATTCCTCCGGCTACCGGCGGTACGACCCCGCCTGGTGGCGGTACGACATCACCCCCGGTCGCCGGAGGTGGCGGGACGACGGCTCCGCCCCCGATTGGCGGGGGCACCTCTTCACCGCCTGACGGTGGCGTTATCGGCGGCGTGGGTGGTGGCGTCGTGGGCGGTGCCGGCGGAGTTGTGGGTGGTGTGGTCAGTGGTGCTGGTGGCGCCGTAGGTGGTGTGGTCGGTGGTGCGGGCGGCGCCGTCGGCGGGTTGGTCAGTGGTGCTGGTGGCGCCGTTGGCGGCTTGGTGGGTGCCGCCGGTGGCGACCTCGTGGGGGGCGTCGGCGGCCTGGTGGGCGGCGTCGGCGGCGCGGTGTCCGGTGTCGGCGGTGCATTGGGGCCGGGTCTCGGCGGCGTCGTGGATGGTCTCGGTGGCGCGGTGAGCGGGCTCGGGAACACGGTCGGCTCGCTCAGTGGGACGGTCGAGGCTCTGGGTGGCGTGGTCACGGGCACGACCGGGGCACTGGGCGGCGTGGTGACGGGCACGACCGGTGCTCTCGGCGGCGTGGTGACGGGCACGACCGGTGCTCTCGGCGGCGTGGTCTCGAACACCACGAAGGCGCTGGGTGGCACGTTGGACGCCACGGTCGGCGGTGTCGGCGGCATCGCGCAGGCCGGCACCCAGTCGGTGTCCGAGGTGGTCGCCGGCGCGGGCGGGGCGGTGGGCGGCACGCTGGAGAGCGTCGGCGGCGGACTGCCGCTGCTCGGTCCGGTCGTCCAGGGTGTCGGTTCGACCGTGACTCAGACGACGAAGGGGTTGGCCGACGCCGTGGACGACACGGTCGGCGGGATCGCCGGCGGCCTGCTCGGTGGTGCCGCGCCGGCCGCTGCATCGACGGCGCTTGCATCGACGGCGGCGGCGCCGAGCTCTGACGCGCTGACGGGTGTGCTGGGCGGCGTGACCGGAGCTGTGGGAGGTGCGACCGGCTCGCTCGGCGGGGTGGTCGGCGGCTTGACCGGCGGCCTGACCAGTGCGGTGGGGGGCGGGGCGCCTGTTCCCGCCGCTGGTGCCGGGACATCGGCGCCTGCCGCTGCATCGACGGCCGCTGCATCGACGGCGGCTGCATCGACGGCGGCGGCGCCGAGTTCTGACGCGCTGACGGGTGTGCTGGGGGGCGCGACCGGAGCCGTGGGAGGTGCGACCGGCTCGCTCGGCGGGGTGGTCGG
>DASYLM010000479.1:0-7269 GCA_036009565.1 Pseudonocardia sp. | reverse complement strand
CGGGCTTGGACAGCCCGATCACGGACTCCAGCTACGAACGCGTGAGCGGCCCCTCCCGGAGCAGGACGTCGATGGCGGCGCGGTCGTTGAGCTCGCGCAGCATCCGTGGGCTACCGACTCGCACGGTCGCGCCCCCGAGTTGATTAGGGAACTTTGAAGGCGGTTTCGGCAGACTGTAGGTCGCCGGGCGGCTCTACACCGGGGAGAACCAGGACCACTGGCCGCTCTCGCTGGCCATCGCGTCGTTCCGCGGCATGCGCCACGTGGAGTGGAACCTCACCATGGCGGCCACCGCGTTGATCATGGCGCCGGTGATCGTGCTGTTTGTCGTCGCGCAGAGAACATTCGTCAGAGGCATCACGTTCACGGGAGTCAAGGGATGAAGCTGGCCGTCGTCGGTGGTGGGTCCACCTATACGCCGGAGTTGATCGACGGGATCGCCGGGCGCCGGTCCAGCCTTGATGTGGAGGAGATCGTGCTGGTCGACCCGGACGCATACCGGGTCGACACGGTGGCGGCGTTCAGCCGGCGGCTGCTCGAACACGCCGGCCACCCCGCGCGGGTGCACACCACCGCCGACCTCGAGCAGGGGGTGGACGGCGCCACGGCGGTGCTGATCCAGCTGCGGGTCGGCGGCCAGCGGACGCGGCGCTCGGATGAGACGTTCCCGCACGTCTGCGGCTGCATCGGGCAGGAGACCACCGGCGCGGGCGGGCTGGCGAAGGCGCTGCGCACGGTGCCGGTGGTGCTCGACATCGCCGAGCGGGTGCGCAAGGCCGCCGGGGACGACACCTGGATCGTCAACTTCACCAACCCGGTCGGCATCGTGACCCGCGCGCTGCTGACCGAGGGCCACCGCGCGGTCGGGCTGTGCAACGTGGCGATCCACCTGCAGCGAACCTTCGCCGGGCTGCTCGGCGCCGGCGTGGACGACGTGCGGCTGGTGCACACTGGACTCAACCACCTGAGCTGGGAGCGCGGCGTGCTCGTCGACGGCGTAGACCGGCTGCCCGAGCTGCTGGGCCGGCACGCGGACGCTGTCGGCGACCAGGTCGGCGCGCCGGTGGACTGGATGCGGCGGATGAACGCGGTGCCGTCCTACTACCTGAAGTACTACTACGCCCACGACGAGCTGGTGGCCGCCCAGCGCACCGAACGCCCGCGCGCGGACGTGGTCAGCGACGTCGAGGACGAGCTGCTGAAGGTCTACCTCGACCCCGACCAGGTGACCAGGCCGGCACAGTTGGCGAAACGCGGCGGCGCCTACTACTCCGAGGCGGCCGTGCAGCTGGTGCACGCGCTGACCGCCGGCGGACCCGCCGAGGAACACGTGGTGAACGTGCGCAACAACGGCACGTTCGGGTTCCTGCCGGACGACGCCGTCATCGAGGTCCCGGCCACCGTGGACGCCGGCGGGCCGACGCCGATCGCGCAGCCGCCGGTGGAACAGCGGTTCGCCGGGCTCATCGCGGCGGCCACCGCGTACGAACACCTGGCCCTGGACGCCGCGCTGCGGGGCGGCCGGGACCGGGTGGCCGACGCGCTGCTCGCGCACCCGCTCGTCGGGCAGTACGCACAGGCGGACCGGCTCGCCGACGACCTCGTGCGGACCAACCGCGACTTCCTGCCCTGGGCGCGCGCATGACGCCGGTGCGCGACGTCGTCGCGATCGACGGGGGGAACAGCAAGACCGAGGTCCTGGTGGTGTCGCGGGGCGGCGAGGTGCTCGGGCAGTCGCGCGGGCCCGGGGCCTCGCCGCAGAACGTCGGCGTCGCGGCATGTGTGGCCGCGCTCGAGGAGCTGGTGCTGCGGGCGCTGGCCGCCGGCGGCCACCCCGGTACCAGGCCGTTCGCCGTGCACACCTCGGCCTACCTCGCCGGCCTCGACTTCCCCCGCGAGGAGGCGGCACTGCACGCTGCACTCGCCGCGCGGGGGTGGAGCCGCACGCTGACGGTCGGCAACGACACGCTCGCGCTGCTGCGCGCCGGCAGCTCGGACGGCACCGGTGTCGCCGTGGTGTGCGGCGCCGGTATCAACGCGGCCGGCGTCGGCCCGGACGGGCGGGTGCACCGGTTCCCCGCGCTGGGCAAGGTCTCCGGTGACTGGGGTGGCGGCTTCCGGCTCGGCGAGGAGGCGCTGTGGTGGGCGGTGCGCGCCGAGGACGGCCGGGGGCCCGGCACCGCGCTGCGGGCGGCGGTGGCCGGCTACTACGGCGCCGCGACCCTGCTCGAGGTCGTCCAGGGGCTGCACTTCGGGGAGATCGGGACCGCGTCGATCCACGGCCTGTGCCCGCTGCTGTTCCAGGTGGCCGCCGCCGGGGACCAGGTCGCGCAGGAGGTGGACACCCGGTTCGCCGAGGAGGTGAGCTCGCTGGTCGCGGTGATCCTGCGGCGCCTTCGGCTCACCACGGCCGAGCCCGAGATCATCCTGGGCGGCGGGGTGCTGACCGGGGTCGGTGCGCCGGTGGTCGCGGAGATCGAGCGGCGGTGTCTCAAGGTGGCGCCGCGTGCGGTGGTCAGCGTCGTCGACGTGAACCCGGTCGTCGGCGCGGCCCTGTTCGGCCTCGACACCCTGGGCGCGCCCACGTCGGCGAAGGCCGCCCTCAAGGCCGCCACCCAGCGCATCTGACCCCGCGCATCCGGCCCGGCCGCCGCGTCGGTCTCGCCGAGTTCAACCACAGCCGGGTCGGCGCGGGGTTCCCAGGCCGCCACGGTTGAACTCGGCGAGCCGAGCGCCAGCCGGGCACCACGCCAGCCGGGCACCACGCCAGCCGGGCGCGGCGTCAGACGGGCGCGGGCGCGGTGCTGCGCTCGGCGACCTCGCTCGTCCCGAGGCCGGCCCCCTCCGGCCGGTACGGTCCGGGCTTGGGCCGGGGGCTGCCACCGGGGAAGGCCAGCCGGGCAATGGTCCGGTGCACCGAGCCGAGCTGCACGGACAGCCGCCCGGTGTTGTACGGCAGGTCGTAGCGCCGGCAGATGTCCTTGACCCGGGGCGCGATCTCCGCATACCGGCTGCTCGGCATGTCCGGGTAGAGGTGGTGCTCCACCTGGTAGCCCAGGTTGCCGCTCATGACGTGGAAGAACGGGCTGCCGGTGATGTTGGCCGCGCCGACCAGCTGGCGGGCGTACCAACCGCCGGAGGTCTCGTTCTCGACCTCCGCCGGGCTGAACGTGTAGGTCTGGTCCGGGAAGTGGCCGCAGAAGATGATCGAGTGCGTCCACACGTTGCGGATGATGTTCGCGGTGAAGTTGGCCCAGAAGGAGGCCACGAAGCCGTCGCGGGCGGAGCGCGGCATCGCCGAGAGCCGCGCGGACGCCGCCGCGCGCAACCGGGGTCGCCCGCGCCCGAGCCGCTCGCGGAGGCCCCGGCGCTTCGGGCGGCGGGTGACGAGCTGGTCGAACGCGAGCGCGGCGGCCGCCGACACGGCGGGCCAGCCGAGGTAGTCCTTCACGATCTGATCCCGCGCCTTGCCGGAGATGCCCTTCAGGTCGTGCCAGACGTCCTTCCACGGCTTCTCACCGGCGCGGATCGCCTCGATGTCCATGTCGTGCACCGCGACGCCCCACTCGAAGAACGCCATCAGCAGCAGGTTGTACAGCGGCTGGAGCAGGTAGCTCGGCTTCCACTCCTGGTGCGGGTCGATCCGCATGATCTCGTAGCCGAGGTCCTTGTCCTTGCCGCGGATGTTCGTGTACGTGTGGTGGATGTAGTTGTGCGAGTGCTTCCAGGCCTCGGCGGTGGACGCGGTGTCCCAGTCCCAGGTCGAGGAGTGGATGTACGGGTCGTTCATCCAGTCCCACTGCCCGTGCAGGACGTTGTGGCCGATCTCCATGTTCTCCAGGATCTTCGCGGCGCCGAGGCCACAGGTGCCGAGCAGCCACAGCGGCTTGCTCCGGGAGCCGACCAGGAGCGCCCGGCTGGCCGTGGCCAGCTGGCGGTGCATCCGGATGATGCCGGTGATGTAGCGGCGGTCGCGCTCACCGAGGTCGGCGTACACCTCCTCGTGGATCGCCGCGAACTCACGGCCGAGCTCATCGAGCTGCTCGTCGGTCAGGTGCGCGAACGGGTTGGGTGGGCTGGTCGGGCTGGTTGGCATTGCATCGTCCTTTCGCCGAAAGTCGTGGACCGCTCCCCCCGGCTGATCCGATACCAGTGGTAACTGTGACCGCCGGTAACGTCCCTCGGTCGGGCCCAGCTGTCAAATTGGAGCGAAGTGGGTACCCACCTGTCGGCGCGTTCGAAATCGAGCAGACGGATGGGACGGTGGTCGTGGTGACCGAGGTAGGGATGCGGCCGAAGGTGTCGCCGCTGCGGCGGAGGTTGCTCAGCGGCGTGCGGCTGTTGTTCACGCCGCTGCTGCCCGACGACTACGTCGAGCTGATCGACCCGCTCTGGTCGACCCGCGAGCTGCGCGGCCGGGTCGAGCGCCTCGAGCCGAGGGCCGACGGCGCGGTCACCATCCACGTGCGGCCCGGCTTCGAGTGGGCCGGCCATCGCCCCGGGCAGTACGTCCGCTTCGGCGTGGTCGTCGACGGGGTGCACCACTGGCGGGCGTACTCGCTGACCTCCGACCCGCACGCCCCGGACGGCCTGATCTCGATCACCCCGAAGCTGGTGGACAGCGGCGTCGTCTCGCCGTACCTGGTCCGCAATCTGCGGGTCGGCTCCGTGGTGCGCCTCGGCGAGGTGGAGGGCACCTTCACCCTGCCCGAGCGCCCCGGGTCGCCGCTGCTCTTCCTCACGGCGGGCAGCGGGATCACGCCGGTGATGAGCATGCTGCGGTACCTGCACACCGAGCACGCGATGCACGACGTGGTGCACATCCACTCCGCGCGCTCCCTCGAACAGGTGATCTTCGGTGACGACCTGCGGTCGCTGGCCGACGGTGAGCCCGGACTGACCGTGCACATCTGGGAGTCGGGCGAGCGGGGCCGGATCACCCCGGCGGACGTCGAGACGCTGTGCCCGGACTGGCGGGAGCGGGACACCTACGCCTCGGGTCCGGGTGAGCTGCTCGACGCACTCAGTGGGCACTGGGGCGAACACGGAGCCGACGAGCGGCTGCACCTGGAGCGCTTCCAGCCCGTGGTGGGCGGCGAGGACGCAGGCGGCGAGGGCGGCACCATCCGCTTCCCGCGCCGGCAGCTGGAGGCCGAGTGCCCGCCCGGCACGCCGATGCTGGTCGCCGGCGAGGCGGCCGGGGTGGACATGCCGTTCGGGTGCCGGATGGGCGTCTGCCACACCTGTGTGGCCCGACTGCGCGAGGGCACGATCCGCGACCTGCGCACCGGCGACGTACGGGAGGCGCGCAACGAGATGGTGCGCACCTGCATCCACGCCGCCGAGGGCCCGGTCGAGCTCGACCTCTGACCCCACCGCACCGGGTCGCCCACCCGGTCCGGCCGGCAGGCTCGATAGGGGTACAAAAGTCCAGCCGCGGGGAGATGCCGGCAAGGCTGAGCGGGACGACGCTCGGGGTCCACGGAGCGTGGGCCGAGTCGGGGAACGGGATGACGAGCGCGCAGACCTGGAGTGTGCGGATCGCGGTCCGGCTGCGCCGTCTCCTTCTCGACGAGCAGGCACAGGCGATCCGGCTCGTGCTCAGCCGGGACCGGGACACCGTGGTGATCGACCCCTTCCACCGCGACCTCATGCTCACCGCGACGCTGACCATGACCGACGCCGAACCCGGACCCGACCTGCTCAGTCCGGTCCTCGACTCGTTCGAGGCGGCCGTGCTCGACGCCGGCGTGGAGATCGCCTACTGGGAGGGGGTCGAGGTATCCCTGCCCCAGCAGCGCAACCCGTGGTGACCAGCGGGCCGGAGCGCCCCGATCAGACCGGAACCGGCGCGCGGAACGACCTCCGGTACATCGTCGGCGCGACCTGCACGGCCAGTCGGAACTCCCGGCGCAGCGCCTGTACCGACCCGAAACCGGCTGCCTCGGCCACCGCCTCGACGCTCAGGTCGGTGCCCTCCAACAGCCGTCGCGCTGCCTGCACCCGCTGAGCCGTCAGCCAGGACCCCGGCGAGGAGCCCAGCCGGTTACGGAACAGCCGCTCGAGCGCGCGGCGGCTCATCGCCGAGCGTTCCACCAGATCGGCGACGGACCGCACCTCACCGATGTCCTCGGCCGCCGCGCCCAGCAGGCCGCCGAGCCGGTCGTCGGCGGTGCTCAGCGGTTGGACGGCCGCGAACTGGGACTGGCCGCCGGAGCGGTGCGGCGCGGTGACCAGTGACCTCGCGACCATGGCCGCCGCATCGGCGCCGTGGTCACCGCGCACCAGGTGAAGGCAACAGTCGATCGCGGCGGCACTGCCGGCGGAGGTCACCACCGAACCGAGATCCACGTACAGCGGCGCCCGGTCGAGCAGGACAGCCGGAAAACGCCGTGCGAAGTCGTCGGCATAGCGCCAGTGGGTCACCGCGCGACGGCCGTCCAGCAGGCCGGCCTCCGCAACGGCGAACGCCCCGAGGCACAGCCCGACGATCCGGCAGCCGCGGTCGTGCGCGGCCCGCAGGGCGGTCACCAGCGAGCGGGGAACGGGCCGGTCGTCGACGGGCCAGGTGGGCACGATGACCATGTCCGCCCCGGGGACGTGGTCGGCCAGCCGCTCCAGGCCACCGAGGGACAGCGGCGGCACCGCCAGGCTCGCCCGACCGTCCCGGGTGCCGCAGGCGACCAGATCCGTGTCCGGCCAGTCCGGCTCACCGGGGTCCGGGCCCCACACCCGCAGCGGCGTCGCGATCTCGAAGAGGCTGCCGCCCTCCGGCACGATCACCACGACCTTCTGGCGCACAATGGTCGATAGTAGCCGCGGGCGCCACTGGTGAGCCGCTCCGGCCAGGGCCATGATCAGCGCTGACGTTTCGATCAGCGCCACTCCCCCCGCCTCTGGAGCACCGTGCCCACCACATCGATCGCCCGCGCCCATGACACCGCGGACCAGCTCTTCGAACGCCACGCCCCGGTCTTCGGCCCGGACCTGCCGGTCTACCGGGGCCATGTGCACCGGGTGATCGGTGTCGTCGGACTGCAGTGCGAGGTCCCGGCGGACGTCGCGGTACCCCTCGGCGTCGCTGGCTTCTTCCACGACGCCGGCATCTGGTTCGACGGGACCTGGGACTACCTGCCGCCCTCGGTGCGCCGCGCGACGGCCGAACTGGGCGAGGCCGGCGAGCCCCACACGGAGCTGGTGTCCAGCCTGATCAGCGAGCACCACAGGCTGCGCCGGGCCCGTCACGACGACCCGCTCGTCGAGGCGTTC
>DASYLM010000478.1:0-5338 GCA_036009565.1 Pseudonocardia sp. | reverse complement strand
GGCCGGACTGCCGGGGCTGGCCGCGCTCGGCAACCTGGTGCTGTGCGCCACCGTCGTCGGCCAGGGGATCTGGACGTTCCTGCTGTCCCGTTACCCGGCCGGGATGGTCGCGCCGTACTCGCTGTTGGTCCCGGTGCTGGGCATCGCGCTGTCCTTCGTGCTGCTGGCCGAGCGGCCCGGCCGGGTGGAGCTGGTCGCCGGCGTGGTGATCGTGGCCGGCGTGCTGCTCGGCACCCCGAGGGCGCCGAGGGCGGTGCCAGACGCCCCCACGCGGGCTATGGCGCCCGCCACACCGGCTACCTAGGCTGGGCCTTGGGTGGTGACGGCCGCCCTCGGAGGTAACTCGGTGGACGAAGGCGTCTGCGCGGTCCGGCCCGGGGTCGACCTCGGTCGGCATGCCCGCATGCTCGCCCGCGTGCACGATGCGCTGCTCTCCGGCGACCGACCGCCCGCCCGCCCGCGTGACCTGGTCGAACGATCCTGGACGCGGGTCCGGCAGTACGGCGTGAACCCGGACCTCGGCGACCCGCCGGCCCCGATGACGCCCGACCAGGTCGAACAGCGCCGGCAGGCCTCGCCGCTGAGCCGGGTGCTGCCGCAGCTGCGGGCCAGCCTCACCTCGGTGGCCGAGGACGCCCGGCACATCATGGTGATCACCGATGCCCACGGTGTGGTGCTGTGGCGGGAGGGCGCCTCGCGGGTCCGGCACCGCGCGGACGGGCTCGGCTTCGCGGAGGGCGCCACCTGGTCCGAAGGGGCGGTCGGCACCAACGCGATCGGCACCGCGCTGGCCGAGGCCGCCCCGGTCCAGCTGTTCTCGGCCGAGCACTTCGTGCGCCGCCAGCACCCGTGGACCTGCACAGCGTGCCCTGTCCACGACCCGCGCACCGGCGAGCTGCTCGGCGTCGTCGACGTCACCGGGCTCGCCGAGACGGTCCATCCGACCACGGTGGCCCTGGTGTGCACCGCGGTGAAACTGGCCGAGTCCAGCCTCTGGCACCTGCACGAGGGACGGTTGGAGGCGCTGCGCACGGTCGGCGTCCCGCTGTTGGCCGGCGTGGCGGGGCCGGCGCTGGTGGTCGACGACCACGGCTGGGTGGCCGCCGTCACCGGGATGGCACCGGTGGACCGGGTGGCGGTGCCCCGGGCGGACCAGCAGCTCGCGGTGCACGGTGTCGGCCTGTGCGAGCCGGAGGCGGTGCCGGGTGGCTGGCTGCTGCGGGCCGCCGATGCGAGCCCGGGCGCGGTGCCACGCGACCGGCTGCGGCTGAGCCTCGAGCTGGACTCGCGGCCGGTGCGGGCGGTTGTCGAGGGCACCAACCGGTGGCTGCACCCGCTCTCAGCCCGACCGGCCGAACTGCTGTTGCTGCTGGCCGTGGCGGGGGACACCGGGACGAACGCGGCGGAGCTGAGCCGGGCGCTCTACGGCGACGGCGCCCACCTGGTCACGGTTCGCGCGGAGCTGTCCCGGCTGCGCCGCACCCTGGGCGGGCTGCTGCTGGCCCGGCCGTACCGGATCGCGCCGGGTGTCGACGTACGGCTGCCCGACCTGACCGGGAGCGCGTTCGTCCGGAACTCGACGGCGCCCGGGGTACGGGCTCTCGCAGCGGGCGGGCGCTGACGGTGAGGCGCTGACAGTGCGGCGCTGACCGAGGCGCTGACGGCGCCCCGCCAGCGCCGACCGAGGCGCTGACAGTGCGGCGCTGACCGAGGCTGAACGAGGCGCTGACGGCGCCCCGCCCGCGCTGCAACCCGGCTGCAACCGTTGCCCCATCCCACCGGTCGGGGTGAGCTGGGTCACCGCGAGCGAGAACGCAAGGGAGCGTGAGGATGCCGGGGTACCCGACGGGCGACGGGGCGCCGCCGCCGGTGCCCGGTGAAGGCTCGATGGTGCCCGCTGTGCCCCCGGTGGTGCCCGGGACGGCGATCGGCATCATCGCCAACCCGATGTCCGGGCGGGACATCCGCCGGCTGGTCGCACGGGCGTCGGTGTTCCCGAACGCGGAGAAGACGAACATGGCCCTGCGGCTGATCGCGGCGGCCGGTGCGCTCGGCGTCGAGCGGGTCTACATGTCCACCGACGAGATGGGCGTCGCCGGCGGTGTGCTGCGGGCCGCCGGGAAACGCCGCGCCCGGGACGGCCGGTGGCCGGAGCTGGACTTCTGCGCGCTGGAGCGCCCGAGCGGGGACGCCGAGGACACCCGCGAGCTGGTCCGGGCGATGCGCGGGCGCGGGGTCGCCGCCGTGGTGCTGCTCGGCGGGGACGGCACCGTGCGGGCCGCGGCCGCCGAGAGTGCCGACGTGCCGCTGCTGCCGCTGTCCACCGGTACGAACAACGCGTTCCCGGAGATGTGGGAGGCCACCGTCGCCGGCTCCGCCGCCGCGTTGCTGGCCACCGGGCAGGTGACGCCGGAGGAGGCCACCTACCGGGCGAAGGCGCTGCGGGTGCGGTGCGGGGCGGCCACCGAGATCGCGCTGGTGGACGTGTGCGTCTCCACCGTGGCGCATGTGGGTGCCCGGGCACTGTGGGAGGTCGGGACGCTGCGCGAGCTGTACTGCGCGTTCGCCGAGCCGCACGCCATCGGACTGTCCAGCATCGCCGGTCTGGTGGCGCCGACCGGGCGGGGCGACCGGGACGGGGTTGCGCTGCGGCTGGCCGGCGACGCCGCCGCGCCACGCCGGGTGCTGGCCCCGGTCGCCCCCGGAGTGCTCGCCTCGGTCGGGGTGCTGGGCGTGGTGGCGCTGCGCGCGGGTGAGCCGATGACCAGCGCGGTCCCCAGGGGCACGGTCGCGGTGGACGGGGAGCGGGAGCTCGAGTTCGGCCCGGACACCCCGGTCACGGTCACGCTCACCCCGCACGGCCCGACCGTGCTCGACGTCCGGGCCGCGCTGGCCCGCGCCGCCGAGCGCGGGCTTCTGGTGTCCGGCATGAACCAACCGGTGACGACCTATCAGGAGGTCAGATGAAGGCAGCTCGGTACCACGGACGCGGCGACATCCGGATCGACGAGGTACCCGAACCCGAGGCAGCGCCCGGTCAGGTGAAGGTGGCCGTGGACTGGTGCGGCATCTGCGGCAGCGACCTGCACGAGTTCCTGGAGGGCCCGCTGTTCATCCCGCCGCCCGGCTCCCCGCACCCGCTCACCGGGGAGACCCTGCCGGTGGTGATGGGGCACGAGTTCGCCGGCACGGTCGCCGAGCTGGGCGAGGGCGTCACCGGGGTCAGCGTGGGTGACCGGGTCGCCGTGGAGCCGTACTACGTATGCGGAACCTGTTCCGCGTGCCAGGCCGGGCGGTACAACATCTGCCGGTCGCTCGGGTTCATCGGGCTGGCCGGTTCGCAGGGTGGCTTCTCCGAGCGCTGCGTGGTCGACCAGCGCTGGATCCACCCGCTGGGCGAGCTCAGTACCGACCTCGGTGCACTCGTCGAGCCGCTGGCGGTGGGCTACCACGCGGTGCGGCTGTCCGCGCTGCCGAAGGGCGGCACCGCGGTGGTGTTCGGCGCCGGCCCGATCGGGCTGGTCACCATCGCCTCGCTGAAGGCCACCGGCGCCGGGCAGATCATCTCGGTGGAGCCGGCCGCCGCGCGCAAGGGCAAGGCACCCGGCGCCGGCGCCGACGTGGTGCTGGACCCGACCGAGGTGGACGTGCCGACCGCGGTCCGCGATCTCACCGAGGGGGCCGGCGCGGATGTGGCGTTCGAGTGTGCCGGCATCGACGCGGTGCTGGCCAGCGCGATCGGCTCGGTGCGCCCCGGCGGAACCGTGGTGAACGTGGCGATCTGGGGCCACGCCGCGACCGTGGACATGAACTCCCTGGTGATCTCCGAGGTGGCCGTGCTCGGCTCGTTGGCCTACTGCGGCGACCACCCGGACACCATCCGGTTGCTCACCGACGGCACCGTCGACGCCGGCCAGTTCATCACCGCGCGGATCGGGCTGGACGAGCTGGTGGACGGCGGTTTCCGGCAGTTGATCGAGCACAAGGACGAGCACGTCAAGATCCTCGTCCACCCGTAGCGGCGCCCGGGTTCACACCCGGCAGAGGAGGCAACCATGACAGCGCAACGGGTCGCGCTGGTGACCGGCGGTGGCCGGGGCATCGGCCGAGGGATCGCACTGCGGCTGGCCAGGGACGGGCTGGCGGTCGCGATCAACGACATCGACCCCGCCACTGCCTCGGCGGTCAGCAAGGAGATCACCGCCGCCGGAGGCCGGTCGGTCGCGGTACCGGCGGATGTGACCGACCGGGACGCCGTGTTCGACATGGTCGCCCGCGCCTGCGACCAGCTGGACCGGCTCGACGTGATGGTCGCCAACGCGGGGATCGCCCAGGTCAAGACGCTGTTGGAGGTGACCCCGAAGGACCTCGAGACGATGTTCTCGGTGAACGTGTTCGGCGTGGTCTACTGCCTGCAGGCCGCCGCCGAGCGGTTCATCGCACAGGGCAGCGGCGGCAAGATCATCAACGCCGCCTCGATCGCCGGGCACGCCGGGTTCGACTACCTCGGGCACTACTCGGCCACCAAGTTCGGCGTCCGCGCGCTCACCCAGGCCGCCGCCAAGGAGCTGGCCAAACACCGGATCACGGTGAACGCGTACTGCCCGGGGATCGTCGGCACCGACATGTGGGACCTGATCGACGAGAAGCTCGGGTCCTACCTGGGCACCGCGAAGGGCGAGGCGCTCGCCAACTACTCCGAGCTCATCGCACTGGGGCGGGTGCAGACCCCCGACGACGTCGCCGGGTTCGTCTCCTACCTGGCCGGACCGGATTCGGATTACATGACCGGGCAGTCGGTCATGATCGACGGAGGGATCGTGATGTCATGACCGGCACGCTGCCAACCCAGGCGACCCAGGAGCTCGGGCCGGACGCCCTGCTCCAGGCATACCGCACGATGCGCACCATCCGCGAGTTCGAGGAGCGGGTGCACGAGGAGTTCGCCAGCGGGGACATCCCCGGCTTCGTGCACCTCTACGCGGGGGAGGAGGCGTCCGCGACGGGCGTCTGCAGCCACCTCGATGACCGGGACGCGATCGCGTCCACCCACCGGGGGCACGGCCACTGCATCGCCAAGGGCGTCGATGTGCTCGGCATGATGGCCGAGATCTACGGCCGGGTCAGCGGCTCGTGCAAGGGCAAGGGCGGCTCCATGCACATCGCCGACCTGTCGAAGGGCATGCTCGGCGCGAACGGCATCGTGGGTGGCGGACCGCCGCTGATCTGCGGGCGGGCACTGGCGTCCAAGCAGCTGGGTACCGGCGGGGTCGCGGTGGCGTTCTTCGGCGACGGCGCCTCCAACCAGGGCACCACGCTGGAGTCGCTGAACCTGGCG
>DASYLM010000477.1:0-3203 GCA_036009565.1 Pseudonocardia sp. | reverse complement strand
AAAACCCCGCTCAGGTTGAGTTGACCATGAAAATAACGGTGTGTGGCCGCCGCGACCAGTCCCAGCCCAACCGGCCCGGCCTTCGTAGGCCAGTCGCAACCGGCGCAGCCCGGCAAACCCGAGCCGGCACCCGGGCCGAACCCGCACCCGGGCCGAACCCGCCCGGCCGGACCCGCACCCAGACCGGCCCCTCCGGCCGAACCCGCACCCGGACCGACCCCACACCCGGGACGAACCCGCACCCGGGACGACCCCGCCCGGCCGAACCCGCGCCGGGCCGAACCCGCACCCGGGCCGAACCCGCACCCGGGCCGAACCCGCGCCCGGCCGAACCCTCCCCCGGACGAACCCCGGGCCCAACCCCTACCCCCAAAACCCAACCCGGCCTACCCGGTCAGATGTCGGCGGTCTCCGGCTCCCCGCCCGCGCCGCGCGCCGGGAGCGTGGCGAAGATCGCCGGTGGCTCTCGCCACGGGTCGGTCGGGCCGCCGCTGCTCGCCGCCGCCGCGACCGCGCGCCAGACCCGCTCCGGGGTGCACGGCATGTCCACGTGCCGCACGCCCAGGTGTGACAGCGCGTCGACCACCGCGTTCTGCACTGCCGGGGTGGCCCCGATGGTCGCCGCCTCACCGATGCCCTTGGCACCGAGCGCGTTCAGCGGGGTTGGTGTCTCGGTGCTGGCCACGTCGTAGGGCGGCAGGTCGGCGGCGGTGGGCACGGTGTAGTCGGCCAGCGTGCCGGTCGTCGGGTTGCCGTCGGCGTCGAAGGTGACGTGCTCCCACAGCGCCTGCGCGATGCCCTGGGCGATGCCGCCGTGCTGCTGACCGCGCACGATCAGTGGGTTGAGCACCCGACCGCAGTCGTCCACCGCGAAGTGCCGCAGCGGCCGCACGAACCCCGTGTCGAGGTCGACCTCCACGACGGCGACGTGGCTGCCGAACGGATACGTGGCGCCGCCCTGGTCGATGTCCAGCGCGGCGGTCAGCGGCTTGCCGGCCTCGACCGCCGCGCCCGCCAACTGGGCCCAGCTGAGCGTCCGGTCCGGCACGCCGGCCACGCCGACCTGGCCGTCGTCGGTGACCTCGATGTCGTCCGCCGAGGCTTCCAGCAGCTCGGCGGCCAACTCGCGGGCCTGCTCGAGCACCTTGCCGGCCGCCCCGTAGACGGCACTGCCGCCGAGTTGCAGTGACCGGGACCCGCCGGTACCACCGCCGCGCGGCACGACCGCCGTGTCCGCCTGGATGAACTTGATCGATTCGATCGGGATACCGAGCTGCTCGGACACCAACATCGCGAACGACGTGGCGTGCCCCTGGCCGTGCCCGGAGGTGCCGACCGCTGCGGTGGCCGTGCCGTCCTCGTGCACCGTCACCGAGCCCCACTCCTGGGCCCCGCCCCCAGCGGTGATCTCCACGTAGCTGCCGAGCCCGATGCCCAGCACCCGGCGGTCGCCCTCGGCCAGGCGACGGGCTTGCTCGGCGCGCAACCCCGGGTAGTCGGAGATGCGCAGCACCTCGTCCAGCGAACGCTGGTAGTCGCCGCAGTCGTAGACGGTGCCGACCACAGTCTCGTACGGGAACTCGTCGGAGCCCACGAAGTTGTGCCGGCGCAGCTCGGCCGGGTCGATGGCCAGCTCGACGGCGGCAAGGTCGATCATGCGCTCGAGCAGCGCACTGGCCTCCGGGCGGCCGGCGCCGCGGAACGCACCGACGGGTGTGGTGTTGGTCAGCGCCACCGCCACGTCGTAACCGATCTTGGGGATCCGGTAGACGCCCTGCGCCATCGAGTAGCTCGGGCCCATGGCCAGCGCGCCGCCGAAGCCCGCGTAGGCACCGGCGTCACCGATCACCCGGATGCGCAGCCCGGTGATCGTGCCGTCGCGGCGCAGGCCCAGCTCGGCGTACTGCACCATGGCCCGTCCGTGCGGCATCCCGATCAGGTTCTCCGAGCGGGTCTCGGACCACTTGACCGGCCGGTTCAGAGTCCGGGCGGCGGCTACCGCCACGCTGTGCTCGGCGACGATGCCGGCCTTGCCGCCGAACCCGCCGCCCACGTGTGGAGCGATCACCCGCATGCGCTCCGGGTCCAGCCCGAACAGCGTGGCGGTCAGCCCACGCCAGGCATGCGGCATCTGGGTGGAGACGTAGACGGTCAGGTCGAACTTGTCGCCCGGCGCGCCGGGCAGCACGGCGATCGCATTGCCCTCCATCGGCACCACGGCGAGGCGCTGGTTCTCGATCCGGGCGCGCACCACCACCTCGGCATCGGCCAGCGGGTCTTCCTCGATCTCGGACCGGACACCGGCCGCGAGGTTGCCGCCGAGCTCCTCGAACTGGGCCGGCGCACCCTCGGCCAGCGCTTCCTCCGGATCGATCACGGCCGGCAGCGGCTCGTAGTCGACCTCGACGAGCTCCACGGCGTCCACCGCGGCGGCCTTGGACTCGGCCACCACGACGGCCACGATGTCGCCCACGAAACGGACCTTGCCCTGGGCGAGCGGCGGCCGGGCGCACGCGTCGTTGACCACCATGAACGAGTGGTGGGCGGGAATCCCCAGGTCGTCGGCGGTGTAGACGGCCACGACACCGGCGGCGGAGCGGGCAGCGCCGGACTCGACGCCGGTGATCAGGGCGTGCGGAAGTGGGGAGCGCACGAACGCCAGGTGCAGGAGGCCCTCACCCAGGTCGAGGTTGTCGACGTAGGTGCCCTCGCCGCGCATGAGCTCCGGATCCTCGACGCGACGGACCTCGGTACCGATCAAAGAACCACGCATGATTTTGAGCCTAATGCGGCGGCGGTCGCCTCGCTCGGAGTTGTCCACAGGTCGGCGTCGCGTGACGCCGGGCGATCATCCGGGTTTCGCCGAAACGCCGAGATCGATCATGTCGTCCGGTTACCGTCATGGTCATGGCGAGCCCGAACGCGTTCGGACAGGTGCCCGAGCTGCCGGTGGACATGCGGCGGTCGCTGAGTTCGGTGATGCACTCGGTGGGCCGATGAGCTGGTGGCCAGGGGAGTGCCCCGGCTGGACGCGGCGTCCTGGGTACGGATGTGCAGCGGTATCCGTTCGGTCGGCCAGCTCGGCACCACCGTCTCGGTGGCCGGACCTCCCCGGTTCGGGCCGTGGGCGATCGGCTTCCAGCGCACCGGGGCCGGCCACTTCCTGCAGCTGCGCCGGCCCGGCCGCGGCGGCGTCTCGGTCA
>DASYLM010000476.1:0-10168 GCA_036009565.1 Pseudonocardia sp. | reverse complement strand
AGGCCCGGCTGATCGAGCGCGGCAGCAGCCGTCGGAGCCCAGCCCCCGGCGGCAGCAGCCGGCGGAGCCCAGACCCCGCTGACACAGCGCGCGGCTAGCCCACACAGCGGCCTGGGCCGCTGTGTGCAGCCGGTGGAGCTGTGTGCGCGGAGAATGCGCGCCGCGGTCAGCTCTTGTTCAGCTCGGCGTAGAGCTGGTCCGCGGCTCCGGCGCGGGCCAGCAGCCGGGCGGTGTCCCGGACCATCCGGCGCACGTCGACGGTACGCAGCGGGGTCCGCGGTCGCGGCCGAGGAAGACGTTCTCCGCGATGGATAGCGCGGGCACCAGATCCGGTTCCTGGTGGATCATCGCGATGCCGGCGCGCTGCGCGTCCACCGGGCTGCTCAACGCGACCGGCCGACCGCCGATCCGGATCTCACGCCGATCATGTCGGTTGGCCCGTGCGGCCGTGCCCGGCCGCCGAGATCGACAGGACGGTCGTCCCGGGCCCCTGGCGACAGCCAGGGTGTCGATCTCGGCGGGACCCCGGCGAACTCCCTAGGCCGGGCGCACCAGCAGGGCGACCGGGTACTGGGCCAGCAGCTCGCCCAGCCGGGGTACCGCACCCCGCACCGACTCGCCGGTGATCACGTCGGTCCAGTCGGCGGCGCCGTCCGGCAGCGCCAGCGTGGTGTCGGTCCAGCCGCCCCGTGCGGCCAGCCCGACGGGCAGCCGGGTGGCCACCGCGACCACGCCGGGAGCGCGGGCGAACGCGACCGCGTGCCCGGCGGCCGGGCCGTCGGCGACCAGTGGTCGGTAGCCGTCGAACAGCTCGGGCCGCCACCGGCGCAGCCGCAGCGCGGACGTGGTGACCAGCAGCTTGGCCGCCCCGGTCCCGTCCACCGGCGGGAGCCAGTGCTCGTCGAGGCGGGCCAGCAGGGCACGGCGCGTGGCGAAGTCGACCGGGCGCCGGTTGTCCGGGTCGACCAGCGAGTACTCGAAGCACTCGGTGCCCTGGTAGACGTCCGGCACGCCGGGGCCGGCCAGCTGCACCAGCTTCTGGCCCAGCGAGTTGGACCAGCCGGCCGGGGCGATCCGGGCCACGAACTCCTCGATCGAGGCGACGGTCGCCGGGTCGGCCAGCACCGCCGCCGGCCACTCGGCGATCGCCGCGTCCACCTCGGGCACCGGATCGACGTGGCTGGTCGCCAGCTTGGCTTCCTTGGCGGCCTTGAGCAGGTAGGCGGACATCCGCTCGGCGGTGATCGGCCAGGCGCCGACGAGGCACTGCCAGGCCAGCAGCTCCAGCGACCGCTCCGGCAGCGGGTGCGCCGCCGCCCAGCCGCGCATCGCCGAGGCCCACTCGCCGGGCAGCTCGGCCAGCACGGCCAGCCGGGCCCGGACGTCCTCGGAGCGCTTGGTGTCGTGCGTGGACAGGGTGGTCATGCTGGCCGGCGTGGCGGCCTGCCGGGCGGCGGCGGCGGCGTGCAGGTCCGCCACCGAGACCCCGAACTGGGCCGGGTCGCCGCCGACCTCGTTCAGCGCGACCAGCCGGTTCCACCGGTAGAAGGCGGTGTCCTCGACACCCTTCGCGGTCACCATCCCGGAGGTCTGCTGCACCCGCCGGGCCAGCTCGCCGTCCGGCTCGGCCAACATCCGCAGGTAGAGCTGCTCCAGTGGCTCGGTCAGGTCCGGCCGGTTGGTCCGCGCCACCGACAGGGCCACGTCCAGCGCGCGGCGCCCCTCCGGCAGGTAGGACCGGTAGACCGGGAACGAGCACAGCAGCTCGGCCACCGCCTCGACCGCCTTGGCCGGGTCGCCGTCGGCGGGGGTCCCGGCCTCGGTGTCGCTGTCGGTGTCGCTGGCGGGTTCGCTGGCGGTGAGGCTGGCGGTGTCGGTGCCCCCCGGGCCGCCGGCGGCCGGCGAGGGCAACAGCCGGGCGATCCGGCGCACCTCGGCGGCCAGGATGCTGTCGGCCACCTCGCGCCGGGCCCGGCGTTCCACGGTGTGCGCGGCCAGCCGCTCGCCGGTGTGCTCGGCGGCGAACTGGCTGAGCAGCCCGGCGCCGGCCGGGTCCACGAACGCCCCGCAGATCTCCCGCAGGGCCTCGTAGCCGGTGGTGCCGTCCACCGGCCAGGACGCCGGCAGCGTCTCGCCGACACCCAGGATCTTCTCCACCAGCAGCCAGCGGTCGGGACCGAGCGCGGCGCGCAGCCGGCGCAGGTACCCACCCGGGTCGGTGAGCCCGTCGGGGTGGTCCACCCGCAGCCCGTCCACCTCACCGGCGGCCACCCAGCGCAGCACCTCGCGGTGCATGGCCTCGAACACCACCGGGTCCTCCACCCGCACGGCGGCCAGGTCGGAGACGTCGAAGAACCTCCGGTAGGTCAGCTCGGCGGCGCCGCGGCGCCAGGACACCAGCCGGTAGTGCTGCCGGGCGTGCACCTCGCGCGGGGAGCCGTGGTCGGCGCTGCCGTGCGCCACCGGGAACAGGTGCTCGTAGTAGCGCAGCCCGGGGTAGCCGTGCTCGTCGCGGACCACCTCGAGCCGTTCCAGCTCGGCGTCCTCGTCGGCCTCCGACGCCGCCCCGAGCACCGGCAGCAGCAGCGGCCCGGCCGCCCAGTCGATGTCGAAGTACGTCGCGTAGGCGGAGTCGCGCCCGTGCGCCAGCACATCGGACCACCACGGGTTGTCGATCGGCACCGCGACGCCGACGTGGTTGGGCACGATGTCGACCAGCAGGCCGAGCCCGGCCGCGCGGACGGCGGCCACCAGCTGCTGGCGGCCCTGCTCGCCGCCCCGTTCGATGGATGCCCTGGTCGGGTCGACCACGTCGTAGCCGTGGTTGGAGCCGGGGGCGGCCTGGAGCATCGGTGAGGCGTACAGCGCGCCCACGCCGAGCTCGGCGAGGTAGTCGGTGAGCTCGGCGGCCTGGGCGAAGGTGTAACCGGCGTGCAGCTGCAGCCGGTACGTCGAGGTGGGCAGCGCCCTCGGTCGAGTGGTGGGGTCTGTCGGCACAGCGTCAGTCCGTTCGTTGCAGCACTAGCAGGGAGCGGGACGGCACGGTCATCGTGCTGCCCTCGGCAAGGGTCTCCGGCTCGTGGGCCACGATGCCGGGCGCGTCGGACAGCGTGTGCACCTCGCCGACGGCCGTGTCGACCACCACCGCCCACGGGCCGCCGTACCGCTCACCGGGGAGGGTCACCTCGATGTCCTCGGAGGAGGCGTTGAAACAGAGCAGGAACGAGTCGTCCAGGATCCGGTCGCCGCGCTCGTCGACGTCCGGGATGCCGTCGCCGTTGAGGAACACCGTGACGCACTGACCGAAACCCGACGACCAGTCCCGGTCCGTCATCTCCTCGCCGGACGGCGTGAACCAGGCGATGTCGTTGAGCTCATCGGTGTCCGCCGCGCCGCGGACCAGGGAGCGCCCGGAGAAGAACCGGCGCCGCCGGAAGATCGGGTGCGCGGCCCGGACCGCAGCCACCCCGGCGCTGAACCCGAGCAGCCCGGCATGCTTGTCGGCCAGCTCCCAGTCCATCCAGGACACCTCGTTGTCCTGGCAGTACACGTTGTTGTTGCCGGCCTGGGTGCGGCCCAGCTCGTCGCCGTGCAGCAGCATCGGCACGCCCTGGCTGAACAGCAGCGTGGCGATGAAGTTGCGCTGCTGGCGCTCGCGCAGCTCGAGCACCGCCTGGTCGTCGGTGGGACCCTCCACGCCGCAGTTCCAGGACCGGTTGTGGCTCTCGCCGTCGTTGCCGCCCTCGCCGTTGGCGTCGTTGTGCTTCTCGTTGTAGGACACCAGATCGGCCATGGTGAAGCCGTCGTGCGCGGTGACGAAGTTGATCGACGCGTAGGGCCGGCGGCCGTCGTGCTGGTACAGGTCCGAGGAGCCGGTGAGCCGCGAGGCGAACTCGCCGAGGGTGCCCGGCTCGCCCCGCCAGAAGTCCCGCACGGTGTCCCGGTACTGGCCGTTCCACTCGCTCCACAGCGGCGGGAAGTTGCCCACCTGGTAGCCGCCGGGGCCGATGTCCCACGGCTCGGCGATCAGCTTGACCTGGCTGATCACCGGGTCCTGCTGGATCAGGTCGAAGAACGTGCTCAGCCGGTCCACGTCGTAGAACTCCCTGGCCAGCGTCGAGGCCAGGTCGAACCGGAAGCCGTCCACGTGCATGTCCAGCACCCAGTAGCGCAGCGAGTCCATGATCAGCTGCAGGGTGTGCGGGTTGCGCACGTTGAGCGAGTTCCCGGTGCCGGTGTAGTCGAGGTAGTACTGCTTGTCGTTCTCGACCAGCCGGTAGTAGGCCGGGTTGTCGATGCCCCGCATGGACAGCGTCGGGCCCATGTGGTTGCCCTCGGCGGTGTGGTTGTAGACCACGTCGAGGATGACTTCGATGCCGGCCTGGTGCAGCGCCCGGACCATCGACTTGAACTCCCGGACCTGGCCGCCGGGGCGGGTGTCGGAGGCGTAGCCGTGGTACGGCGAGAGGAAGGCGACGGTGTTGTAGCCCCAGTAGTTGGCCAGCCCCTTCTCCTCGAGGTGGTGGTCGTTGAGGAACTCGTGCACCGGCATCAGCTCGACGGCGGTCACCCCGAGCCGCTGCAGGTGCTCGATCATCACCGGGTGGGCCAGCCCGGCGTAGCTGCCGCGCTCCTCCTCCGGGATGTCCGGGTGCGCGATGGTCAGACCCTTGACGTGCGCCTCGTAGATCAGTGTCTCGTGGTACGGCGTCTTGGGCGGCCGGTCCGAGCCCCAGTCGAAGTACGGGTTCACCACGACGGACTTGGGCACGTGCAGCGCGGAGTCGTTGTCGTTGCGCTCGCCCGGGGACGCGAACTGGTAGCCGAACACCGACTCGTCCCAGTTCACCCCGCCGTCCACTGCCTTCGTGTACGGGTCGATGAGCAGCTTGTTCGGGTTGCACCGGGTGCCGGTCGCCGGGTCGTAGGGGCCATGCACCCGGTAGCCGTAGCGCTGGCCGGGTTCGACGCTGGGCAGGTAGCCGTGCCAGACGAAGCCGTCGACCTCGCGGAGCCGGATGGCCTCCTCGTTGCCCGCCTCGTCGAACAGGCACAGGTCGACCCGGTCGGCGATCTCGGAGAACACCGCGAAGTTGGTACCCGCGCCGTCGTAGCTGGCGCCGAGCGGATACGCGCTTCCCGGCCAGGGCTGCATTACGTCTCTCCTTGCTGCGAACGAACCCGGTCACGTGCCGACCCGGGTCGGTTTGGGGGTACAGGTTAGCTGGGGTGGTCGTGGTGGCCGACGCGCGCGCTCATCGCGGCGACGGCCGTCGACTAATGTCCGAGGGGTCCGTCGACTGGGTTACGGGGGAAGGAAAGCCGATGGCAACGCTGTTCACCAAGATCATCGAGGGCGAGTTGCCGGGACGGTTCGTCTGGCGTGACGACGTGTCGGTCGGGTTCCTGTCCATCAACCCGATGGGCCCCGGCCACACCCTGGTCGTGCCGCGCGCCGAGGTCGACCACTGGGTGGACGCCGACGATACGCTGCTCGGCCACCTGCACGGGGTCAGCCACCGGATCGCCGAGGCGGTCCAGGCGGTCTGGCAGCCGCCCCGGGTGGCGCTGATCATCGCCGGCTTCGAGGTGCCGCACCTGCACCTGCACGTGTTCCCGGCCTGGGGGCTGGGGGACTTCGACTTCCGCAACGCACAGACCAGCCCGGATCCCGGCGCGCTGGACAAGAACGCGGACGCGCTGCGCGCCGCGCTGCGTGACGCCGGCCACGGCGACCAGGTACCCGACTAGTGCGACTGATCCTGGTCCGGCACGCCCTGCCGAACCGTGCGTTGGGCGGGGTGGCCGCCGCGCGGGAGGCCGGGGGAGAGCCCGGCGCCGGCCCCGCACTGACCGAGCTGGGGCACCGGCAGGCCGCCCGGGTGGCCGAGGCGCTGGCCGGTGAGCCGCTCGCCGCGCTCTACACCAGCCCGCTGCTGCGGGCCCGGCAGACGGCCGAGCCGCTGGCCAGGGCACGCGAGATGGCGCTGGTCACCGTGCCGGGGCTGGCCGAGTACGACGCCGGGGAGGGCCACTACATCCCGGTGCACGAGATGCCCCAGGCGGACCCGGCGGCCTGGCAGCGGATGCTCGACGGGCAGCTGCCGGAGTACGTGGACGTGGTGGCCTTCCAGACCCGGGTGGAGCGGGCCCTGACCGACATCGCCGACGCCCACCCTGGCACCGAGACGGTCGTCTGCTTCGCCCACGCCGGGACCATCAACGTCTACCTGGCGACCCTGCTCGGACTCGACCGGCCGCTCACCTTCCCGCTGGACTACACCGGCATCACCCGGATCAGCGTGTCCCGGGGCGGCCGCCGCTCGGTGCGCACCGTCAACGAGCTCGCGCACGTGGCCGACCTGCTCGATCCGGCCGGGGTGAGGACTGGGGACAACTGAGCTCGGCCTGGCGCTGGTGGCGGGCCGCCGCCGGTATCCGAGGGTTCGGATCTGGCGGCGCGCCCATCTCCAGCGGCGGCTGAGCGGTGTGGTTCACCAGTGGCGGTTGTCCATCGGGACACCTCCTTCACATTGTCGGGCGGTGGGCCTGGCCCGGTGTCTCACCAGTGCCGGTTGTCCATGGCGCAGCTCCTTTCCTGTCCATTTGTTCGGCGTCTCTTCGGGTCGTCAGTTCCAATGCTTGTTGGACATAGCTGTTCCCTCCTCAACTATTCGCGCCAATGGTCGTCCACCAATCTTCACCAGTGGCGATTACGCATTCCGGCACCCTCCTTCCGGTAAAGTGGGGTCACCGTCGATCGGTCAGTGCCAGTGCTTGTTCCGCACGGGGCTCACCTCCTTCGCGGGTGGACGCGCTCGCCGTGACAGCAACGCGCGCACGGGCTACTCTCACGTCACGTGATGCTCGGGTCACAATGAGTATGAGTCCGAGTATGAATCTCGACTGAGCTGGGAGAACGCATGGAGGCAGAGCCGTCACCGGCTCGCCCGTGGCAGCTCACCCGATGGGCGGTCTGGGCTCTCCCCAATCGGGTCCTGACGTCGGTCCTATTGGTCGAACTCACCGCGTTCGGCCTGTTCCTGGTTGATACCTCGCGAGGCTCGTTCACCCAGTTGGCCCTATTCGGCACCCTGATGCTGAGTGTGTTGGGAGTGCTGCACACCGAGATAGCTGTCGGCCTGGAGCGGCTGCGCCGCCAGGTTGCCGACACCCCGCACGGCGACCTTAGCTCGGTCTGGACGTTCGCGGCCGCCGTACTGCTGCCGCCGGCGCTGACCACCGTGGTGGTCTTGGTCATATTTACCCACCAGTGGTTCCGGGTGTGGCGCTCGATTCGGGTCCCGGCCTACCGGCACATCTTCAGCACGGCGACCGTGGTGCTGGCCTGCCACGCGGCGACGGCGGTGCTGGGCTACGCCGGCGGTGGCGGATTGCGTGGATTGGACGGTCCGCGCGAATTGCTCACCGTCGCGATGGCGATCCTGGCCTATGCGACGGTGAACACCGGCCTGGTGGCCGCCGCAATTGCGCTGAGCGCACCGTTGCCCCGGCCCAGCCCGGCTCAGCTCATCGGGCATTGGGACGACAACATGCTGGAACTGGCCACCCTGTGCCTCGGCGCGCTGGCCGCTTTCGCGCTCGGCTCCAATCCGTGGCAGGTGCCGCTGGTGATGGCGCCGCTGCTCGTGCTGCACCGCGCGGTCCTGGTCCGCCAGTTGGAAGAGGTGGCCAGCACGGACAGCAAGACCGGGCTGCTCAACGCGGCGGCCTGGCACACGCAGGCGGCGAAGGAGCTTCGCCGGGCCCAGCGCGGGCGTACCAGCGCGGCGGTGCTGATCCTGGACCTCGACCACTTCAAGTCGGTGAACGACGACCACGGGCACCTCGCCGGCGACGAGGTGCTCAGTGCGGTCGCCGCGGCGCTGCGCGCGGAGGTCCGTGAGCACGACCTGGTCGGCCGGTTCGGCGGCGAGGAGTTCGTGGTGCTGCTCCCGGAGCTGGGGCGCGAGCTGGACGGCTCCGGTGAGCTGCACGCGATCGCCGAGCGGATCCGGCACCGGATCAGCACGCTGTCCGTGGTGGTCTCCACCCCGCACGGCTCGCTGACCATCGCCGGGCTGTCGGTCTCGGTGGGCGGCGCGGCGTTCCCGGAGCACGGCGCCGGCCTGGAGAACCTCATGGACGCCGCTGACACCGCGCTGTACGCCGCGAAGCGCGACGGTCGGAACGCGGTGCGCATTGCCGAACTGTCCGAGCTACCCCGCCAGCGTGCGCCCGGCCGGCGCTGACGTCCTGAGTCGGAAGTTCCCGGAACGGGCCGACCGTTCACCGCCACGCCCGTGGCGTCGGGCTGCCGCACCGCGCCGGAGAGTCGCGACCGGAGCGGGGGCGGGGTCGCTGGGCGCGCCGAGTGGGAGGGCTCGATTGGTTCCGGTGAGGGGTCGAGCCGTTCGTCGCGCCGTTGTGCGCGGCAAGCTAACGGGAGGCAACTTCGGGATTGACCGCCGTTGGTTGTCCGGTAACTTTGCTCACGGATCAGTGACGACGCGATAACGAACAGGATACGGACGCCCCCCGACGTCCGCCGGACCCCCGGCCGGCAATCCTCCTCAAGTCATTGATCCGGCTGAAGGTTCGTGACGCGGCGCTCCCCCTTGTGCCCGCGGTGCGCACCGGGTGCCCCCGCCGCCGGGACTGGTCCTGGCGGCGGGGGCCGGCGGCCCTCCGCGCCCGGTCCCAGTGCTCGGTCAAGATCATTCATTGACGTGACGCACGTCACCCGGGTACAGTCCGCACCCCACGAGAGAGACAAATCTGTCTCATGCGTATGCGCAGTCCTGTGCCACCAGTCAATGCGGACTGAGCAAGCTGACTGAGCGACCGGAGTGATGACGACCCATGAGCGACTACGACCCCAGGACCAGCACCGGAATCCCCACCGAACCTGTCGGCTCGCTGCCGCGGCCGGCCACGCTGCAGGCCGCCTACGCCTCCTACGACGCCGGCGAGATCAGTAAGGAAGAGCTCGAGGGCGAGCAGGAGGAGGCCGTCAAGGACTCGATCCAGCGCCAGGAGGCGACCGGGGCCCCGATCATCTCCGACGGCGAGCAGCGGTGGTCCAGCTTCGCCACCTACCCGATCACGGACACCCTGGCCGGAACCGGCCTGGCGCCCACTCTCGGCCCGGGCGGCCAGTACTTCGCGATCTTCGCCGACGGGCACGGCCGCCAGCTGCCCAAGCTCGAGCGCGGCCCGTTCGCCTACAACAACTACGCCGCCGACTCGCTCAAGAAGTCGCTGCCGTACGCCAACCGGCCGATGAAGCAGGCGGTCATCGCGCCGTCGATGCTGGCGCTGCTCTACCCGCTGGAGGACCCGGTGGAGGGCTACAGCCGGGACGACTTCGAGGCCGCGCTCATCGACGAGTGCGAGCGGGACATCCGCAAGGCGTTCGAGGCCGGCGCGGTGCGGGTGTCGGTGGACTTCACCGAGGGCCGACTGGCGACCAGGGCCGACCCGCGAAACCCGTGGACCGGTGCCGGGTTGCTGCCGCACTTCATCGAGCTCAACAACCGGGTGATGGCGCGCTTCACCCCCGAGGAGCGGGTGAACATCGGGGTGCACACCTGCCCCGGCGGCGACCGCGACTCGGTGCACAGCGCGGACGTGCCGTACAACAACCTCCTGCCGGAGATGTTCAAGATCAACGCCGGCTACTTCCTGATCCAGCTCAAGAGCGAGCGGGACAAGGACCCGGTGTTCGAGTCGATCGGGAAGTACCTGCGGGACGACGCCGACGGCGTGACACCGATGGCCTACCTCGGGGTGACCAACCCGGGCAACCCGAGGGTGGAGACCGCCGACGAGGTCCGCGACCAGCTGGTCCGCGCGGCCAACTTCATCGACCGCCAGCGCATCGGCGCGACCGACGACTGCGGCTTCTCCCCGTTCAGCATCGACGAGAAGCCCAACCACGGCTCGCCCGACTTCGCCCGCGACGTGGCCTTCGAGAAGATCAAGGCCCGGGTCGAGGGCACCAGGGCGGCCGCTGAACAGCTCGGCGTGTCCTGACACTCACAGCCTGACCGTCGCAGCCCGACCGTCACAGCCCGACCGGCACTAGCCCGACCGTCACAGCCCGACCGGCACTAGCCCGATCGTCGCAAGCCTGATCGAGCACCCGGCCCCGGCTCGCCACGCGCCA
>DASYLM010000475.1:0-7510 GCA_036009565.1 Pseudonocardia sp. | reverse complement strand
AAGTTGCAAGCGCACGGGCTCAGCCGCCCGGAACCCCACCGGTCCCCTGACCTCCAGGACCGAGAACTAGCTCCAGCCGGCGCCGGCCGGTTCCTTGATCGTGGTGTTGATCCGGTTGAAGAAGTTGGTCGTGGCGATCATCAGGATGATGGCCGACAGACCCTTCTCGTCGAAGTGGTCGGCCGCGTCGTCCCAGATCGCGTCGGTGACGGCCTCGGTCCGGTCGGCCAGCCGGGTAGCTGCCTCGGTGAGGGCCAGCGCGGCGCGCTCGGCGTCGGTGAACAGGTCGGTCTCCCGCCAGGCCACCACCCGCAGGAGCCGGTCGTCGGTCTCGCCGGCCTTGCGCGCGCTCTGCACACCCGCGTCGACGCAGGCGCCGCAGCCGTTGATCTGGCTGGCGCGCAGGTGCACCAGCTCCAGCGTCGTCGCCGGCACCCCGCCCTGGTGCATGGCCTTGTACAGCTGCTGAATGCCGGTCATGGCGTCCGGGAGGACCATTGCCGGGTTCTTCATCCGTGCCTTCATTGCTCCCATTTCTGGCGCCGTGCTCCGGCCGCCGTCTCGGTCCGTCGCAGCTCTGACGGATCCTGGCCGGCGAATGTGACCGAGGGGCCGGCGCGGTCGCGGCGCTAGGCGATGCGCGGCCTGGCGCGGTCGCCCAGGGCATCGTTGATGCGGGTCCGGCTGGACGGATGGATGGGCAGCCCGTCCAGTTCGGCGATGTCGAGCCAGCGGACGGTTGCGGCCTCGCTCAGCTGACCGCTGCCCGGCCGGGCGTGGAAGCACACCGAGAGCTCCTGGCGCACGGTGCCGTCCTCGTCGGCCGTCACGTGGTGCGGGCTGGTGTAGATGCCGACCAGTCCGGTGATCTCCACCTGGATGCCGGTTTCCTCGGCGACCGTGCGGATCGCCGCGTCGGCGATCGCCTCACCAGCCACCATGACACCGCCCGGCAGCACCCACGGCCCGTCGTCGGTCGGCTGGACCAGCAGGATCCGGTCGTCGGAGTCCCGGATCGCGGCGGTGACCGCCGGGACGAGACTGGTCGCCTTCGGCGCGTTCGGATCGTTGTAGTACTCCACGCGAGCCATCGACCCAGCATGGGCCCCATCGGGGTCGGTGTCAGTTCGTGGCCGGGCCGGGCCGCTGACCGAGGTGGGCGGCGCGAGCACCAGAACCCGAACCGGATTGACGGGAGGGACGTCGTCAGGAAGTTTGCGAAGAAGATGTGGCGAGGATGTCGAGACCGGCCCGGCGGCTCCGTCCCAGGGGCAGATGCGGCCAACCCGCCGCACTACACCGCCGCACTACACCGCCGCACTTCACCGCGGCACCACGGCAAGGAGACCCGACATGACGAAGTATCTGCTCCTCAAGCACTACCGCGGCGCCCCCGAGGCCGTCAACGGCGTCCCGATGGGCCAGTGGACCCCGGGTGAGGTCGAGGACCACGTGCAGTACATGAACGACTTCGCCGCCCGGCTCGAGGGCACCGGTGAGTACGTCGACAGCCAGGCGCTCTCACCCGAGGGCACGTTTGTCCGGTTCGACGGGCAGGGCCGTCCGCCGGTCACCGACGGGCCCTTCGCGGAGACCAAGGACCTGATCGCCGGCTGGATGGTGATCGACGTCGACACCTACGAACGCGCGCTCGAGCTCGCGGGTGAGTTGTCGGCGGCCCCCGGAGCCGGCGGCAAGCCGATCCACGAGTGGCTCGAGCTGCGCCCGTTCCTTGGCGCGCCGCCGATGGTCACCGAGTGAGCGGACCGGCCAGGTCGGATCGAGAAATGGACGAACTGCTGCTCCGGGAGCTGACTCCTTCGGTGATCGGCGTCCTCAGCCGTCGCGGAGTTGACTTCGCGTCGGCCGAGGACGCCGTGCAGGAAGCACTGCTCCAGGCAGCGCTGACCTGGCCGGACCGCCGTCCCGCCGACCCGAAGGGCTGGCTGGTCACGGTTGCCTGGCGCAAGTTCCTCGACACCCGCCGCTCCGAGATCTCCCGTCTCGACCGGGAGCGGCGGGTCGAGGTCGAGCGGCCGCCCGGACCGGCCGATCCCACGAACGACACTGACGACACGCTGCGGCTGTTCTTCCTGTGCGCCCATCCGTCGCTGACCCCGGCGGCCGCGGTGGCCCTCACGCTGCGCGCCGTCGGAGGCTTGACCACCCGGCAGATCGCCCAGGCCTACCTCGTGCCGGAGGCGACCATGGCGCAGCGGATCAGCCGGGCCAAACGCACGGTCAGCGACCTGCGGTTCGAGAAGCCGGGCGATCTTTCGACGGTGCTCCGGGTGCTCTACCTGGTCTTCAACGAGGGCTACACCGGCGACGTCGACCTGGCGGCCGAGGCGATCCGGCTCACCCGGCAGCTGGCGTCGATGACCGAGGACGAGGAGACCGCGGGGCTGCTGGCGTTGATGCTGCTGCACCACGCCCGGCGGCCGGCGCGGACCCGGCGCGACGGCAGCCTCGTCCCCCTGACCGAGCAGGACCGCTCCCGCTGGGACACCTCGCTCATCGCCGAGGGCGTCGCGGTCCTGCAGACGGCGCTGGGTCGCGACCGACTCGGCGAGTTCCAGGCGCAGGCCGCCATCGCCGCCCTGCACGCCGACGCGCAGCGCGCCGAGGAGACCGACTGGGTGCAGATCGTCGGCTGGTACGACGAGCTGCTGCGGCTCACCGGGAGCCCGGTCGCGGCGCTCAACCGGGCCGTCGCGGTCGGCGAGGCCGATGGCGCGAGAGCCGGCCTCGCGGCCCTGGCCGCGGTGGACCCCGGCCTGCCCCGCCACACCGCGGCCTCGGCGTACCTCCACGAGAAGGCGGGCCACCTGCTGACCGCGGCACGGTTGTACGCCGACGCCGCCCGGGCCGCCCCCAACCTCGCCGAACGCCACCACCTCACCCGGCAGGCCGCGCGGATCAGTCAATCGCTGCGTGGGTGAGTCTGTGCTGGATCACGAGCGAGGGGTCGACTTCGGCCCGTTGCGCGATCGCGCGCACGGCTGAGCCACTACGGTCTCGAGCAGGCCCCCTCCGGAGCAGAGGCCCCGGCGGCACGGCAACTACAGGAGCAGTCATGACCTCGGTCCCAGAGAACGCGACCGTCCTCCTCATCGGTGCGTCGCGCGGCTTGGGCTACGCGATCGCCGAGGAGTACCTCGCTCGTGGCTCCCGGGTGGTGGCGACCGTCCGCGGCCCGGGCCGCACCGCACTGCACGACCTCCAGGACACCGCCGGCGGTCGACTGGAGATCGAGCACGTCGACATCAACACGCCCGAGCAGGTCCACGCTCTCCGCGACCGGCTCGCTTCCCGCGGCTTCGACCTGCTCTTCGTCAACGCGGGTGTCACCAACGCCCCGGAGGAGACGACCGCGGACGTCACGACCGAGGAGTTCGCCCGCCTGATGGTCACCAACGCGCTGAGCCCCATGCGCGTCATCGAAACGCTCGGCGGGCTCACCGGCCCGAACGGCACCATCGCGATCATGTCCTCGGGCCAGGGCAGCATCGCCAACAACGAACGCGGCGGCTTTGAGATCTACCGAGCCAGCAAAGCCGCCCTCAACCAACTCATGCGCAGCTACGCCGCCCGGCACCGCGACGATCCCCGGACGCTGCTTCTCCTGGCTCCCGGCTGGGTCAAGACCGAGCTCGGCGGGCCCGACGCGCGCCTCACCGTCAGCGAGAGCATCCCGAACCTCGTCACGACGGTCGACGCCCAGCGTGGCCGCGGCGGCCTCCGATATCTCGACTACCTCGGCCACACCGTCGCTTGGTGAGGAGCCGACCGCCGACCGCCGCGGGCCGCCCTGGACCTGCGGCCGTAACCACCGGCCGCGGCGAGCAGGCCGGTCAGCAGCAGCACCGAGGCCCCGGCCAGCGCCCGGTGCTGGCGGGCGACCCGGCGCCGCACCCGGGCGTACGGCGTGGTGGAGAACGACACCAGCTCGTAGCGGGACACGTACAGCCCGGGCAGCGCGCGCTCCAGCGCGTGTTCGGCCCGGCGCCCGAGCTGGAACAGCGGGGAGGACACCCGGTCCCGCATCTCCACGAAGTTGGCCAGGGCCATCGCGGCGATCGCCTCGGTGTCGTCCCGGCGGCGGCGCTCGAACAGCGGCAGCGCGGCGCTCCACCGGCCGCCGGTGTCGGTCAGGCAGCGGTCCAGCTCAACGACGTCCTCGAACGCGCAGTTGGCGCCCTGGCCGTAGAACGGCACGATCGCGTGGGCGGCGTCGCCGAGCAGCCCGACCCGGCCGCCGGTGTGCCAGCTGCTGGTGTGCACGGTGCCGAGCGTCCCGACCGGGTTGAGCCGGTAGTCCTCGACCAGGGTCGGTGCCAGCGCCGGCACGTCCGGGTAGTGGGTGCCGAAATGCTGCTCGACCGCGGCCGGGTCGCCGAACGCGGCGAAGCTGCCGGGCCCCCCGGTCGGCCAGAACAGCGTGCAGGTGAAGGACCGGTCCGGGTTGGGCAGCGCGATCATCATCGAGGTGCCGCGGGGCCAGATGTGCAGCGCGCCCGGGTCCAGCGCGAACTGCCCGGCCCGGGGCGGGATGGTGAGCTCCTTGTAGCCGTAGTCCAGGAAGTCCACCCGCTCCTCGAGCAGGCCACGCTCGCGCAGTGCCCCGCGCACCGCCGAACCCGCCCCGTCGGTGCCCAGGATCACCTCGGCGGTGGTCCGCACCGGCCCGGCCGCGGTGTCGTGGGTCAGCTCGCCGGTGTCCGGGTCCAGCGCGGTCAGCCGGTGCCCGAAACGCAGGCGGACGCCGGGCGCGGCCTCTGCGGCGTCCAGCAGGGCGTTGTTCAGCGCGCCCCGGCTGATCGAGTTGATCGCCCGGTCCCCGGCCACGCTGTAGGACTGGAAGTCCAGCTGCCCGGCCACCGGGTGGATCATGCGGCCGCGCATCGGCAGCGCGTCGGCCAACACCTGCTCGGCCAGCCCGATCCGGCGTAGCGCGTCCAGGCCCCGCTCGGACAGCGCCAGGTTGATCGACCGGCCGCGTTCCGCGCCGGCGGTGCGGGGGTCCGGGCGGCGTTCGTACACCGTGACCCGATGGCCGCGCCGGGCCAGGAAGCAGGCCAGCAGGCAGCCGGCCAGGCCGCCGCCGACGACCGCAACCTCTGCATTGTCCCCCGTCACGGTGCGCACGGTCCGGAGCTCACAGCTCGGCCACCAGCGCCTCGACGGCCCGCCAGCAGTCGTGGTGGGTGGAGTACAGCGGCACCGGGGCGAGGCGCACCACGTCCGGTTGCCGGGCGTCGGCGACCACGCCGTGCCGCCGGCTGAGCCGCTCGACCAGGTCCTCGGCGCTGCCCTTGCGCAGCTGCACCGACAGCTGGCAGCCACGCCGGTCCGGGTCCGCCGGGGTGAGCACGGTGAGCGCCCCGTCCGGGACCGCGCTGGACAGCAGCCGCGCCAGGTACCCGGTGAGACGCAGGCTGCGTTCCCGCAACGCCGCCATGCCGACGCTGTCGAACAGCTCCAGCGAGGTCCGCACCGGGCCCATCGCGAAGATCGGCGGGTTGGACACCTGCCAGGCGTCGGCGCTCGCGGGTGGCCGGGACACCGGTGCCATCTCGAACCGGGTGCCCGCCTCGGTGCTCCACCAGCCCTCGAACCGCGGCACGTCGTTCCCCGCGCCGAGGTGCCGCTGGTGCACGAACGCGCCGGCCACCGCTCCCGGGCCGGCGTTGAGGTACTTGTAGGTGCACCAGGCCGCGAAGTCGACGTCCCAGTCGTGCAGCCGCAGCGGGACGTTGCCGACGGCGTGCGCCAGGTCCCAGCCGACGACGGCGCCGGCGGCGTGCCCGGCCTCGGTGATCGCCGGGATGTCCATCAGCTCGCCGGTCAGGTAGTTCACCCCGCCGAGCAGCACCAGGGCCACCGTGTCGCCCTCGGCGGCCAGGTAGCCCAGCACGTCGCCGGGGTCCAGCCGGACCACCGCCCGGTCCGGGTCGAGGCCGTGGAAGCGCGCCTGGGACCGGACCGCGTAGCTGTCGGAGGGGAACGCGGAGTCCTCGATGACGATCCGGTTGCGCCGGCCACCGGGGCGGTAGAACGACACCATCAGCAGGTGCAGGTTGACCGTCAGCGAGTTCATCATCACGGTCTCCGCCGGCACCGCGCCGACCAGCCGGGCGGCCGGCCCGGTGAGCGACTCGTGGTACGGCAGCCAGGGCCGTTCGGCGTCCAGGTGGCCCTCCACGCCGAGCCGCGCCCAGGCGTCGACGTCGGCGAGCAGCTGCTCGCGGGTCGCCCGCGGTTGCAGGCCCAGGGAGTTGCCGGCCAGGTAGGCCGCGTCGGGATAGCGACCGCCCGCCGCCGGTGGGACGTGGAACAGCGCGCGATGTCCCGGGTCGGTCCGGTCGAGGTCGCGTGCCTCGGTCTCGGTGCCGCTCGTTGCGACGGTCACGTGCTGCCTTTCCGTGCGGGTCACATCAGTGTCCGGGCCGACCAGAGCTCCGGGAACACCACCCGGTCCATCGCGCGGCGCAGCCAGCCGAGGCCGTCGGTCCCTCCGGAGCCGACCTTGGCGCCCATCGCCCGCTGCACCGCCTTGAGGTGCTGGTAACGCCAGTCGCCGAAGGTCTCGGCCACCTCGCCGAGCGCTTCACCGAGCAGCCGGAGGTGGTTGTCCGGGCCGGTGTCGCGGTAGATCTCCGCCCAGGCCGCCTCGACCGCCGGATCGGGCTCGTGATCGCTGGTGAAGTCCCTGGCACCGACCTCGCAGTCCACCGCCGCGTCCGGGATCGGGTGGCCGCGGCGGGCCAGCAGGGCGATCACCTCGTCCCACAGGCTCGGAGCGCGCAGCTCGGCCGCCAGCTCGCCGTACACCGAGGGCTGCTGCCGGAACGGCCGGATCAGCGAGGCCATCTTCAGCCCGAGCGCGAACTCCATCCGGCGGTACATCGCGGACTGGAACCCGGAGCCCTCACCGAGCAGGTCGCGGAACCGGTTGAAGTCGGCGGGCGTCATCCAGCGCAGTGCCCGCCAGCTCGCGTTCAGCCCTTCCAGGTCCAGGGCGGCCCTGCGCAGCGGGGCCAGCGCACCCCACACTGCGTCGTCGCGGTCCTCGCGCAACAGCCGCTGGGCCTCCCGCAGCTCGAACCGGACCATGCCGAAGTACAGCTCCATCACCTGGCTGGTCACCAGGAAGGAGCGCTCCCCCGGGTCGTCGCTGACGGTGCGCTGCAGGCTGTGCAGGGTGCTGGCGCGCACATAGGCGTCGTAGGGCACCCGACCGCCGAACTCGAGCGTCGGCTCGCCGTCGTTCACCGCCGCCCGCTCGGCGCGCTCGCGTTCGGTGACCGGCCGCAGGTTCGTGCTCCTCATCTTCATCATGGTGACCGGTCCGGGCCGCTGACGGAATTCCGCATCAACGGTACTTTCGCCTGGATACCCTGCGGTCAGAGTTAGATTGGGGAGCAGGGTTTCCGAACAGAAGGTGACAATGGATGACCGCCGTGGATGACCGCCGTGGATGACCGCCGTGGATGACCGCCGTGGATGA
>DASYLM010000474.1:0-15082 GCA_036009565.1 Pseudonocardia sp. | reverse complement strand
CGGCCGCGGGCCGTCAGAACCTGCCTGATGTGCAGTTGGTAACGGCGGACCGGTGGGCTCGATTTGCGCGGCCCGCGGGCCGGCTCGGTCCCGTGTCGGCTCGGCCAGTCGGCTCACCGCGCGGCGCGCTGGCAAACGCATCCTGCGCGCCGGGGGGAACGTGTCATGATCAACGGGACATCAGGGCTGTTTCGCGTCCCTGAAACAGCCCTGATGTCCCGTTGATCACTCGGAGGTGCTCAGCTCGCTGTTACCGAACTGCACACCAGGCAGGTTGTGCGGCCGAGCCGCCGACCTGGTGTGCAGTTCGGTAACAACTGCGCTCGCGGCGCCTGCTGCGGCTGCGTTTCGCCGACGGCGACACCCTGTTCCTGGAGTGGATGTACCTGTCCGCGAGCCGGTGCGCCGGCATCCTCGGCACCTACCTGGGCTCGGTGTACGAGGCGCTGCGCACCGAGTGCGGTGTGCGGGTGTCCAGCGCCGACGAGGCCATCGACCTCGCCACGGTGAACGAGCCGGTGGGGGAGTTGCTCGGCCAGCCGGTCGGGACGCCGGTGCTGCGGCTGGAGCGGGTGGGATACGACGAGCTCGGCAGCCCCATCGAGTACTCGGTGGACCTGTTCCGCGCGGACCGCACCCGCCTGAACGTGCACACCGGCGCGGCCTAGGTCCGGGCGCTCACACAGCTCTGGCGGCTCGACACAGCGGCCTGGGCGGCTGTGCCGGCGCCACTTGTGCTGTGTGGGCGCCGCGATCCTAGGGCTTGGAGGGGGGCTGGGTGGTGGGGGTTGAGGGGTGGGCGGTGCCGGCCGGGCCGGCGCCGAGGGCGCGCAGCAGGTTGCCGGTGATCGCGCCGACCGGGCCGGCCGGGCAGGGTTGGCCGGGCGGGCAGGGCGTCAGGGCGGGAATCCAGTTGTTGGTGCCCGAGTCCCACACGCCGGACCGCGACACCGGGTCGGTGTAGTAGGTCATGTCGGAGTAGAAGACCCCGTTGGCCTGGGTGCGGGTCTGCGCATGCCGCGCGTCCAGTGGTGAGTGCGCGAACACCTGCACGTTCGGCGGATGCCCGACCGAGGGCACCAGGCTGTCCACGTCGGACCGGATGACCCCGGGCACCGCCTGCCCGTTGTGCAGCCCGGTCCCCGCGAAGATCCACGCGGCGGCATCGGTGACCCGCAGCGCGCCGGCCGGGGCGTCCGGGGCCAGGAAGCCGTTGTAGCCCTCGCCGACGAAGCTGTCCTCCGGCCAGCTCGCCGGCGGTGCCGCCCAGGTGTTGCCGGTGACCGCGCGCGGGTCGCCGTGGCCGTTGAGCGGGTCGGCGGCGGAATCGCGGTAGTCGACCTCCTGGCGGTCCGGCCCCAGCGGCGAAGGTTGCAGGCGGACATGCCGCAGCACCGCGCTGGCGCCGAAGAACGCGAAGTTCACCCCGGCCCGCTGGGCGGCCACCGCGGCCTGGCGTTCCCGCAGCTCCCAGCACTCGTCGTGGCCGAGGGAGAACACCGCCCGGTGCGCGGTGAGCACCGCCGGGTGGTCGATCACCGTCAGGTCGGTCGCGTAGCTGACGTCCAGCCCGTGCTGCTCGACCCAGCGCACCAGCGGCAGCTCGAGGGCGAGGAAGTCGCCGGTGCCCTTGCCGCCGTTGTAGTCGAACGCGTACGGCCGGTCGAAGGACACCACCCTGGCCCGCGAGCACAGCGGGTAGACCCCGGCTGGGCACGCGCCCCGACCGTGGTAGTAGTCGTAGCCGCCGTACGGGTTCCAGGCCTGCCAGGTCAGTACGTCGTTCTTGACCAGGTAGGCGGCGTGGCTGGCCGGGTTCCACACGGTGAGCGGGACGTAGCTCTGCTGACCGCCGCTGCCGGTGAGCTTGAGCAGGTAGTCCCCGGGCGCGAACTCGTCCGTGACGGGCAGCCGCAGGCTCGGTGACCAGTTCGCGCAGGACACCAGGTTCACCCCGGCGGTTAGCGGGCAGGTCGGCTGGAGATGACCGGCGAGCTCCGCCGACCGCCACACCAGCCGGCCGCCGGCGCCACCGTAGTAACCCATCCGGTAGGCCGCCACGGTGAACCGGGGGGCGTCGGTGGAGACATGGAGGGCCACGCTGTCGCCGGTCGAGGCGTAGGTGCGGTCGGTGAACCCGGCGATCGTGCCGGGTGGCCGGCCGGTGATCCGCCAGGCATCGGTGCCCGGTCGCTCGTTCTCCCGGACCACCCAGGCGGCCCGTACGCCCGCCGGGCCCGGCTCGGTTGTGTCATCGGGCAGCGCGGCGGGTGTGCCTCCGGCCGGCGCCGCGGGGGCGGCAACGGCCGGTGCGTCCTCGACCGGGGGCCGGACCGTGCCGAGCGCGCCGGCACTCAGCGCGGCGACGAGGAGGGCGGCCGCGAACGCCGGGTATCTCTTCACACGCTGCACGGTAACCAGTGTCCTGAGTCTCTCCACCCCAGCGTTGAGGGATCAGCCGTCGCGGTGGTCGCGCGCCGGCGGGGCAGCCGACGTCGGGTGCCCGTCGGTCGCCGGGCTCGCCGGGGCGGCGGCCGGGCTGGTCGGCGTGGCGGCCAGCTCGGCGAGTCGCGGGGCCGACCGGTGGGTACTCAGGAACGCCCACATCAGGTCGGGGAGCGCCGGGGTGCCCGAGGTCGCGGCGGTCGGCCACGCGTGGCCGACACCGGGGTAGACCACCGACTCGATGTCGCTGCCGGCCGCGCAGTCGTTCCAGTGCTGGGTGGTGGCCCGGCCCGCCGTTGCGGTGACCGGCGCTCCCACGCAGCGGTTCTGGGTCCGCAACCAGGTCAGCGCGGCGCGGTCGGACGGCAGCGGCGGGTGCGCGCGCGGCGCCCCGGCGAACGGCAGGATGGTGTCCCGCACGCCGGCGGCCAGCAGGACCGGCACCGGTGCGGTACCGGCCGGGCAGGCGGCCAACGGCACCGACCCGTAGGTGGCGATCGCGGTGAACAGCGCCGGGCGTTGACAGGCAAGGCTGTAGCCGAGCTTGCCGCCGTTGCTGTATCCGACCAGGTAGACGCGGCCGGCGTCGACCGGCAGCGCGCTCAGCGCGTCGGCCACCACCGCCTCGATGAAGCCCGCGTCCGGCACCCTACGGGTTGCCGCGACGCCGCAGCAGCCGTCGCCGGCGTTCCAGGACCGGTCCAGCCCGTCGGGGTAGATCACCACCGCCTGGTCACGCTGCACGAGCGGGAGGAAACCGGTCTGGCTGATCGCCGCACGCGCCGACTGCCCGCGCCCGTGCAGTACGACCAGCAGCGGCCGGCGCGCCGCTGGGCCGGTGGGGGTGTACGCCCGGTATGTCCGGTTGGTCCCGCCGAAGGCGAGGGTGTGCAGGGTGGCAGTCAGCGTGATCGGGGTGGCGGCGGTGCCGGGCCCCGGATCCGACCCGGTATCCGACGCGGCGGACGCTGCCGTCGCGGAATCCGGCCCGGTGTCGGACGCCGACGCCGAGCCCCTGGTCAGGGCGACGGCGAGCGCGAGGCCGGCGAGCAGGAGGAGAACCGCCAGCCGCGGCACGGTCGCTCGGCGCGGTCGCCCCGGCGGCATCACGTGCCGAGTATGCGCTCGAACCCGGTTCGACGGGTCCTCATATCTCAGCCGTAGCTCATTCACAGCCCCGCGGGCCAACCTGGGCGGCTGTGTCGATCCGCTGCCGCGCGCTCCGGTCACCCTCGCCGCCGGCGGGTCACCCTCGGGATGCCGGGGCGCGACGGGTGCCGCACACTTGTAGCTGTACGGACAGGCGGACAGGACGGGGGACCGCCCGCTGATGACCGAGTTCGCGCCCCCGGCGGCGACCCGCTCCGCGCACGTCTACGCCGTCGACATGGTCCGCGTGCTGACGTTCGCCGCGGTCATCGGGGTGCACACGATCTCCACGGTGAACCCGACCGACAGCGTCGCCGGCGACGCCGTGGTGATGCTGCTGCACTTCACCCGCGAGGCGTTCTTCTTCCTCACCGCGTTCGTACTGACGCACCGGTACCGGGACAACGCGGTCCGCCCCGTGCCGTTCTGGCGCCGCCGCTTCCTGCTCGTCGGAGTTCCCTACGTGGTGTGGTCGCTGATCTACTCCGGGATCGGGCTGGCCGCCGCGCCGCTGCCGATCGGCGAGGCGACCCTCACGGTGCTGCGCAGCCTGTCCAACGGGATGGCCTGGTTCCACCTCTACTTCCTGCTCGTCTCGCTGCAGTTCTACCTGCTGTTCCCGCTGTTCCAGTGGTTGCTGCGGGTCACCAGGGGCCGGCACGCGGTGTTGCTGGCGCTCAGCGCGGCGCTGCAGGTGGGCAGCTACCTGACGTGGCACGACCCGGCTCCGACCGGGCTCAAGGCAGCGCTGCTGCCCTACGCCGGTTCGTTCCTGTTCAGCTACCAGTTCTTCCTGGTACTGGGCGGGCTGGCGGCCATCCACCGGGCGCGGTTGGACGCCTGGATCCGTGCCCACGGGCGCCTGGTGGTGGCCGTGTTCCTACTCGCCGGGCTGGCCACCGAGGGGCAGTACCTCTGGTCGCTGCACCGGGGGGTCGGTGCGGTGTTCGCCAGTGACGTCTTCCAGCCGGTGATTATCCCGTGGTCGATGGCGGTGGTCGCGGTGTTCTACGTGATCGGTGCCAGGTGGTCGGACCGCCGCGCCGGGGGACCGGGTTCGCGGTTCGTGGAGCGTGCGGCGGACCGCTCGTTCGGCGTGTTCCTGGTGCACCCGGTGATCCTCTGGCTGCTCACCGCCGCCGGGCCGGCCTCGCCCGCCGCGCGGGTCCCGGCGCCGTGGAACAGCATCGCCGTGTACCTGGTCGCCGTGGCGGGCGCGCTCGCCTTCGTCGAGGTGGTCCGGCGTACCCCGCTGAGCCTGCCGATGACCGGCAAGCGGCGGGTCCGCACCGAGCCCGCGCGCGACACCCTCCGCTCGGACTGCGGTCGCGCACCCTGCCGGACTAGGGCTTCTCCGCGGCGTCGGCCGCCACGTCCAGGAGGAAGTCGATCAGGTTCGCGGTGAACACGTCGTTGTCGTCGCCGGCGACCATGTGCCCGGCGTCGCTGACGTCGGCCAGCCGGGCGTGCGGGATCAGCGACAGCAGCTCCGCAACCCCCTCGTCGCTGACGATGTCGGACTGCTTGCCCCGCACCAGCAGGGTCGGCACGGTGATCGCGCGGGCGGCGGCCACCATCCGCTCGGCCCGCTCGTCCCGGGCCGGCTCGTCACCCCGGAGCAGGAACGCCGGGTCCCAGTGCCAGTACCAGCGCCCGTCGGCGCGCTGCCGGACGTTCTTGCGCAGGCCCTCCTGGGTCGGCGGGCGCTTGCGGTGCGGGTTGTAGGCGCGGACGACCTCGGCGACCTCGGCCAGCGACTCGAACCCGTCCGGCCGGGAGTTCATGAAGGCGGTGATCTTGGCGACGCCGGCCGGCTCGATGCGGGGCACGATGTCCACCAGCACCAGGCCTCCGGCCAGCCCCGGGTGCTCACCCTGGCCCACCAGTGCGGTGCTGCCGCCCATCGAGGCGCCGACCAGCACCGGCGGCCGGTCCAGGGTCGCCACGATGAACCGCAGGTCGGACACCAGCGCGTCGATGCCGTACTCCTTGTCCGGCGCCCAACCGGACTCGCCGTGTCCCCGCGCGTCCATGCTGAGGACCGTCCAGCCGGCGGCACCGAGGCGTTGGCCGGTGCGGTACCAGGAGTGCCGGGTCTGGCCGCCGCCGTGCAGCAGGACCACGGTGCCGCGCGGCTGATCGGCCTGCCAGAGATCGCCGACCAGCGTGAGTGGACCGTGCTCGAACTCCACCCGTGTTGGCTGATCCACCACTGACTTCTCCTCACCTGCGGGCCGTCGCACCGCACGTTACGGCGTGGTCAATCGCTCACGTTCGGTGACCTACGGAATGGTGGGCGGGTCGGCGACAGGTCGTGGTGCTGCGGCGGCGGATGAGCGGGCGGCACCCGGACGGGTCGCACCGGGCGTCCATCCCGCTCGAACTGCTCTTCGACCTGTGCCTCGCGAGGCCTTCGGGGACCGGCTGACGCAGAGCATTCGTGATCGACGGGTCCATCGGTTCGATACCGAGTACGAACCGGTGCACCAGCAGGTTCCAGTCGCGGCACCGGCGCAGTATCGCGTGTCCGTCGCTGGGTACGTCGAACCGGCAGACCCGGTCGCTGACCTGCCGCGCGCGCAGTGCGTAGGGTGCCGAGCCGGCCCTGGCGAGCAGCCGGCGACCAGAACCAGGGCGGCCGGGTTCTCCGGGCGCGGGCCGACGGGCCGGGTGCCGGGTTGGCGGGTGTCGGGCACGCGGACCTCACAGGCTGGGGTGATCGAGCTGCTCGTCCTCAACTTCGCTCGGGCGGCCCGGTCGGTTTGCCCGACGTGAGGACGTCCCGTTCGAGACTGGGCTCCCGGACAGGGCCCAGCAGCTACCACAGATTCCGAGCCGTTGCCCGCTCGGCCGCCCGAGATCATGCGCAGTGGTGAAACCGGCTCGGGTGGCGACGGGCAGCGCTTATCCTCTGTGTGACCAGAGTGCTCAATAGTGTCTTGTGTGACTGTCGTGACGTATGGTTTGACGACAGACGGTGGCCGGAGGGCCACCCATCACACGATCGGACGTAGATCATCGGAGGACGCGGTATGTCTTGTCGCTGCCGGGTCATCGGCGCCGGGTCCGATCGGCGGGTACACCGACCGGGGCCGCTGGACCGGGTCGGGGCCGTTGCGCGAGGTGACCGGTGATGGGTCCGCGGTCGGCCGTTGCGGGCCTGCTCACCGTGCTGGTCGTACTGATCGCCAGCCAGGGGACCGCCGCCGCGGCCGCCCCGGCAGGACCGCCGGCCGCTGCTGGCATCGCTGTGCCGGTGGCGGCGGGAACGGATGACGGCCCGGTCGAGGACCCACCCCCGGATCCCCTGGCGGGGTCGGGGGCCGACCTGGCGCCGGCCACCGACGCTACGCCCAAACCGCTGGCGGGCACGACGGATCTGGTCAGGTTCTTCGGCACCGCCCTGGCCTGGATCGACCACGGCTCGTTCGGCCTGGACCGGGCGAGGATGGTGGCCGACCGGAGCGCCCCGAAGGGCCGACTGCTGCGCGTGGCCTACCCGGCCGGCTCGGCGTCGCCGACGGTGGCCAGGAGCGGCGCGAAGTCCGGCGGCGCCCAGTCCTACCTGCGGCTCCCGCGCTCGGTCGATGCGATGACACTGACCTACTCGGTGCGCTTCCAACCCGGGTTCAAGTTCGTCAAGGGCGGGAAGCTGCCGGGTCTGTTCGGCGGCGACGCCGGCAGCGGTGGGCACCACAAGGCCGCCGGCTTCTCCACGCGCTTCATGTGGCGGGCCGCCGGCGCCGGGGAGATCTACGCGTACTTCCCCCAGGCGACGGGCGACGGCGCGTCCCTCGGTCGCGGCCGGTGGCGGTTCACCCCTGGGCGGTGGGACCGGATCGCGCAGCGGGTGGTGCTCAACAGTCCGGGCCGCAACAACGGAACGGTGACCGTGTGGGTGAACGGCCGGCAGGTGTTCACCCAGGGCGGCCTGACCTACCGAACCCAGGGCAATGTGCACATCGACGGGCTGTTCTTCTCCACCTTCTTCGGTGGTGGCGACAGGTCCTGGGTGAGCCCGACCAACCAGTACGTGGACTTCTCCGGTTTCAGCTTCGTGCCTGTTCAAGGGCTGGGTCCGGGTCGCCCGTAGGTCCCGGCGAGCACGACCCAGGCGCGCCAGGGCTGGTTTCCGGGTGTCCGACGGGTAGGGTCAGGCCGCGTGGAACGCGATGGGCTCATTGAGACCGGTGACGAGGGACTGCGGATCACCCCGGTTGATGCCGGCCCGGCGGTCGTCCTCGCCGCCGCCGGCGAGGTCGACCTGGAAACGGGTCCACGGCTGCGTGCCGCACTCGCGGGGCTGCTCGAGCAGCCGGAGCCCGTGCCCGTCATCCTCGACCTGAGCGCCGTGCACTTCCTCGGGTCGACCGGCATCGCCGTGCTGGTCGACGCGCACTGGCAGGCCGTCCAGCTGAAGACGCCGCTCGCCATCGTGGTGGCCGCGGACGGTCCGGTGCACCGGACTCTGCAATCGGCGGGCGTCGATCGGCACCTGGGGCTGCACCACGATGTCGACGCGGCCCTGCGGGCGGTGGACGCCCACTGAGGGCACCTGCCCACTGAGGCCGCCTGCCCACTGAGGCCGCCTGCCAGCTGGACGCGGTCTACCTGGTCGCGGTGGCCTCTATCTGGTCTACCTGCTCTATCTGGTCTACCTGGTCGCGGCCGGTGCCGTTGCCGTCCTTGCCATTTTTCGCGGCGGACTGCTTCGCGGCGTCATTCTTCGTGGCGGCCTGCTTGTCAGCGGACCGGTCGGCGACCTCCTGGTGAGCGGTGACCGCCGCGCTGCCGTTGGACTCCGCTTCGCCGCCGGTAGGCTCGCCGCCGTTCCCAGCGGTGGTCGGCAGCTCGGTCGACGCGACCCCGTTCTTGGCGGACTCGTCACCGGTGGACTCGCCAACCGGGACGTCGGCGTCGGGCTCGGGTTCGGCGGGGACAGGCCGGGGCCTGGGCGAGGGCCTGGGCTTGGTTGCTGGCTTGGCGGCGGTGGCGGCGGTCCGTGGCCGGGGACTGGGCCGAGGCCTCGGGCTGGGACGGGGCCTGGGCGGCTTGGTGGGCTCGGGCGCCTCGGGCGCGGCGTCGGTCTCCGGCAGCACCCCGACCGAGGGCTCATCCGTGCCGGCAGCGGTCCCGCCCTCGGCGGCGACCGCTTTGTCGGCGGTGGGCGGCTCGGTGGCCTGGGTAGCGGCGGGTTCCGCGGCCGCGCTGTCGTCCACCGGAGCATCGGCGGGGCCGGGCTCAGCGGACTGGGCGGCCCCACGATCGGCGGTGGGCTGCGCCGCCGAGGGCTCGGAGGCCTCGTCACCGGCGTCCGGAGACACGGCCTCGGGCTTGTCGTTCCTGGCGGCGTCAGCTGTCGGCTCGTCGGCCCCGTCAGCGGCGGCCGCGGCAGGCACCTCGGCCGCGGCAGGCAGTTCGGCCGCCACGGCCTCGCCTGCCTCGGCGGCGACAGCGTCCGTGCTCTTCACCTCTGCGCTGGTCACTTCTGCGCTGATCACCTCTGCGCCGGTCACCTCGGCGGTCTCCGGCTCGGTGACCTCGGCCTCGACCGTGGCGGGGGCCTCCGCGTGCTCGGTCCCCGGCTTGGCGCCGGTGGCGCGGATGGCGGCGGTGGTGGCCTCGACGCCGGGCGCGATGCCGGCCTTCTCGACAGCGACCTCGGCGTCGGCCGCTGGCTCGGCGGCCTCCGTCGGCGCCTCGGTGTCCGGCGTCGGTGTCTCGGCGGCCTCCGCCGGCGCCGCGGCCGTCGGGATGGCGGCGGTCGGCGGGTCGATGATCGGGATCGCCGTGGTCGGCGGGTCGATGATCGGGATGGCGGTGGTCGGCGGGTCGATGACCGGGATCGCCGCGGTCGGGGGTTCGGCCACCGGGTCCGCCGTCGCCGGCGGGGCGATGATCGGGATTGCGACGGTCGGAGCGTCGATCGCCCGAGTCCTCGCCGCGGCGGTGAGGATCCCCGGGACCGCGCCGGCGGCCGCGGCGGCCACCCGGAGGCGGTACTTGCGGAGCTTCGCCATCGCCGTCATCTCGAGCAGCAACGCGAGCAGTACGAACAGCACGCCGAGCGCGGCGATCCAGTTGAACGGCGGCGGGCTGACGGTGTTGCCGTTGCCGATCAGCGAGATCGCTCCGCGCAATGAGTCGCGGGAGCGGATCCGCGAGTCGGTGACCGTGAACGTGGTCGTCGGCTCCGCCTTGACGCCGACATCGCCACCGAGCACGTCGATGTGATCGGCGGCCACCCCGCCGCCGGCGGAGGTGCGGATGCCGTCGCCGGCGTTGGTGATGCTGGTACCGGACACGATGGTCGCGGCGCGGACATCGATGGCGGTGGCGCCACCGACGATCCGGCCGCCCACGATCCGGGTGTTGGCCGCGGCGGTCTTGATGCCGTTGCGACCGAGACCCTCGATGGTCGGGTTGGTGAGCGTGACGCCGCGCGCGCCCCGGGCGATCACGAACCCGTCCCCGCCACCGTGTACCGAGGGGTTCACCACGGCGACGGTGTGCGCGGCCGGGCTGATCCGTACCGCGGTGGCCGCACCGGTCACCGCGAGCGAGCGGATCTCGGTGTCGCCGCTGGCGACCTTGAGGCCGGTACCCGAGGAGCCCATGATGTTGGTGTCGGTGATCGACGCCCCGGTGACCCCGTGGGTCAGCACGATCCCGTTGTGACCGTTCTGGATGCGCACATCGCTCAGCCGGGACCGGGCGTTGACGCCGTTGAGCAGCAGGCCCACCGGCTCGTCGGCGATGGTGGTGTTGCTGACGGTGGCGCCGGTGGTGCCGGTCAGGCGCAGCCCGCCCGCCTGGTCGCCCCGGGTCGTCACCGCGGTGATCTGCAGCTGAGCCTGGCGCACGGCGGCGATGCCGAAGCCGATGTTGGAGATCGTGGTGATCCCGGTGACTACCCGGTTGCTGCTCTGCCCGCTGACCATGACGCCGTTGCGGCCGTTGCTCGTGCTCTGGACCGAGCGCAGCGTGGTGCCCTGGTCACCGTGCAGGACGAGGCCGTCCATGCTGGCGTGGTCGAGAGTGACGGTGTCCAGCACGACGTTGCGGGACCCGGCCAGCTGGACGCCGATGGTGTTACCGGTGACCTCGCTGCGCGCGATCGAGCCGGTGCTGCCGGTCCCGTAGAGCACGCCCGGGTGCACCGCGACCTGGGTGGCGACGGCCTGCGGGGCGGGCGCCGGGGCGACCGGCGGTTGCCCCGGGCCCGGGACCGACTCGGCCGCGCCGGGGATGGCCGGTGCGACCCCCGGGGCACCCGGAGCTCGGCCGGGCACCGGCGGCGGGGCGGTCGGCCGGGCCAGTACCTGCCCGATCGGCGCACCGAGGTTGCGCAGCGTGGCGTCGGCGATGTCCAGGGTGGCGCCCGCCCCGGCGACGATGAAGGGCCGGCCCTGGACGGTGGGCGACAGCGGCTCCCCGGTGTTCGGGTCGACCGCGGCGACCTCGATGTTGTGCATCCGCAGCCGGGCCTGGCTGAGCAGGATGTTCGCGGCCGCGCCGGGCACCGGACCACCGGCCAGCCGCAGGATGCGCACCTCGGTGCCCGAGTCGAGTGCGGTCCCGGCGTTCATCATCAGTGCGGCGGAGAGCAGCGCGGTGCCGTCCTCGTTCAGCGTCAGCCAGCCGGCGGGCAGGTACCGGGAGAGCGACTTCAGGGTCAACGCGGCACCCGCGGGGCGGGGCACCCGGGAGGTCAGGTGGCCACCGGTGACCAGGTCGATGTTCCGCGAGCGCACGATGATCAGCCGGTTGGGCTGACCGGCCCGGTTCCAGCTCGAGGTCGCCGAGCGGGCGGCGTTGGCGGTGTGCTGAGCGCGGCGCTCGGCATTGACGGCGCGCCGCGCGGCCGCGCGCTCGGCGGCGGCGGCCCGTTCGGCGGCGGCCTTCGCGGCTGCCGCGGCGGCCTTCTCGGCGGCTGCCGCCTCCGGGTCCGGGGTGGGCTCCTCACTCGGCACGGGCCCGGCGGACGGCCCGGCGGACGGCTCGGTGGAGGTGTCCCCGCTGTCTCCGTTGTCCCCGTTGTCCGCCGGGACGCTGTTGGGGCTGCCGTCGGTGCTGGGGCCGTTGTCGCCGGGGTCGACGGGGTCCGGGGCGACCGGGTCGTCGTTGGCCACCGGGACCACCCGGAGCTGGGCAGCGGCGGCGGCCGGTGCCGACTGGTGCGCGACCAGGGCGCCGGTGGCCGGGATCAGGACAGCCATCAGCACGGCCGCGGCCAGCGCACGTGGTGCTCGCGCCCCTGGGGAAATCCTCACCGGGAGGCCTCCGGACCGGCGCTGGTCCGTACGACCGCGCCGCCTTCGACCGCGACGTCCCGGGTGAGCCAACGTTGCTGGCGGATCGTGAGCAACGCCCGGATCTTGATCAGTGCCATCACCCAGGAGACGGCCACGTAGCCCAGGATGATGAAGAACGACGACGGCTGGCGCCGCAGGTGCGGGAGCAGCTTGGCCGACCGGCTGATCTGCCACCAGATCGCGAGTACGGCGACGAACAGCCACCGCTCGGTGATCAGGGAGTAGATCAGGAAACCCGGCCCGACCAGCAGGGTGAAGCAGCTCACGGCCTTGTCCAGCATCGTGTAGGCGAGGAACGGGTGTTGCCAGGACCAACCGCGGGAGAGCGCGCGCAGGTCCGAGCGCCAGGTGTTGCGGGCCCACCGCAGGCGCTGGGACCTGAACTGCTTCCACCCGGTCGGGAAGGTCGACCAGACCAGCGCGCTGCGCTGCATGTACGTCAGGTGCCCGCGTTCCAGGATCAGCGTGGTGAGGCGCTTGTCGTCGCCGGACAGGCACTGCACGCCCCAGAACGTCTCGTGCATGAACTCCTGCTGGATCTCCATCAGCAGCGCGCGCCGGTAGATCGCGGTCCGCCCGGACAGACACGACACCGCCTGCCCGACGTAGCTCTGGCACGCGTTCTCGTCGTAGTAGCGGTGGTCCAGGAACATGTCGGTGATCCGGGCCAGGAAGCCGCGCGGCCGGTACACGTTCTGCCGGGTGCCGACGCCGCCGATCCGGGGGTCGGCGAACGGCTTGCAGACCTCGGCGTAGACGTCGGGCGCCCAGATCGTGTCGGAGTCGACGAGGGCGACCAGCTCGGTCGAGGCGGCGTTCCAGCCTTTCCGCAGCGCGTCACGCTTGCCCGGGACGTCGGTCAACAGCACGGTGACCGGGTAGCGCCCCGCGATGGCGATGCACGCCGCGTCGGTGACGTCGATGACCAGGATGATCTCGGCGACCCTGTTCTCCAGCCACGACCGGATCGCGGCCTCGAAGATCTCCGGGTCTTCCTGGTACACCGGAACCACGATGCTCATCGGCAGCCGGAAGTCGCCGACGATGGGGGTGTAGAGCACGGCGGGCACCCGCCGGACCAGCCAGAGCGACCAGCGGATCAGCCCGAGGATGCCCAGCGGCGTACCGAGGACGTAGTACCACCACGGCAGCGTCATGCGATGTCTCGCCCGGTCCTCGATCGCTCTATCACTACGAGTCCCCTCGTGAGACGGACACAAAACACAGCCCAACCTGCCAACGAGTGTGCCCAGTGTTGGGAAACGCTAAGCCGGCCGACCGGACAACCGCACCTCAAATACCCTCGCATCGAGCGCTTTCGGACCGAGCGCACCGCGTTCCCGCTCCAGTCCCGACCGTGCGGTCCGCGGCGGTTGACGGCGTCGTCACCGGGACCGAGCGTGGCACAGGTCGCGGCGGTGCCCGGCGCTGGGGGTGGGATTGTGGATCTCGCCGGGCGGGTCGAGAAGTAACAACCCTCAGCGGCTCCGCCGGAGTGAGAGGTCGGTGTTCGCCGCCCCGGCGGCTCTCAGGAACGGGGGCCGCTGCCCCGGACGTCCCCCTGCCACGACGGGGCGCCGAGACGGATCCAGCACAATGGTCCAGGGATGGGGTCCAGGGATGGGGTCCAGGGATGGGCAGTCGTGGGCGGGGGGCACCGGGCATGGCCCAGGTCGATCTGGTGACCGGCACCAGTCGGACCGGCGGCTCGCGCCGGCGCCGGTGGTTGCTGGTCGCGCTCGCCCTGGCGGCGGCCGCGCTGGCCGGCGAGGTGCTGTACAACAGCAGCGACGAGGTACTGGCCGCGGCGGACACGCTGACCCACCTGCAGTGGTGGTGGGTGGTGGTGGCGCTGGTCGCCGAGGCCGTCTCCTACCTGCTGCGCGGCGGCGCCCAGTACGTCGTGCTGCGGCGCGGCATTGCGTACCGGGAGGCCTCCTTGGTCTCCTCGGTCGACCGGCCGTCGTCGGCCGCTTCGACGCCGGGGCCGGTGGCGTTGGGCGCCGGCATGCTGGCCGGTGACGCCGCCGCCTACTGCCTGCCGCTCGGGTTCGCCGCCTCCGGCGTGGTGGTGTTCGGTCTGCTGCGCCGCCGCGGCGTGGATCCGACCGTGGCTGCCTGGATGTACGCCGTCTCCACCGTGCAGTACGTCGGCGCGGTGTCACTGCTGACCATCGTGGCGGTGCAGGTCGCGGGCGACGCCGACCCGGTACCCGGGCTGCAGTCGCTCAGCATCGGGCTGCTGGCTGCCCTGTTGCTGGTCGGGCTCTGCTACGCACTGGCCCACCGCAAGCGGACGGCCGCGCTGGTGGCGCGGCCGCTCGCCTGGCTGACCCGGTCGGCTGGCGCCCTGACCGCTCCGGTCCGGGCATCGGCCGGGCGTCGACGGGCCGCCCGGGCCGAGGCGGGGCGGCCGAGGAGCGTTCCGACGCGGGTTGCCGCGTGGTTGCACCAACGGGTGGAGGAGCTCCGGACGATCCGGCTGCCGGCCCGCAGCGGGGCGATCGCGTTCGGCCTGATGCTGGTCAGCTGGGCCAGCGACATCGCGGTGCTCGGGATCGCCTATGCGGCGGTCGGGGCCGCGCCGCCGTGGGCCGGTCTGCTGCTCGCCTACTGCGCGGGCCAGATCGCGGGCGCGCTGCCGGTGACCCCCGGCGGGATCGGCGTGGTCGAGGGCAGCCTGACGCTGGCGCTGGTCGCGTTCGGCGGCGCCGCATCCATCACCTTGGCCGCTGTGCTGCTGTACCGCCTGATCGCATACTGGGCGTGCATCCCGCTCGGTGGAGTCGCCTGGCTGGTACTGCGTGCACTGGTCCCCCCGGACCGGGCGGTGCCGCCGGCCGCCGCGCCGGTCATGCAGGGAGACCCGCGATGAAGAGCTCGGGTGAGCGGTCGCGCGGCGCGACCGGGTTCGCACCGGTGGCGCTGGCTGCGCTGTTGGCTGTGCTGGTCGCGTTCGTGCTGACCGGCTGCGCCGCGCCCGGCGGAGGCGCACCCGTGCACAGCGATGTCGCCCGCTGCGCCGCCGTGCTGCCGATGGCCCGCGACGTCGTGCACGCGCAGGGCACGCTCATCGTGGTCCGGCCGGTGGACCGGTCCGACGTCGATGACATCACCCGTGAGGCGGGTGCGGACGCCCCGCCCGCCCCGGCCAGCATGTCGCCGGCGTCACC
>DASYLM010000473.1:0-4077 GCA_036009565.1 Pseudonocardia sp. | reverse complement strand
CAGTACCTGCGCTGGAACCTGATCCGGGACCACGCGCCGTACCTGAGCCAGGACTTCGTCGACGCCCGGTTCGACTTCGTGGGCCGCACACTCGGCGGCCGACAGCAGAACCGGGAGCGCTGGCGGCGCGGGATCACTGCGGTGAACACCGCGATGGGCGAGGCGCTCGGCCAGCTGTACGTGGGCAAGTTCTTCACCCCGGCGGCCAAGCAACGGGCCGACGCGCTGGTCCGGAACATCCTCGGTGCGTACCGGACGTCGATCGACAACCTGGACTGGATGAGCCCGCCGACCAAGGTGGCCGCGAAGGACAAGCTCGCCAAGCTGGCCGTGAAGATCGGCTACCCGGACAGGTGGAAGGACTTCGGCTCGCTGCGGGTCGACCGGGCCGACCTGATCGGCAACCTGGACCGTGCGGCCCGCCTGGCCTACCAGCGGGACCTGGACAAACTGGGTAAGCCGGTGGACCGGGGCGAGTGGTTCATGACCCCGCAGACGGTGAACGCGTACTACAACCCGTCGATGAACGAGATCGTCTTCCCGGCCGCCATCCTGCAGCCGCCGTTCTTCAACGCGAGCGCCGACGACGCGGTCAACTACGGCGGGATCGGCGGGGTGATCGGGCACGAGATCAGCCACGGGTTCGACGACCAGGGCCGGCACTACGACGGCGACGGCAACCTGCGCGAGTGGATGGCACCGGCGGACATCGCGGCCTTCACCGCGAAGACCCAGGCTCTGGTGGCGCAGTACAACGGCTACGCGCCGCTGCCGGGGACACACATCAACGGCGCGCTCACGCTGGGGGAGAACATCGCCGACCTGTCCGGGTTGACCGTGGCGAACCGGGCCTACGTCGCATCCCTGGGCGGCAGACAGTCCCCGGTGCTGGACGGGTTCACCGGAGCGCAGCGCTTCTTCCTCGGCTACGCGCAGGTCTGGCGCAGCAAGGAGCGCGACGAGTCGCTGCGGGACAGCCTGCTCACCGACCCGCACAGCCCCGGCCAGTTCCGCACGAACGGCGTGCTGCCCAACGTGGACGCCTTCTACCAGGCGTTCAACGTGCACGTGGGCGACAGCCTGTTCCGGACACCCCAGGACCGCATCCACATCTGGTGACCTCGTGAGTGGCAAGTGGCCCCCTGGGACCATTCGCGCTCAACTCCGCGCACTCACCGGTTCCGGGCGGTAGGCGCGCACGATCAGGTCGGCGCAGCCGGCGGCGATGCTGCGCCGCAGGGCGGACGCGAGCGGCTGGGTGCCGTAGGCGGTGGCCACCCGTGCCTCGCTGATCAGCAGGTAGGAGAACTGCCGGGCCGCGCGCAGCGGGTCGGTCACCTCGAGCGTGCCGCCGGCGGCACAGCCGCGCAGGTAGGCGGCGATGCCGTTGTCCAGGGTCGGTTCGGCACCCTCGCGCCAGATCTTCTGCAGCTCCGGGTGGTGCGGCAGCTCGGCGATGGTCAACCGGTGCAGCGCCGACACCGCGGGTGAGAGCACCACGTCCAGGATTGCCTCGCCGGCGTCGGTCAGGTCGGCGCGCGGGTCGCCGGAGTCGGTGACCAGCCCGTCGCGGACCGCCGGGAACGCGTTGCGGGCATCGTCCACGGCGGCCAGGAACAGCCGCTCCTTGTCGCCGAAGTGGCCGTACACGGTCTGCTTGCCGACACCGGCGACGGCGGCGATCGCGTCCACGCTGGTCCGGGCGAAGCCCTCCCGGCAGAACACCGCGACGGCGGCGTCCAGGATGGCGCGCCTCTTCACCGGTGAACGCCTCGGGTCCCGCGCCTGCTCAGCCACGGCCGCAGTGTATCGGTTGTAAGACTGCACGGTCTCGTCTAGTTTCCGAGTTGCGAGACTAGACCGTCAAGTCTCGTTCGTTGCTCCGGTACGCACACACCGCCGGCGGCCAGCTCTGCGTAGGTATACGCGACGTAGGTATACGCGACGCCGCGCCCGCCACTGGCCGACCAGCGGTGCTCAGGACCGCGCGGCGGCGGCACCGGCCGATGCCGGCTCGCGCCGCACGGGGCCCGGCCAGTCCGGGTCGTCGGTACCCAGCGCCCGGACCGGGTCGGTCTCCGGGTGCAGCACCGAACGGACCACCAGCACGCCGAGCAGCACCACCATGGCGTCCCGCAGCAGCACCATCACCAGGAACGGCTCCGGCGGCAGGCCCCGGTCGTCCACCCCGAGGTAGTAGAACATCCGGGGTACCCAGACCAGCGCGTCCACCGTCATCCAGGCCAGCAGCAGCCGCCACCGGGGCAGCGCCAGCACCGCGAGCGGCACCAGCCAGAGCGAGAACTGCGGGCTCCACGACTTGTTGACCAGCAGCGCGGCGGCCACCACCAGGAAGCACAGGCTGGCCACCCGGGGCGGCTGGGGCGCGCGGCTGACCAGCACCCCGATGCCCACGCAGCACACCAGGAACAGCCCGAGCACCACCAGGTCCAGCCGCACCGGGGTCTGCCCGGGCTGCTGCTGACCGTCGAAGCCCAGCCAGCCGGTGAAGTAGCTCAGTACGAAGTAGATCGAGTCGGGCTCCGGCGCGCCCCGCACCCCGGTCCGGAACAACTCCAACCAGCCCGGCGTGAACGCCACCGCGACCGGGGCGTTCAGCACCAGCCAGGTCAGCCCGGCGGCTACCGACGCGCGCAGCGCCGGAGCGGCCTGGTGGCGCCGCCAACCCAGCAGCAGGAGGGGTAACAGCAGCAGCACCGCATACAGCTTGGCCGCCGTGGCCACCCCGAGCAGTATCCCGGCCAGCACCGGGCGGCCGCGACCGAATGCGTACAGCCCGCCCGCCACCGCGGCCACCGCGATCGCGTCGGTACCGGTGAACACGTGCACCAGTGCCAGCGGTGAGATGGCCACCAGGACGGCATCCCACGGCCGCTGCGGGCGCTGCCGGCGCACCGCCCACACCACCACCAGCCAGAGCGCCGCGAAACACGCCGCCACCAGGTCGAAGAACACCACCTCGGGCAGCCCGGTCGGCAGTCCGCCGGACGCCGCGTGCGCCTCGTAGTGCATGGTCAGCCGGGCGGTGGCCCACAGGAAGAAGCCGGCGACCACCGGGTAGTCCATGTAGTGCACGGTGTCGGCGGACGTGCCGGGCTCGTCGTTCCAGTGCGCCTGGTAGGGCAGCTGGGGGCCGGTCAGCCGGTAGTCGGAGTAGAGCGTGACGACGTCGCTGTAGCACATCGAGACGTACTGCCGGCCGTCCTGCCAGTCCAGCGTCAGCGTCCCGGTCGGGCCGGGGTGCTGTTGCACGCAGGGCGCCTTGACCAGCCAGCCCATCGACAGCACCAGCACGGCGGCCAGCAGGACGACCCGCAGCGGCGTCCAGAACCGGGTCCGCCCGACGACCGCGTGCCGGCCGAGCGGGCCGCCTATCGCCGCACTGGCGGCCACCGCGATCGGCTCGGTCCAGGTCGGGACCACCCGCGCCGGGGGTGGCGGCTCGCTCGGCACGGCTATCGGGGACCTCTCCGGTCAGTTGTTGCCGGAGTCACCGGAGTCGCCGTTGTTGTTGCCGTTGTTGCTGTTACTGGTGCTGTCGCCGTTGCCCCGGTTGCCCCGCCGGCCCAGCCCACCGATCGGGTCACCGTTGTCGTCGCAGGACACGAAGTCGCACGGATCCTGGCCGCCGAACACGTCGTCGCGGTTGCGGCCGTTGTTGTCGCCGTTGTTGTCGCTGTTCGGGTCCTCGCTCGAGGAGGCGTCGGTCGAGCCCTCGTCCGGCGGCGTGCCCAGCGGGTCGAACTTGCTGAACTGCTCGACCGGCTTGTTGCGCAGTGCGGCGTTCATGAACTGCTGCCAGATGGTGCCGGGCACCATCCGGCCGTAGATCGGCCGGCCGGCTGAGGTCTTGATCGGTGAGTTGTCGTCGGTGCCGACCCAGACCGAGGTGGCGATGGACGGGGTGTAACCGACCGTCCAGGCGTCGTTGTTCTGGCCCTCGATGCGGCTCTGGGTGGTACCGGTCTTGGCGGCGACCGGACGGCCGCCGGACAGCGGGATCAGCGAGCCACTGGCCACGTTCATCATCGACTCGGTGACGTTGCGCGCGACCTG
>DASYLM010000472.1:0-8236 GCA_036009565.1 Pseudonocardia sp. | reverse complement strand
TGGGTGTGGTGGTCGCAGGAGACCCCGTCGGCACTGATCGCCGCCGGGTTGCGGTTGGCGACCTGCTGGGACCTCGGCGCGGTGCACCGCCTGCTGTTCGGCGGCTGGCGTTCGGGCCCGTCGCTGGTCTGGGCGGCCCTGCACGACCTGGCCGAGGAGTCGATCCCGGGGATGGGCCAGCTGAACCTGCTGAGCCCGGGCGGTGACGAGGGCTCCGACCCGGAGGATCCGCTGCGCCCGGACGGGCACCTGCGTCCGGAGTGGGTCAGCGGGGGTTGGGCCCGGGACCCGGGGCGGTGGGCCCGGTGGGCGGCGACCGCGCTGGCGGCCGGTGCGTGCCAGCGGGATCGACTGGCCGCACTGCCGGTGGCCGGCGACGCGGGCGCGACCGCGCGCTCGGAGTCGGCCGTCGAGCTGCTGTGCGCGGAGCTGGCGGCCGACGGCCTACCGGTGGACCGGCGGCGCGCGGAGGACCTGCTGAGCACGCTGATGGGCCCGCGACCCCGCGACGAGTCCGAGGCGGGCAGCCTGCAACGGCGCCGCGACGACACGGTGCGCAGCCTGCTCGCCGACGGGGACGGCATCGACCTGCGGAACCCGGCCCAGGTCAAGCGCATGCTCGTCGGGATCGGGATCGACGTCCCGGATACCCGGGCGTGGCGGCTGGAGGCCCTGACCGGCGCCCACCCGGTGATCCCGGCGTTGCTGGCCTGGCGCAAGTCCGAGCGGATCGCCACCACCTACGGCTACCGGTGGCTGGACGAGCACGTCGGCGCCGACGGCCGGCTCCGTGGCCGGTGGAGCAGCAGCGACGGTGCGGCCGGCCGGATGACCGCGCAGGCGGGGCTGCACAATCTGCCCGCCGAGCTGCGCCCGGCGGTGGTCGCGGAGCCAGGTCACGTGCTGGTGCGGGCCGACCTGGGGCAGATCGAGCCGAGGGTGCTCGCCGCGGTGTCGAAGGATCGGGCGCTGGCCGCCGCGACCGCCGATGACGACCTGTACTCGCCGGTCGCCGCGCGGCTCGGGGTCGAGCGTCCGGTGGCGAAGGTGGCGGTGCTCGCGGCGATGTACGGGCAGACCTCCGGCGCCGCCGGCGAGGCGTTGCGCGGGCTCGAGTCGGCGTACCCCACGGCGATGCGGTTCCTGCGCAAGGCCTCGGAGGAGGGCCGGGCCGGGCGGGACGTGCGGACCTACGGCGGCCGACTGGTCCGGATCGGCGCGCTGCCTCCGGGTCTGGACGAGAACGCGCGGCGGACGGTCGCCTCGGGTCGGGGGCGGTTCGCCCGCAACGCCGTCATCCAGGGCGCCGCGGCGGAGCTGTTCAAGGTGTGGGCGGTCACCGTGCGCGCCCGCGCCGCCGCGCTGGACGCCCGCATCGTGCTCTGCCTGCACGACGAACTGCTCCTGCACGTGCCGGCCGAGCACGGGGCCGCCGCGGCGAACCTGCTGCACGAGTGCCTCGCGGGGACGGCCCGGCTCTGGTTCCACGATGCCGGGGTGCGGTTCGTCGCCGACGTGAGCGTGATCCAGCAGTGGTCCGAGGCCAAGTCCTGACCCGACCGCCCCCGCGCGTCTCCCGCCGCCCCGGGGCGCGCGCCGGGGCGGCATTGCCTTAATCACGGGCCGGCACGCCGGGCAAATGCGGCCGCTGACGACCAGGTGGTGCGGAGTTTCGACATGACAACTGAGTTCAGCCTGCGTACGGTCGTGCGGGATCAACGCAGGATGTCGCCGGCGCTCGGTCGTTCACCGACCCGAGCGGCTGGTCGGCGGGGGCGCCGACGGTGATTTGGTGGGCTGAGGGGGCCATGAGCAGCTCGGAACAGGTGTGCGCGCTGTCCGGCTGTCAGAATCCGCTCGACGAGGTCGGTGGCGGTCGCGCCCGTAAGTACTGTTGCTCCGCGCACCGCAAGGCAGCCCGCCAGCGGCGGATCCAGGCGGTACCGGCAGACGCCGGCCCGGTGGCAACGGCCACCTCACGGGTGCCGACCAGCTCGCCGTCCGGCGGGTCGAACGCCCAGGTGGATCGCGGCGCCGCGCACGTGCGCGCCCGGCCGGTAGGCGGGGAACCGGTCGCGCGGGTGAGACCGCCGGCCAGCGAGTCGGTTGCGCGCGTGGCGGCGCCACCCGCCGAGAAACCGGCCACGCCGTACCGGCGGTTGGTGCCCGCGCCGCCCACCAGGCGGTTCCGGTGGTTCCGACCTTCGTCCCCGCAGCCACATGCGTCCCGGGGCGTGCGGCCGGCACAACGGCGCCGTTTCGACGAGTCGGAGGCGCTGCTGCCGGACTGGCTGCAGGCGCCCGCGCCGCCGCCCGCCGCCGCTCCGTCTCCCGCCGCTCCGTCTCCCGCCGAGCACACCGCGCCGGCGCCGGCGCCGTCTCCCGCCGAGCAACGCCCCGCCGCGCCGGCCCCGGCGCCACGGCCGGCCGTGCCGCCGGCTCCGGCGGCGCGGGCCACTCCGGTGCCGACTGTCCGGGCCACTCCGGCCACGAAGTCAGCTCGGACCGCCGCGACCGCGCGACCCGCGCCGACCCCGACCGCGCGACCCGCGCCGACCGCACGGGCGGACCTGCCGACCGGGGCCGGGGCCGCCGTCGCCCAGGGCCCGGCCGGCGCGGAGCCGCGGGACAGGCCGGACGAGCGGCGGCAGCGGAAGGCACGTCGGCGGGCGGAGGCCGCGGCGGGCCGACGGGAGGCGGCGGCGGTACTGAGCGGCCGGCCGATCCCGAGACGCTCGGAGCGGGCGGTCGAGCTCGTCGCGGTGGCCCCGGCGGTGTTTCTGGGGCAGTTCCGGGAGGCGTTGCGGGCGGCGTTGCACAGTTTGTCCAACAACCGGCTGCGGTCGCTGTTGACAACGGTGGGGATCGTCGTCGGCGTGGCGGCGGTGATCGTGCTGGTGGCACTGGGCAATGGGATGAAGGCCCAGTTCAACGACCAGTTCAGCAAGCTGGCGAACCAGATCACGGTGACGCCGGTATCGGGCGGGGTGGCCAGCGGCGGGGTGGCCCGGAGGTTGACCGATCAGGACGTCACCGCGTTGCAGGACCCTCGGCAGGCGCCGGATGTGGCGTCGGTGTCGCCCAGCATGACCGGCAGCGTGACGCTGACCGTGGGGCAGGTGCAGGAGCGGGCCGGCCTGGTCGGGGCCACCGAGAACTATCTGGAGCTGCTGGACCGGAAGATCGCGGCGGGCAGCTGGCTCACGTCGGCGCAGATCGCGGGCAACGAGCGGCGGGCGGTGCTGGGGCAGCAGGCGGTGGCGTTGCTGTGGGGTCCCGGCGCGGACCTCGGCGAGGTGGTCGGGTCGACGGTCCGGGTCAGTCGCTCCTCGTTCAGGGTGGTCGGTGTGCTGGACTCGGACGGGCAGGACGACAACGTCGTGATCGTGCCGTTCGGGACCTCCCGGGCCTACCTGGTGGGCAACAACGCCGGTGAGGTCGACCAGATCATCGTCAAGTCGACCAGTGTGGGCACGGTCGATCGGGCGGCCGGTGAGGTGACCGATGTCCTGGACGGCCGCCACTACATCAAGGCGGCGGCCGACCGGGACTTCAACGTCCGCTCGTTCACCCAGCTGTTGAACAAGAGCACCCAGTTCATCAACTTCCTGACGATGTTCATCGTGGCGGTGGCGGCGATCTCGCTGCTCGTGGGCGGTATCGGCGTTGCGAACATCATGTTGGTCTCGGTCACGGAGCGGACCCGTGAGATCGGTATCCGCAAGGCGGTGGGGGCGCCGAGGCGGGCGATCCTGCGGCAGTTCCTGAGCGAGGCGGTGATGTTGACCGGCCTGGGCGGGGTCATCGGGGTGGTCATCGGGGTGGGTGTCGCCCTCGCCGGTGGCAACCTGGTCCCCAGGTGGATCCCGGAGTTCCCCACGCCGGTGTTGACCGTGGCGCCGGTGTTGGTCGCGTTCGGGGTCAGTTTGGCGATCGGGGTGCTGGCCGGCGGCTACCCGGCGAACCGGGCCGCCCGGATGCGGCCGATCGAGGCGCTCCGCTTCGAGTGACCGGCACCGAGCCGCGGCCGGCGCTCAACCTGTGGGCGCCGAGGTCGGGGTCAGCTCCAACAGCGCCAGCAGCGTGCGGCTGGCCGGGACCGGGATCCCGTGTCGCTCGGCGAGACGGACCACGCTGCCGGTCAGCCCGGCGTACTCCATCGTGCGGCCCGCGAGACGGTCCTGCAGCATCGACGTGGTGCTGCCCGACGGCAGGTTCCGCAGCCAGGTGAGCGTCTCGTGCACGACGTCATCGGGCAGGTCGGCGCCCTCGGCCCGGCCGACGGCCGCGGTCTCGCGCAGCAGTTCGGTGGCGAGCTGGGCCGCCGCCGGCTCGCGCAGTACCTCCAGGCGGCGGTGGGTGAGCGCGGTGATCGGGTTGGCGATGGCGTTGGTGAGCATCTTGCGCCAGGCCGCCGTCGGGAAGTCCGGCTCGAGCTCCGTCCTGATCCAGCTCGCGTCGAACAGGCTCGCCGCGTGCCGGCCGACCGGGTTGTCCGGCAGGACCAGCTCGCGGCCGGTCCGGCGGAGCCTGACGTTGCCGTGCGAGGTCCGCTCGGCATTGACGTAGACGAGGGCCGGTGCCGCGGTCGGGCGCAGCTCGGCGGGCACCCGGTCGTCGTGGTCCACCCCGTTCTGGGCGACGACGACGCAGGTCCGGTCGGTGCTGATGGCGCTGAGCCAGCCGGCCACCGCGTCGGTGTGGTGGATCTTCGTGGCGAGCACGACCCACGGCACCCGCCCGGCATCGCGGGGCGTGGCCGCCCAGTGCACCGCGTGGGACCGGGTCAGCTCGCCCTCCGTGACCGTGATCGTGTCCAGCGGCCGGCCGCCGCAGACGATGATCGGGTGGCCCGCGTCGGCAAGTCCGGTGGCCAGCGTGATGCCGACCGCGCCGGCGCCCACGACCGCGACGGGGGACTTCGCGGACACGGTCACGAGCGCTCTCTTTCGGTCGCCACTCCGCCCAGGGTAATGCGGCCGGTGATCACCGGCCGGAGATCGCGCCCCGGGGCGGTCACCCGGCGCCCGTTGCGGTACTAATGCTCCGGGCGGCCCACAGCGAGGTCGACACCAGGTGAGGGGAGCCGGCACGTGCAGTCAGTCTCTCGCCGGCGTCTGCTGGTCGCGGGCGGCGGGCTCGCCGCCGCCGGGGCGCTGGCGGCCTGCGGGTCGAACACCGGCCGCGGCGGCCCGGGCGGCGGCGCGGCGCTGTCGCAGTGGTACCACCAGTACGGCGAACCGGGCACCGAGCAGGCCGTGCAGCGCTACGCGGCCGCGTACGACAGGGCGAAGGTCACGGTGCAGTGGCGGCCGGGGGACTACGACCGGCAGACCGCCGCCGCGCTGCTGACCGACGACGGGCCCGACGTGTTCGAGACGGCCGGGCCGACCCTCGACCAGATCCAGGGCGGGCAGGTCGCCGATCTCACCGACGTGGTCGGGGGCGCAGGGCCGGACTTCAACCCGGTCGTGCTCGGACCGAAGACGTACCGGGGCAAGATCTACGGCGTTCCGCAGGCCATCGACATGCAGATGCTCTACTACCGCAGGAGCGTGCTGGCCAAGGCTGGGGTCCGGCCGCCCGAGTCGTTGGACGAGCTGGTCGCCGCCGCACATACGTTGACCGGCGCGGACGTGAAAGGGCTGTTCCTCGGCAACGACGGCGGCGCCGGCGCGATCGGAAGCACACCGCTGTACGCGGCCGGGCTCGAGCTGGTGACCGCCGCCGGCGAGGTCGGCTTCGACGCCGCGACGGCCGCCGCCACCCTGGGCAAGCTGCACACGCTGTACGCGCAGGGCTCGCTGCTGCTGGGCGCGCCTTCGGACTGGTCGGACCCGGCAGCGTTCACCCAGGGGCTGACCGCCATGCAGTGGACCGGGCTGTGGGCGCTGCCGGAGATCAGCACGGCGCTGGGCGACGACTTCGGCGTGCTGCCCTGGCCGGCGGACGGCGCCCGGGGCCGGCCCGCGGTGCCGGTCGGCGCCTACGGCAGCTCGGTCAGTACCCGGAGCCGCCAGATCGACGCGGCGAGGAGCTACGCGGGCTGGCTGTGGGTGGACCGCACGGACTTCCAGGAGGACTTCGCGCTGTCCTACGGGTTCCACATCCCGGCCCGCCTCTCACTCGCGCACCGGGCGGCGAAGCTGCGGACCGGGCCCGCGGCCGACGCGGTCCGCTTCGCCACGGACCACGGCCACGCCGATCCGTTGCTGTGGACGGACCGGTGCAAGACGGCGTTGCAGGACGCACTGACCCGGATCATCTCCAGCGGCGCCGACCCGGGCGGTCAGCTCGCGGCAGTGCTCGACACGGCCCGGGGGGAGCTCGCCCGGGTCCGGAAGGTGAACTGACGGGCGTGCTCACCAGGCTGCTCGGGCCGCAGCGCCGCCACCTGTGGTTCTGGGTCTTCACCGGCCCGTTCGCCATCGGGCTCCTCGTGTTCTCCTACCTCCCGATCCTGTGGAGTCTGGCGCTCAGCTTCTTCGACGCGCGCAACACGGTCACCCCCACCGACTTCGTCGGGTTCGCCAACTACGCGTCCGTTTTGTCCGACGCCGCCTTCACCGACAGCCTCGGCACGTTCGCGGTGTTCGCGGTGTTCATCGTCCCGGCCACCTACGCGCTCTCGCTGGCGCTGGCGCTGGCGGTGAACCGGCTCCGGTTCGCCCGCGCCTTCTTCCGCTCGGTGTTCTTCCTGCCGACCGCGTGCTCCTATGTCGCCGCGTCGCTGATCTGGAAGATGTCGATCTTCAGCGGGGTGCGGTTCGGGTTGGCGAACACGGTGCTGCGGTGGTTCGGCGCGGACCCGGTCGCCTGGCTGTCGACCACCCATCCACCCTGGTACTGGGTTGTGATCGTCACGGTCAGGCTGTGGCTGCAGGCGGGGTTCTACCTCGTGCTGCTGCTCGCCGGCCTCCAGCGCATCCCCGGCGTGCTCTACGAGGCGGCGGCGGTGGACGGCGCCCGACCGGGCTGGCAGACCTTCCGCTACATCACCTTCCCGCAGCTTCGGGCCACCTCGGTGGCGGTGCTGCTGCTCCTGGTGATCAATGCGTTCCAGTCGTTCGACGAGTTCTACAACCTGCTCTCGAGCGCCCGGGGCTATCCGCCCTACGCCCGGCCACCGCTGGTCTACCTCTACTACGTGGCGCTGGGCCAGGGTCAGGACCTCGGCGTCGGCAGTGCCGGAGCGATCATCCTGGCGCTGGTCATCGCGGTCGTCACCGTTGCGGCGGCCCGCTGGTCCGGCCTCGGCCGCAGGGAGGCGTGAGGCCGCGATGACACCGGGACTCGGCCGGCTGGTGCGGGCCGTGCGGCTGATGCTGCTGACCGTGCTGGCGGTGCTCTTCCTCATCCCGTTCTACCTGCTGGTGCGCAACGGCCTGGCGACCGACGCGGACATCACCGCGCCCGGCTGGACGTTCTTCCCGCACACCCTGCACTGGGACAACATCCGCGAGCTGTTCGACGACCCGGCGGTGCCGATGGCGCACGCGCTGTGGAACTCCACCGTGATCGCGGTGTTGACCACGGGCGGGACACTGCTGCTCGCCTCGCTCGCCGGGTACGGCCTGGCCCGCGTCCCGTACCCGTACGCCGACCAGGTCTTCTACGGGATCCTCGGCACCCTGATGATCCCGGCCGCGGTGACGTTCGTGCCCAGTTTTGTGCTGGTGTCCTCGCTGGGCTGGGTCTCCACCCTGCGCGGGCTGATCATCCCGACGCTGTTCAGCGGGTTCGCCGCGTTCCTGTTCCGGCAGTACTTCCTGGGCTTTCCCCGGGAGCTGGAGGACGCCGCCCGCGTCGACGGCCTCGGCTACTGGGGTACGTACTGGCGGATCGTGGTCCCGAACTCGCGCCCGGTGTTCGCCGCTGTCGGCGCGATCGTCTTCATCGGCTCCTGGAACTCCTTCCTCTGGCCACTCGTCATCGGCCAGGACCAGGGGGCCTGGACGGTGCAGGTCGCGTTGGCCAGCTTCGCCACCGCACAGTCGGTCGATCTCCACGAGCTGTTCGTGGCCGCCGCAGTGTCGATCCTGCCGCTGCTCGTGGTCTTCGTGGCCCTGCAGCGGCACATCATCGCCGGTGTCGAGCGGAGCGGCATCGAGGGCTGAGCCTCGGCATTAACTCCGTGGCCCCGGGCGGTCCGCCGCGGGTAGCGTCCGGTGCGGCCTCCCCGCCGCGGCCGCCCGCGATCCGGCATCCGCACTGACGATCCGCACTGACGATCCGC
>DASYLM010000471.1:0-18111 GCA_036009565.1 Pseudonocardia sp. | reverse complement strand
GACCGGCGTGGCCTTGCGCAGCACGGCGATCAGGGCGGCGACGAAAGCCGGCCACTTGCCCCAGCGGTTCTCCCAGCGCTCGCGCAGCCGGACCAGGTCGGAGTAGCAGCCCAGGCTCGCGGTGTTGAGGAAGTGCCGGGTGGTCACCGAGCCCGTGCCGGTGTCGCGGCTGTCGCCGCTGGCGGTGTTGTCCCCGTCGTTGTCCCCGTCGATATTGTCCCCGTCGTTGCCCCCGTTGGTGCTGTTCCCGTTGGCGCTGTGCACCCGCACCGCGCCGAGGTCCACCGCGACCGCCTCGCCGGCACCGCTGGCGTCCACCGCCTCCTGCAGGTCGTACACGCCGACGTCCCTGGCGAAGTGGTTCAAGGTCCCGGCCGGCACCAGGACCAGCGGCAGCCGGTGCCGGGCGGCCAGTGCCACCACGGTGGCGACCGTGCCGTCGCCGCCGGCCGCCCCGAGCGCCCGGACCGCGCCGTTGGCCGAGTCCAGCCGCTCCTCGAGCTCCCCGACCAGGTCCCGGCCGCTCGCCACGACCACCACGGTGGCGGCGGGGAAGGCCTTGCGGATCCGGTCGGTGGGGTCGAACGCCGGGTCGCCGGACATCGGGTTCACCGCGATCAGCAGGCCTTCACCGTCCGGCAGCTCGGGCACCCGGTCCAGCGGGCGGGCGGCCGCCTCGTCGGAACTGCGGACCGGCCACCAGCGGCGGGTGAGCAGCGCGGTGCCGGTGCCGACCGCGGCGCCGGCCAGCACGTCGGAGCTCCAGTGCACGCCGACGTGCACCCGCGAGTAGGCAACGGCGGCGGCCACCGGGAGGACGACCAGCCCGGCGCGCGGGCTCTCCATCGCGACGGCGGTGGCGAACGCGGCGGCCGACGCGGCATGCCCGGACGGGAACGAGCTCGAGGTCGGGCGGCGCCGCAGGCTGCGCTCCGCCGGCATGCCGGCGTCCGGCGGCCGACGCCGGGGGAGCAGCGGCTTGAGTACTCCATTAGCGGTAACGCTGGCACCCAGGATCGCGAGCACGCCGCGCGTCGCCCCGCGCCGGGTCACTCCGACCCTCGTCGCCAGCACGGCGGCGATGCTGAACCAGAGCAGGCTGTGGTTCGCCGACCTGGTCAAACGCTTCAACGTGGGATCGACGCAGGAGAGGGGTAACGCGGACACCCTGGCCTGGACGGCGCGGTCCGACCGGTCAACAAATTTCGCCACCCGGCGGAACCACTCGGTCACAGGCTCGACAGTACGGGCCACCCAACGCTTACGCTGATGCGCATGCAGCGGCGGATATTTGGCGTGGAGACCGAGTTCGGGGTCACCTGCACCTTTCACGGCCAACGGCGGTTGTCTCCGGACGAGGTAGCGCGATACCTCTTCCGCCGGGTGGTGTCCTGGGGGCGTTCCTCGAACGTCTTCCTGCGCAACGGCTCGCGGCTCTACCTCGACGTCGGCTCGCACCCGGAGTACGCGACCGCGGAGTGCGACTCGCTGACCCAGCTGGTCGCGCACGACAAGGCCGGCGAGCGGATCCTGGAGGATCTGCTGGTCGACGCCGAGCGCCGGCTGGTCGACGAGGGCATCGGCGGCGACATCTACCTGTTCAAGAACAACACCGACTCGGCCGGCAACTCCTACGGCTGCCACGAGAACTACCTGGTCGCACGGGCGGGTGAATTCTCCCGCATCGCCGATGTGCTGCTGCCCTTTCTCGTCACCCGCCAGTTGATCTGTGGCGCCGGCAAGGTGCTGCAGACCCCGCGCGGCGCGGTGTACTGCCTGTCCCAGCGCGCCGAGCACATCTGGGAGGGCGTCTCCAGCGCCACCACCCGGTCCCGCCCGATCATCAACACCCGGGACGAGCCGCACGCCGACGCCGAGCGCTACCGCCGGCTGCACGTGATCGTCGGCGACTCGAACATGTCCGAGGTGACCACCCTGCTCAAGGTCGGGTCCGCCGCCCTGGTGCTGGACATGATCGAGCACGGCGTCCAGTTCCGGGACTTCACCCTGGACAACCCGATCCGGGCGATCCGGGAGATCAGCCACGACCTGACCGGCAAGCGCCCGGTGCGCCTCGCCGGCGGCCGCGAGGCCAGCGCGCTCGACATCCAGCGCGAGTACTACGCCCGCGCGGTGGAGCACGTGGCCAGCCAGGGCCGGGCCGACGACACCACCGAGCGGGTCCTGGAGCTGTGGGGCCGCACGCTGGACGCGGTGGAGAGCCAGGACCTCTCCAAGATCGACCGGGAGATCGACTGGGCGATCAAGCACCGGCTGGTGGAGCGCTACCGCGAACGCAACAACATGGAGCTGTCCAACGCCCGCATCGCCCAGCTCGACCTGGCCTACCACGACATCCGCCGCGGCCGGGGGCTCTTCGACATGCTGCAGCGCAAGGGCATGGTCGAGCGGGTGACCGACGACGGCGAGATCGAGGCCGCGAAGGACACCCCGCCACAGACCACCCGGGCCAAGCTGCGCGGTGACTTCATCGCCGCCGCGCAGGCCGCCGGCCGCGACTTCACCGTCGACTGGGTGCACCTGAAGCTGAACGACCAGGCACAGCGCACCGTGCTGTGCAAGGACCCGTTCCGCTCGGTCGACGAACGCGTCGACCGCCTCATCGCCTCGCTGTAACGGTCAGTCGTCCACGCCCGGCGGCGCGCGGACGATACGCTGCGGGGGTGTCCTCAGCCCGTGCCGAGCGCTTGGTGAACCTGGTGCTCTGCCTGCTCTCCACCCGCCAGTTCCTGACGGCTGACCGAATCAGGGCGACCGTCCCCGGGTACGACGGGGTGGCCTCCGACGAGGCCTTCTTCCGGATGTTCGAGCGGGACAAGTCCGAGCTGCGTGACCTGGGCATTCCGCTGGAGACCGGCCGCAAGTCGATGTTCGACACGGTGGACGGCTACCGCATCGCCCGCCAGGACTACGAGCTCGGTGACATCGAGCTCGCCGCCGACGAGGCCGCCGCCGTCGCGCTGGCGGCGCGGCTGTGGGACTCCCCGGAGCTGGCCGGTGCCGCGCGGGGTGCCCTGGTGAAGCTGCGCGCGGCCGGCGTCGAGGTGGACGAGACCGCCGGCGCCGGGGTGGAGACGAAGGTACGGGCCACCGAGCCGGCGTTCGGCCCGCTGCTGGCCGCCGTGCAGGCCGGCCGCGCGGTGACCTTCGAGCACCGCCCGCACCCGGCCGCCGAGTCCCGGCGGCGCACCGTCGAGCCGTGGGGCGTGGTGAGCTGGCGCGGGCGCTGGTACCTGGTCGGCCACGACCGCGACCGCGCCGACGTGCGCTGCTTCCGGCTGTCCCGCATCGAGGAGCCGGTCACCGCGATCGGCCCGCTCGGCGCGGTCCGGGCACCGGAGGGCACCGACCTGGTCGCGCTGGTCGCACAGAGCGCCGGCCCGCCGCCGGTGACCGGGGTGGCCCGGGTCTGGGTGGCCAGGGGCCGGGCACTCGGGCTGCGCCGGCTGGGCCGGGTGACCGGTGCGCGCGACTACCGGGGCCAGCCCGGTGAGGTGCTGGAGATGGACCTGCGCAGCCCCGAGACCATCGCGCGCTGGATCAGCGGGCACGGTCCGGACGTGGTGGTGCTGGAGCCCGCCGAGCTGGCCGAAGCGGTCCGGCGGGGCTGGGCGGCGGCCGCCCGCGCGCACGCCGGCCCGACCGAGGCGCTGCCCGCCGAGCTGGGCAGCGTGGCGCGATGACCACCAGCCCGGCCGCGTTGGGGGCGCGACTGCCCCGGCTGCTCTCCCTGGTGCCCTACCTGCTGGCGCACCCCGGTGTGCCGGTGGCCCAGGCGGCGGCCGACTTCGGGGTGACCGAGAAGCAGCTGCGCCGCGACCTGGAGCTGCTGTGGATGTGCGGGCTGCCCGGTTACGGGCCGGGCGACCTGGTCGACCTGTCCTTCTCCGGCGAGACCGTGACGGTCACCGAGGACGCCGGCATGCGCCGCCCGCTGCGGCTGACCACGGCTGAGGCGACGGCGCTGCTGGTGGCGCTGCGCGCGCTGGCCGAGGTGCCCGGCATGGTGGACACCGACGTGGTCCGGCGTGCCGTGGCGAAGATCGAGAGCGCCGTCGGGGCGGCCGCCGCGCCCGCCGGGGTGGCCGTCGGGCTGACCGCCCGCGAGGAGGAGACCGCCGCCGCCGTCCGGGGCGCGCTGGACCGGGGTCACGCGCTGCGGATCCGGTACTACACCGCGTCGCGCGACGTGGTGGGCGAGCGCACGGTCGACCCGATGCGGCTGCTGCTGATGGAGGACCGGGAGTACCTGGAGGCCTGGTGCCGCTCGGCGGAGGGGGTCCGGCTGTTCCGGCTGGACCGGGTGGACGACGTCCAGGAGCTGGCCGAGCCCGCCGCCCCGCCGCCCACCGCCCGGCCCACCGACCTGTCCGCCGGGCTCTTCCGGCCGGACCCGGAGCAGCGCGAGGCCGTCCTGCTGCTGGAGCGGGAGGCGCGCTGGGTCGCCGAGTACTACCCGGTCGACGAGGTGGTCGAGTGGCCGGACGGGCGCGCCGAGGTCCGACTGCGGTTCACCGACGACGCGTGGCTGGTGCGGCTGGTACTCGGTCTCGGCGGGCACGCCCAGGTACTGCGGCCGGCGCCGCTTCGGGCCGCTGTAGCGGAACGGGCCGAACACGCCCTCCTCGGGCTGGCCGACGGTTGATCAACCAGCTGCCGCTACCGTGACGGCCATGGGATGGCTGCCGACCGCCGTGCTGGTCGTGGTGGGGATCTTGTTCCTCGCGCTCGTCCTGCTGCGGGTGCTCACCGCGCTGCGGCTGACCCGGACCGCCTCGGAGCGGCTGAACACCGCGGTCACCGGCCGGTCCCGGCGGATCGGCGCGGGCCTGGACGAGGTGCGCGCCTGGCGGGCCGCGCAGCACCCGGCAACGCACCCGGCAACGCCGGGCCCGGCGGGTAGCATCGAGCTGACCGACGACGTGGCTGAGAGGACGGCATGATGCCCGGCGGATGGGAGTGGGTGATCCTCCTCGTCGTGGTCGTGGCGCTGTTCGGCGCGAAGCGACTGCCGGAGATGGCCCGTTCGATGGGTCGTTCCGCGCGGGTGTTCCGGGGTGAGCTGACGGGCCTCTCCGAGGACGGCGAACCGACCACCGCGCCAACCACCGCGCCGACCACCGCGCCAACCACCGCGCCAACCACCGCGCCGACCAGGGCGCCGACCACCGCGCCGAAGGCGGCCCCGCCGGCGGCGCTGCCCCCGGGTGCGTCAGCCGCCAGCGCACCGGCCACCGGCGGGTCGTCCGGTGCCGAGCCGTCCGGTGCCGGGTCGTCCGGTGGCGAGCCGGCAACCAGCGAGCCGGCCAGCGGCCGGCCCGACCGCGGGTAGCCCCGTGGTGTGGAACCCACTGAGCCGTCGACGCCACCGCCGGGCGAACCCGGACGGCACGATGACGCTCATCGAGCACCTCTACGAGCTGCGCAACCGGCTGGCCATCGCCCTGATAGCGGTCGCGCTCATGACGGTGGTCGGCTACGTCTGGTACGGCACCCAGTTCTTCGGCGGGCCCAGCCTGGGAGACGTGCTCAAGGAGCCGTACTGCGCGCTGCCGGCCACGGTCCGCCCGCTGCTCAACGGCGGCGGCAGCTGCACGCTGTTCGGCACCGGCGCGCTGGACCAGTTCTCGCTGCGGCTGAGGGTCGGAATCGCCGCCGGCGTGGTGCTGTCCTGCCCGGTCTGGTTCTACCAGCTGTGGGCGTTCATCACCCCCGGGCTGTACACCAAGGAACGCCGCTTCGCGCTGGGCTTCGTGGTGTCCGCCGCGCTGCTGTTCCTGGCCGGTGCGGCGATGGCCTACTGGGTGGTGCAGAAGGCGCTGTACTTCCTGCTCAGCGTCAGCTCCGACGTGCAGACCACGCTGCTGTCCGGCGAGAGCTACTTCGGGCTGCTCATCGCACTGTTGCTGATCTTCGGGGTGAGCTTCGAGCTCCCGTTGCTGGTGGTCATGCTGAACCGGGTCGGCGTGGTCAGCTACGACCGGCTGCGGCGCTGGCGCCGGGGACTGATCTTCGGCCTGTTCGTGTTCGCGGCGGTGGCCACCCCGGGCGGCGACCCGATCTCGATGACCGCGCTCGCGCTCACCCTGACCGTGCTGTTCGAGGTCAGCATCCAGATCGCCAGGGTGCACGACCGCCGCAAGGACCGGCGGCGGGCGGCCGAGGGCTGGGACTCCTGGGATCCCGACAAGGCCTCCCCGATGGACACCACACCGAGCCCGCTGGCGGAGGTCGAGCCGCTGGACGCCGGCACCTCCGGCCCGGCGGGCCCGGCCACGCCGCCCCGCTACGACGACGCGACCTGACCGGTAGCCGGTCCGCGCACCCGCGCGCTGACGCGGCTAGCCGCGGCTCGTTACCGAACTACACACCAGGCAGGTTTTGCTGCGCTCTGGCCTGCCTGGGGTGCAGTTCGGTAACGACAAGCAGGGTTGCGGCGGCCGCCCCGGGCGGCGGGGTTGCTAGGCGTTGAGCTGTGCGACGGCGGCGACGATCTCCGGTTTGTCCGACTGCAGGCTGGCCCGCCACCCCACGTTCTCCAGCGGGTAGTGGTTGACCAGGACCAGTACCTCCTCGGTGTTGGCGATCCCCGCGTAGGCCGCCCCGATGGCGGACTCGATCTTCTGGACGAGCTTGCGCTTGGCGTCCAGGTTGGCCAGCTCCGGCGCCTCCAGCGAGCACACCGGGCGCACCGGCTCGGCCCCGACGCGCCCGTCCTGGGACACGTTCTCGGTCGGGTACTCGCGGAGCCAGCCCCGGGTGTCAGGGAAGTGGTAGGTCTCGTCGAGCGCCTCGGTGATCTCCTTCAGCATCTTCTGCTTGGCGTCGGGTCCGGCGCCCTGGGGGGCGTCGATGGTGAATACGGGCATCGCTGGCATCTCCTCGGTGGCTGATCTCGCCCGGTGGTCGAGCGGCGTGACTTGGACAGTAGTACTCAAAACTTGGAAATAACAAGTAACTACGCGGATTATCGGATTCATGCTGGTAGAGTCTGCGCCATGGTGGGCAGACGGAAGTACGACGACGGATGTGCGGTGGCGCATGCCCTCGATCTGGTCGGTGAACGCTGGGCGCTGCTGGTGGTCCGTGAGCTGCTGCTCGGCCCGAAACGGTTCACCGACCTGCTGTCCGGTCTGCCCGGGGCCAGCCCGGACGTGCTCACCCAGCGGCTGCGTGAGCTCGCCGAGGTCGGAGTGGTCCGCCGCCGCCGCCTCGCCCCGCCGGCCGCGTCCTGGGTCTACGAGCTGACGAGCTGGGGCGCCGAGCTGGAGCCGATCGTGCTGCGGCTGGCCCGCTGGAGCAGCCGCTCGCCGGGCATGCGCTACGACGCGCCCCTCGGGGTGGACTCGCTGGTGCTGTCCCTGATGGCGCTGTTCGACGGGACGGCCGCGGCCGGGTTCGAGGTGACGGTGGGGCTGCGCCTCGGTGCCGATGAGTTCCGGCTCGCGGTCGCCGACGGGCGGCTCGCGGTGTCGCGGGGCGATATCGGGTCGCCGGCGAACGCTGGGCAGCCCGACGCGGTGCTGGACACCGACCTGGCCACGCTGCTCACGCTGCTGCGCACCGACCGCCCGCTGGCCGATGCCGTCGAGGACGGCACGCTGCGGCTGACCGGCGACCCGGCGGTCGCGGACCGGTTCCGGCGCCTGTTCCCGGCTCCGGAACCGGTACCCGTGGCGCAGCGGGCCTAGGTGACCGGCGACGACAGCGCGGCTGGGCAACCTGGCCCTCCGCTGTTAGGGCATGCTCAGGGTGGACATTGGCGCTCGCCGAGGAGGACCAGATGAGCGGGACGGAACCGGCGCTCGCCGCGACCAGGCGGGCGCTGCACGGTGTCGCCGAGCTGGTGCTGGCCGGCCCGCAGTACCGGGCGAACGGCTTGATCCGGCTGCGGGTGACCCCGGGCGGCTTCGGCACGGTGGCGGGCGCCGAGCTGCGGGTCGACGGGGGCCAGCTGGTGGTCGGTGACACCCGGGTGTCGCTGAACGGGCGGAGCTGTGCCGAGCTGGCCGCCGAGGCCGGGGTCGAGGCGGGTGCTCCCGCTGACCTGTACTCGGACGGTTCCGGGGTCGACCCCACCGAGCCGATCGCGTTCGACCCGGTCGCCGCGCAGACCATCGTCACCGCGTTCGCCGAGGGTGACCAGGCGCTGCGCGAGCTCGCCCCGGACGCCGAGCCGGTGCTCTGGCCGGAGCACTTCGACCTCGGGATCAGCGTGCTGGCGGTGAACTACGGGGTCTCGCCCGGCGACGGCTACCTGGGCGAACCGTACGCCTACGTGGGCCCGCACCAACCGCGCCGCGGTGCGTTCTGGAACGCCCCGTTCGGCGCGGTCCGCCCGGTCGAGACGCTGGTCGGCGCGGCCGGCATGCTGCGGTTCTTCCGGGAGGGCCGGGACCGCGCCGGCGAGTGACCCGGACCGGTACGACCGCCCGGGTGGGGCGCGCCACGGCGAACAACCCCCGGGTGTGACAGCCTGGTGACGTGGCCAGTCGCTCACCCGCACAGGCGTACGCCCGATCCCGCGAGCGGGCCGCCCGGCCCCGGTTGGCGGAGTTCGCCGGCATCCTGCCCTTCGAGCTCGACCCGTTCCAGCAGCAGGCCTGCGCAGCGCTGGAGGACGGGCACGGGGTACTCGTCTGTGCGCCGACCGGCGCGGGCAAGACGGTGGTCGGCGAGTTCGCCGTGCACCTGGCGCTCGGCGCCGGCACCAAGTGCTTCTACACCACGCCGATCAAGGCGCTGTCCAACCAGAAGTACGCCGACCTGGTGGCGCGCTACGGGGCCGACCAGGTCGGGCTGCTGACCGGCGACACCGCCGTCAACGGCCATGCGCCCGTGGTGGTGATGACCACCGAGGTGCTGCGCAACATGCTCTACGCCGACTCGCCCGCCCTGTACGGGCTGGGCTACGTGGTGATGGACGAGGTGCACTACCTGGCCGACCGGTTCCGGGGCGCGGTCTGGGAGGAGGTCATCCTGCAGCTGCCGGCCGAGGTGGCGGTGGTCGGGCTGTCCGCCACGGTGAGCAACGCCGAGGAGTTCGGCGACTGGCTGGTGGCGGTGCGCGGCGACACCACGGTGGTGGTCGACGAGCACCGGCCGGTGCCACTGTGGCAGCACATGATCGTCAACAACAGGCTGTTCGACCTGTTCGCCGGGGAGGACGCGGAGGGTCAGCTGCGGGTCGACCCCGCGCTGATCCGGCAGACCGAGGAGAGCGCGCGGAGCTTCACCGGCTGGGGGGACCGGCCCCGGGGGCGGTCCGGCCCGAAGCGCAACGGCCGCTCCGGGGGGCAGCGCGGCGGCGACCGCTTCCGGCCGCCGTCCCGGGTCACCGTGATCGACCGGCTGGACCGGGACGCGCTGCTGCCGGCGATCACCTTCGTGTTCAGCCGGGCCGGCTGCGAGGCCGCGGTGGCCCAGTGCGCGCGCTCCGGGCTGCGGCTGACCACCGAGGACGAGGTCGTCCGGATCCGCGAGATCGTGGCCACCCGGACCGCCGGGCTGCCCGAGGCCGACCTGGCGGTGCTCGGCTTCTGGGAGTGGCGCGACGCGCTCGAGAAGGGCATCGCGGCGCACCACGCCGGGATGTTGCCGGCGTTCAAGGAGACGGTCGAGGAGCTGTTCACCCTCGGCCTGGTCAAGTGCGTGTTCGCCACCGAGACACTGGCTCTCGGGATCAACATGCCGGCCCGCACCGTGGTGCTGGAGCGGCTGGTGAAGTACAACGGTGAGACGCACGCCGAGCTCACCGCGGGGGAGTACACGCAGCTCACCGGCCGGGCCGGGCGCCGCGGCATCGACGTCGAGGGCCACGCTGTGGTCATCTGGCAGCCCGGGGTCGACCCGACCCAGGTCGCCGGACTGGCGTCCACCCGGACCTACCCGCTGCGCAGCTCGTTCCGGCCCGGTTACAACATGGCCGTCAACATGCTCGACCGGCTGGGCGCCGAGCACGCCAGGGCGCTGTTGGAGCAGTCCTTCGCGCAGTTCCAGGCGGACCGCTCGGTGGTCGGCGTGTCCCGCCGGATCGAGCGCAACAACGAGGCGCTGGCCGGCTACGCCGAGTCCATGAACTGCCACCTCGGCAACTTCGCCGAGTACGCCGCGCTGCGCCGCGAGCTCAGCGACCGGGAGAAGGCGCTGAGCCGGGGCAACGCGGCCGCCCGCCGGGTCGCCGTCGCCGACTCGCTGATGGCGCTGCGGCCCGGTGACGTGATCGCGGTACCCACCGGGCGGCGGTCCGGGATCGCCGTGGTGCTCGACCCCGGGCTGGACCAGTCCGGCGAGCCTAGGCCGCTGGTGCTCAACGAGGACCGCTGGGCGGGGCGGCTGTCCTCGGCGGACTTCAACGCCGCGGTCACCCCGCTCGGCCGGATGCGGCTGCCTAAGCGCGTCGACCACCGGGTGCCCCGGATCCGCCGTGACCTGGCCGCCAGCCTGCGCAACACCGGTATCCAGGCTCCGGTCGGTCCCGGCCGGCGGGCCAGGGCGGGGATCGAGTCGGCGGAGTCCGCCGACCTGGACGCGCTGCGCCGGGCGCTGCGCGGGCACCCCTGCCACGGCTGCGACGACCGTGAGGCGCACGCCAGGTGGGCCGAGCGGGCCGCCCGGTTGGAGAAGGAGACCGAGCAGCTGCGGCAGAAGGTCCAGGCCACCACCCACTCACTGGCCCGCGCGTTCGACCGGATCACCGCGCTGCTGCGCGAGCGGGAGTACCTGGACGGCGACGGCGACGATCTGGCGGTCACCGAGCACGGCACCGTGCTGTCCCGGCTGTGGGGCGAGTCCGACCTGCTCACCGCCGAGTGCCTGCGCCACGGTGTCTGGGAGGGGCTGGGGCCGGCCGAGCTGGCGTCCGTGGTCTCCGCGCTGGTCTACGAGTCGCGCCGGGACGACGGCGGGATGCCCCGGGTGCCGGCCGGCGCGGTGACCAACGCGCTGGACGCCACCGTGCGGCTGTGGACCGAGCTGGAGTCCGACGAGCGCCGGCACCGGGTGGAGCGGACCAGGCAGCCGGACTTCGGGTTCGCCTGGCCGATGCACCGGTGGGCGCAGGGGCAGTCGCTGGCGACGGTGCTCACCGCGGCGGCCGAGAACGGCCAGGAGCTCTCCGCCGGCGACTTCGTGCGGTGGTGCCGCCAGGTGATCGATCTGCTCGACCAGCTGGCCGCGGTCGCCGCCCCGGGCAGTCAGGTCGGTCACGCGGCGAAACAGGCCGTGCGCGCCGTGCGACGGGGTGTCGTTGGGTTGGCCACAATCTGACGGACCGTGCTCATTGAGTAGGCCATTCGGCGGCTTGGTGTGGCGACCCGCCCGTCGAACCGGGTGGGTCCGCGGTGCCGTGGCCGGCGGAGCTCGAGTCGCGGCCGGTGGCGCCGGGACGCTCCGGGTCGGCGAGGTCCCGCTGGCTGGTCGCGGCTGTGGTGCTGGTCGTGCTCGTGCTGCTCGGCGTGGTCGCGGTACTCGGCTTCGTCAAGCCCGGCTTCGTCGTCCCCACTGTGGCGCACCAGACGTCGGTGCACAGCGGGGACCGGCCCTGAGTCCCCGGCTGGGTCGGACCACCGCCGGGGACCGGCCCTGAGTCCCCGGCTGGGTCAGACCGCGGCGCTCGCCCGCAGTGCGGCACGCAGGCGGTCGACCGAACCGCCGAGCCCCCACCGCTGGCTGAGCTCGTCGAGCCGCTCGGCGTCGACCGGCGACGGCGGTACCGCGTCGTCGCGGTCCAGCCGGACGTCCGCGTCCTGGGCGACCCGCACCACTGGCGCCACCACGGCGAGGTAGTCGCCGGCGGCGGCCATCTTCGTCCGGACCCCGGCGGTCAGCCGGGTGTCGGACCGGTCGCCCACCGCGACGAGCAGCTCGTCCCAGCTGGCGAACCGGGAGACGAGCGTGGCGGCGGTCTTCTCGCCGACCCCGGCCACCCCGGGCAGCCCGTCCGAGGGATCCCCGCGCAGCATGGCCATCTCCGCGTACGCGTCGCCGGCCCGCTCCGCCGGCAGTCGGTAGCGCTCCGCCAGCTCGGCCGGCCCGAACACCTCGGCCCTGGCCAGCCCACGACCGACGTAGACGACCCGTACCGCGTTCGGCTCGTCCCGGACCACCTGCAGCAGGTCCCGGTCGCCGCTGACCACCTCGACCGGGTCGCGACGCTCGCGGGCGCACAGCGTGCCGATGACGTCGTCGGCCTCATAGCCCGGGGCGCCGGCGGTGGCGAGGCCGGCCGCCGCGAGCACCTCCAGGATGATCGGCACCTGCGGCGACAGGGTGTCCGGGACCGACTCGGCCGGGCCGGCGCCGCCGTGCGGCTGTCCGTCCTCGACCCGCACGGCCGGCTGCTCCTCGGCCACCCGGTGCGCCTTGTACGACGGGATGGCCGACACCCGGAACGCCGGCCGCCAGTCCAGGTCCAGGCAGGCGACCAGTCGGGCCGGCCGCCGTTCGGTGACCAGCCTGGCCACCATGTCGGTGAATCCGCGCACCGCGTTCACCGGGGTGCCGTCCGGTGCGGTGATCGACTCGGGGACACCGTAGAAGGCCCGGAAGTACAGGCTCGCCGCGTCCAGCAGCAGCAACGGTCCGCTCATCCGGCACAGCTTGCCAGTCGGCCCCGAAACGGGTCGCATCGCGCCACCCCCCGCGCACATTCATACGATTGGGTGCGAGCCGAGGGTGTTCCAGCCTGGCATCCTGGGGCCGCGCCCGGCAGCATGTGCCGGGTGGTTGGCGACTATCGCGATGTAGGCCCTGAGGACGAGTACGCGCGCACCCGGAGCGGCTATCCGCCGCCGCCGGTGCAGACGGAGGTCAACGCGGGCCGGCTGTGGGCTGGAGGCGTGGCCGCCGCGGTGGTCGCCGCCCTGATCGGTCTGGTCGGGGTGCTGGTCGCCCGTGCCGTGTTCCAGCTCGCGGTGCTCGCTCCCAAGCAGGCCGGCGCGTTCGGTGACGAGAACACCACCACGCTGTGTGTGATGGCGGCGGTGGCGGCACTGCTGGCCACCGGCCTGGCGCACCTGCTGCTGGTGAGCACGCCCAGCCCGCTGTCCTACTTCGGCTGGATCGTCGGACTGCTGACCGTGGCCGCCGTGGTGGTGCCGTTCCTGGGCTCCGGATCGCTGCCGGTCCGCTTCGCCGAGGCGATCATCCACCTGGTCATCGGCATGGCGATCGGTGGTCTGGTCAGCAACGCGGCGGCCAGCGCGAGCCGCCTGGCACTCCAGGGCCCGCGCTAACTTTCGCTCAGTTCGGCTCTACCGGGGGTGGAGGGGGCGGCCACGCCGCCGACCGCCTTGGGGACCAGCAGGTCGCCGATGAACGGCACCGCGAGGAACCCCTCCGCGCCCGCGTAGAGCAGGCCGACCTTCGGCAGGTCGGTCGGCCGGCGGTAGGCCAGCACCCGGGGCAGCCACTCCGGGTTGAACTTGGCGTTGAAGTCGCGCAGCGAGCGGATCTGGAAGAACGGGTTGAGCGCGCCGACCAGGCGCCGGGCGACCCGCTCGGCCGGGGTGAACGGGACGTCGTCGGCGAACAGCCGGCCCCACATCGCGAAGTTCATGGACAGCCGGACCACGCCCCGCTCACCCAGCGCGCGGGCGGTGGAGGCGATCAGGAACTCGGTCATCCCGTTCGGCGCCGCCGGGTCGTGCCGCATCAGGTCCAGGGTGTAGCCGAAGTCCGGGCCGTACGCGGGAACCAGGCGCAGAAAGCCGCCCGGCGCGTCGTTCTCGTCCAGCGCCACGCAGAGCAGGAACTCCGGGTTGGCCCCCTCGCCCTTGATGTCCTGGCTCAGCGACATGGTGAAGCCGCGCTCGGGGGCCTTGCCGCGCCACCGGGCGCTGATCGCGTTCAGCTCGCGGACCAACCGCGGTGCGGCGTTGGACTCGGTGACCAGCTCGAAGCGGTACCTGCGGCCGCACCGGCGGACCGCCGCCCGGACGCTCTTCGGCGTGGTCTCCTCCAGCGCGAAGGTGTCACAGCGCAGGATCGCCTCGTCGCCCAGGTAGAACGCCCGGAACCCGCGGGCCTCGTACGCGGCGAAGTCGGCCTCCCGGATGGCCAGGAACGCCGGGTTCCAGGCCCGGTCGTCGCACATCCGCAGGAACTCGTCCAGCAGGCCGGGCAGCGACTCCGGCGCGCCGATCGGGTCACCCGCGACCAGCGCGAACCCGCCGACGTAGGTGTAGGCGACCATCGCCTCGCCGTCGGAGGAGAAGAAGAAGCTCTTGCCGTCGCGCAGTGCGAAGTAGGCCAGCGTGTCCCAGCCGTAGCTGTGCACCAGCCGGAGCGCGTGCTGCCAGTCCGCCTCGGTGTGCGGCCCCCTGGCGCGCAGCGGCCGGAACAGCAGCACCGCGAACACGATCAGCCCGACCACACCGAGCGCGAGCAACCCGGCCGGGAAGATCAACCCGAACCGGCCGCGCAGGTAGACGTAGTCGCCGTCCACCCCGACCAGCCCGCTGAGCACGGTGTCGACCGCACCGGACACGCTGAACTGCGGGCGCAGGTAGTGCCGCTCCAGGTAGAGGCTGGCGACGCCGACGCTGAGCACCGCCGCGAGGTAGGTCGGCACGAACCTGGCCAGGCGCCACAGCGACGGCGGGTCCGGCGCGGCCCGGAACCGGTCCTGGGTCAGCAGCAGGGTGACCGCCATCAGCGCGCTCCACACCGTGGCGCTGGGGTGGTAACCCTTCACCGCGTGCGCCACCGTGCTGACCGCGAACAGCGCCAGCGCGATCCGCCACGCGGTGCGCTTGCGCTTGGCGAGCTGGTCCGCCAGCAGCAGCAGACCCAGGCCGACCAGCACGGACAACACCTGCCCCGCCACCGCGAACCAGGTGGGGGCCAGCACCTGCTCCACCGATTGGAACCGCTTGTGCAGCGAGGGCCGCAGCACGATCAGCTCCAGGAGCCCGCTGAGCGCGGTGAGCCCGGCGACGAGGCGGACCGGCCAGCGCGGCTCGTCGGCCTGCGCCGCGAGGTGGCCCGGCACCGGCCCGGGCGGGTGCTGCGCGGCGGGGGAGGGGCTGTCCGGGGTGCCGGCCGGGTGGACGTCGTCCGCCCTCGGCGTGGGCGCCAGCACCGGGCGGGGACCGCCGTAGCGGGCCGCGTCCGGCGGCGGCGGGAACTCCGGGCGCAGGGTGGGGAAGAGGATCACCTCGCGGATCGAGTCGACCCCGGCGAGCAGCATGACGAGGCGGTCCAGCCCGATGCCGAGGCCCCCGGTCGGCGGCATGCCCTGCTCCAGCGCGCGGATGTAGTCGAGGTCGATCTGGCCGGCCTCCGGGTCGCCACCGGCCCTGGCCCGCGCCTCCGCCTCGAACGCGGCGAGCTGCGCCGCCGGGTCGTTCTGCTCGCTGTAGGCGTTGCACAGCTCGAAGCCGCCGACGATCAGCTCGAACCGCTCCACGTAGGCCGGGTCGTCGCGGTGCTCCCTGGCCAGCGGGGAGACCTCCCGGGGGTAGTCCACGCAGAACACCGGCCCGGTGATGTCGTGCTGGACCTTCTCGTCGTAGACCTCCTTCATCAGCCGTCCCGAGCCCCAGCTGGCCTGGTACGGGATGCGCAGCCGGTCCAGCTCGGCGCGCGCCCCGTCGACCGGCATCGCCGGGTGCATCCGGGCACCCGTCTTCTGCTCGATCAGGTCGGCGAACCGCAGCCGGGGCCATGGCCCGTCCAGGTCGATCTCGGTCCCGCCCACCCGCAGCACCGCCGAGCCGACGCTGGACCGGGCGGCGTCGCGCACCAGGTCCTCGACCAGCTCCATCATGTCGCCGTAGTCGGCGAACGCCTGGTACGCCTCGAGCAGGGTGAACTCCGGGTTGTGCCGGGTGTCGATGCCCTCGTTGCGGAACACCCGGCCGATCTCGAACACCCGCTCCATGCCGCCCACCACGAGCCGCTTGAGGTGCAGCTCCAGGGCGATCCGCAGGTAGAGGTCGATCCCCAGCGCGTTGTGGTGGGTGACGAACGGCCTGGCCGAGGCGCCACCCTGGATGTTCTGCAGCACCGGGCCCTCGACCTCGGTGAAACCCCGGTCGGTCAGGTTGCGCCGGATCGCGGCGATCGCGGTGTGCCGGATCCGGAAGATCTCCCGGGTGCGCTCGTTGACCTCCAGGTCCAGGTAGCGCTGCCGGTACCGGGTCTGCACATCGGACAGGCCGCCGCGCGGGGGCGGGGACAGCGTCCTGGCCAGCGGTTCGAACTCGGTGACCCGAAGCGACAGCTCGCCGCGCCGGGTGGTCATCACCCGCCCCCGCACACCCACCCAGTCGCCCCGCGACAGCGCGTCGAAGGCGCGGTGCGCCCCGTCGCCGATCGTGTCGGTGTCCACGAACAGCTGCAGCTGCCCGGTGCTGTCGCGCAGCACCGCGAAGCTGAGGTGGCCCTGGCGGCGGATCGACCGCAGCCGCCCGGCCAGCCGGACCTCGGTGTCGGTCTCCCGACCCGGTGGCAGCTCGCCGTGCTCGGCCAGGAGCCGGGCGGCGGAGCTGTCGGTCGGGTACCGGTACGGCAGTCCCACGCTGTTCTCAGGGCTCTCAGTCGACGCCTCGCCGACGGTCCCGGGCACTCCTGCGTGACCCGGCCCGGCGGGGCGGGTCGGTGACGGTTTTGGCTGCTCGGGACCGGTCCCGCGGCCTGCGGCGGGGTGACGTTCGAGGCCGCGTTGGGAGACCACCCGCCCACGATAGCGGGGCCGCGAAGCACTGCCGGTCCGGCCGTCGCCCCGGCCCCGCCCGACACGGCGCCCCGGCGTCCGCCGCGCCCGGCGGGGGGTACGTAAGCTGACCGCCATGACCGTCCCCGTAGCGCTGTTGGCCGAGCGGCTGCGCCGTGCCTCCGTCGAGGCCGCCCGCCAGGATGTGGACCTGCTGGTCGTCACCCCGGGCACCGATCTGCGCTACCTGACCGGTATCGATACGAGCAGTCACGAGCGGCTCACCGCCCTGGTGCTGGCCGCCGCCGGGCACCGCGCGCCGCCCGCGCTGGTGGTGCCGAGGCTGGAGGCGCCGGGACTGGCCGGGCTGCCGCTGGACGAGCTCGGCATCGAGGTGGTCACCTGGTCCGACGGCGAGGACCCGCACCTGCTCGTCAGCGACCTGGCCGGGGTGCCGAGGCGGGTGGCGGTGGCCGACAGCATGCCGGCGCTGCACGTGCTCGGGCTGCGCGACGCGATGCCCGGGGTGACGCAGACGCTGGCCGGACCGGTGCTCGCCGAGCTGCGGATGCGCAAGGACGCCGCCGAGGTGGCGGAGCTGCGCGCGGCGGCCGAGGCGATCGACCGGGTGCACGCGCGGATGGGTGAGTTCCTGCGCCCGGGCCGCACCGAGGCACAGGCCGGCCGGGACATCGCGGACGCGATCGTGGCCGAGGGGCACACCGAGGCCGCCTTCGTGATCGTCGGCTCCGGCCCCAACGGCGCGAGCCCGCACCACGACCTCTCCGAGCGGGTCATCGAGGCCGGCGACGTGGTGGTGATCGACATCGGCGGCCCGCTGAGCACCGGCTACAACTCCGACTGCACCCGCACCTACGCGGTGGGTGGCGAGCCGGACGAGGATGTCAGGCGGACCTACGCGGTGCTGCAGGAGGCGCAGGACGCGGCCTGCCGGGCGGTGCGCCCCGGGGTGTCCGCCGAGTCGGTGGACGCGGCGGCCCGCCAGGTCATCGCGGCGGCCGGGTTCGGCGACCAGTTCGTGCACCGCACCGGGCACGGCATCGGGCTGGACGTGCACGAGGCGCCGTACATCGTGGGTGGCAACGATCTCGAGCTCGCCCCGGGGATGGCGTTCAGCGTCGAGCCGGGGATCTACCTGGAAGGCCGCTGGGGCGCCCGGATCGAGGACATCGTGGTGGTCACCGAGGACGGCGCCGAGCGCTTGAACGGCCGGCCCCGTGACCTGGTGGTCCTCTAGGCCTACAGGTACGGGTCGATGCCGTGGTCCAGCAGGCTGGGCACGCTGAACTGCTCGCACTGGTCGCTGATGTAGCCCTGCCGGCAGCCGTTGCGGTACTGCTGCTCGCCGCTGGTCATCGGCCGGTAGTGCCGGTGGTGGTGCGCCGCGGTGTGGAGGGTGTGCCCGGCTTCGG
>DASYLM010000470.1:0-5279 GCA_036009565.1 Pseudonocardia sp. | reverse complement strand
GCGCCCGGTGGAGAACCAGGCGGCGCTGTGGCGCGGGCTGCGCACCGACGACCTGTCCGTGGTCTCCACCGACCACTGCCCGTTCTGCTTCAAGGGGCAGAAGGAGATGGGCCGCGGCGACTTCTCCAAGATCCCGAACGGCATGCCGGGTGTGGAGAACCGGGTCGACCTGCTGCACCAGGCCGTGGTCGACGGGCACATCAGCCGCCGCCGCTGGGTCGAGCTGACCAGCACCGCGCCGGCGCGGATGTTCGGCCTGCATCCCCGCAAGGGTGCCATCGCGCCGGGTTCGGACGCCGACATCGTGATCTACGACCCGGCCGCCGAGCAGGTCCTGTCGGCCGAGACCCACCACATGAACGTGGACTACTCGGCGTACGAGGGCAAGCGCATCACCGGCAAGGCCCAGACCGTGCTGTCGCGCGGCGAGGTGATCGTGGACGGCGGCGAGTACTTCGGCCGGCCCGGTCGCGGCAGCTACCTGACCCGTTCGACCTGCGACTACCTGTGAGGGGATCCGTGAAGACGGTAGGACACTGGATCGGGGGCAAGTACGTCGACGGCGACTCGGGGCGGACCGCGCCGGTCACCGACCCGGCGACCGGCGAGGTCACCGCCGAGGTCGCGCTGGCCAGCGTGGCGGACGTGGACCTGGCGGTGGCGGCCGCGAGCGAGGCGGCCGCGGACTGGACGCGTTCCTCGCTGTCCACCCGCACCCGGGTGCTGTTCCGCTACCGCGAGCTGCTGGACCGCCGCCGCGACGAGATCGCCAGCCTGATCACCGCCGAGCACGGCAAGGTGCACGCCGACGCGCTCGGCGAGGTGGCCCGGGGTATCGAGGTCGTCGAGTTCGCCTGCGGCCTGGCCCAGCTGCTCAAGAGCTCCGGGTCCTACGAGGTGTCCACCGGCGTGGACGTTCGGGAGATCCGCCAGCCGCTCGGGGTGGTCGCCGGGATCACGCCGTTCAACTTCCCGGCGATGGTGCCGCTGTGGATGTTCCCGATGGCCATCGCCTGCGGCAACAGCTTCGTCCTCAAGCCCAGTGAGAAGGACCCGTCGGCGGCGCTGCGGGTGGCCGACCTGATGGCCGAGGCCGGCCTGCCGCCGGGCGTGCTGAACGTGGTCAACGGCGACGTGATCGCGGTGCGCCGGCTGCTGGAGCACCCGGACGTGGCCGCGGTCAGCTTCGTCGGCTCCACCCCGGTGGCCCAGGAGGTGTACCGGTCCGGCACCACCGCCGGCAAGCGGGTACAGGCCCTCGGCGGTGCGAAGAACCACATGGTGGTGCTGCCCGACGCGGACCTCGACGTGGCGGCGGACAGCGCCGTCTCAGCCGGCTACGGATCAGCGGGGGAGCGCTGCATGGCCGTCTCCGTGGTGGTCGCGGTGGGCGGCATCGGGGACGAGCTGGTCGCCAGGATCGCCGAGCGCACCCGGGGCCTGCGGATCGGACCCGGCGATCAGGACACCTCCGACATGGGGCCACTGATCACCGCCGCACACCGGGACAAGGTCGCCTCCTACCTGCCGACCGCACGCGCGCAGGGAGCCACCGTCGTGCTGGACGGCACCACCGAACCGATCGGCCCGGCCGGCGCGCACTTCCTGGGCGCCAGCCTGCTCGACGACGTGACCCCGGAGATGGACGCCTACCGCGACGAGATCTTCGGCCCGGTGCTGTCCGTGGTGCGCACCGACACGTTCGCCGAGGCGATGCACCTGGTGAACGCCAGCCCGTGGGGCAACGGCGCCGCCGTCTTCACCTCCGACGGCGCGGCCGCCCGGCGGTTCGAGATGGAGGTCCAGGCCGGCATGGTCGGGGTCAACGTGCCGATTCCGGTGCCGGTGGCCTACCACTCCTTCGGGGGGTGGAAGGGCTCGTTATTCGGTGACCATCACATCTACGGCAGCGATAGCGTCCACTTCTACACCCGGGGCAAGGTCGTCACCAGCCGCTGGGTCGCGCCGCGAGGCCGCGGCCTCGACCTGGCCTTCCCGTCCGACGCCGACACCAACTCCTGAGGGACACCGCTATGGACTTCGGCATCGTGTTGCAGACCGACCCGCCCGCCAAGGAGGTCGTCACGCGGATGGCCCGGGCCGAGCAGGCCGGCTTCCGCTACGGCTGGACGTTCGACTCCTGTGTGCTCTGGCAGGAGCCGTTCGTCATCTACTCGCAGATCCTCGAGCACACCACGGACCTGATCGTCGGCTCCATGGTCACCAACCCGAGGACGCGGGACTGGACGGTGACCGCGTCCGGGTTCGCCACGCTGAACGAGATGTTCGGCAACCGGACCGTGTGCGGCATCGGGCGCGGCGACTCGGCGGTGCGGGTGACCGGCGGCAGGCCGACCACGCTGACCGAGCTCGGCGCCGCGATGCACGCGATCAAGGAGCTGGCCGAGGGCCGCGAGGTCGACCTGGCCGGCACCCCGGTCCGGCTGCCCTGGGTCACCGACGGGCAGCTCCCGGTCTGGATGGGCGCGTACGGGCCGAAGGCACTGGCGATGGCCGGCGCGCAGGCCGACGGGTTCATCCTGCAGCTCGCCGACCCGTACCTGACCGAGTGGATGGTCAAGCACGTGCGCGACGCGGCGGCCGCCGCCGGGCGCAACCCGGACGACGTGACCATCTGCGTGGCGGCCCCGGCGTACGTGTCCGACGACCTCGCGCACGGCAGGGACCAGTGCCGCTGGTTCGGCGGCATGGTCGGCAACCACGTGGCCGACCTGGTCACCCGCTACGGCGAGAGCTCCGACCTGGTGCCGCAGGAGCTCACCGAGTACATCAAGGGCCGTGCCGGCTACGACTACAGCCACCACGGGCGGGCCGGCAACCCGAGCACCGACTTCGTGCCCGACGCGATCGTCGACCGGTTCTGCCTGATCGGGCCGGTGGAGGCGCACATCGAGAAACTCCGGCAGCTGCGTGACATCGGCGTCGACCAGTTCGCGGTCTACGACATGCACGACGCCAAGGACGCCACCATCGACGCCTACGGCGAGCACATCATCCCCGCTCTGAGTTGATCCCGCGTTGACCGAGAGGCCCGAGTGAGGCACCGATGGCACTAACAACCGGTTCAGAGTCCCAGGTCACCGACGCGGACGGTCGGGTCGACCTGACCGATCGCTCCGGCCTGGTCGGTAGCCCCTACGCCAACGAGGAGCTGCTGCCCACCAAGCTGAGCGAGCGACGGTGGACGACGTACAACTACGCCGCGCTGTGGATGGGGATGGCGCACAACATCCCCAGCTACCTGCTGGCCTCCGGGCTGGTGGCGCTGGGCATGGACTGGTTGCAGGCGTTCGTGACCATCACGCTGGCGAACATCATCGTGCTGGTCCCGATGCTGCTCAACAGCCACGCCGGCACCAAGTACGGGATCCCGTTCCCGGTGTTCGCGCGGGCGTTCTACGGGCTGCGCGGGGCGAACCTGCCGGCGCTGCTGCGCGCGTTCATCGCGTGCGGCTGGTTCGGCATCCAGACCTGGGTGGGCGGCCAGGCGATCTTCGTCATCGTCGGCCAGCTGGCCGGGGACGGCTGGACCCGGGCCGTCGCGTTCGGCGGCCACCCGTGGACGATGTGGCTGTCCTTCGGCGTGTTCTGGCTGATCCAGATGGCACTGATCTGGCGCGGCATCGAGGGGCTGCGGCGGTTCGAGAACTGGGCCGCGCCGCTGGTCACGGTGGCCTTCCTCGGCCTGATGGTGTGGATCGTCGTCAAGGTCGGCGGCCTCGGTCCGATCTTCACCCAGCCGTCCAAGCTGGGCTGGGGGCCCGAGTTCTGGACCGTGTTCGCGCCGTCGCTGATGGGCATGATCGCGTTCTGGGCGACGCTGTCGCTGAACATGCCCGACTTCACCCGTTTCGGCGGCAGCCAGCGCAAGCAGCTGCTCGGCCAGCTCTACGGCCTGCCGACCACGATGGCGTTCATCTCGATGATCTCCATCGTGGTCACGTCGGGGACGATCGTGCTCTACGGTCAACCGATCTGGGACCCGGTCGAGGTCGCCAGCAAGTTCACCAGCCCGGTCGCGATCATCATCGGTCTGCTCATGGCGGTGCTGGCCACCATGTCGTGCAACGTGGCGGCGAACGTGGTGAGCCCGTCCTACGACTTCTCCAACGCGCTGCCCCGGTGGCTGAACTTCCGCACCGCGGGCCTGCTCACCGGCGTCATCGGCATCCTGATCCAGCCCTGGCGGCTGGTGTCCGACCCGCGCACGTACATCTTCACCTGGCTCGGGTTCTACGGCGGTGTGCTGGCCGCGGTGGCCGGGGTGCTGATCGGCGGGTACTGGGTGGTCGGGCGCACCCGGATCAACCTCGCTGACCTGTACCGGCCGGAGGGGCGGTACTGGTTCAGCGGTGGCTGGAACTGGCGGGCGGTGGTGGCGACCGTGCTCGGTGCGCTGGTCGGCGTGGGTGGCGCCTACTCCGCGCCGGGCAGCGGCCCGTTCCCGGCCGACGGCCTGATCCCGGTGCTCAAGCCGTTCTACGACTACAGCTGGGTCGCGGGCCTGGTCGTCGGGCTGGTGGTCTACGTCGCGTTGACCCTGCCGGGCAGCCAGCGGTCCGCCTCGACCGAAAGGCCGGTCGTCGGGGTCGCCGGCCGCCGGTAGGCCCCGGCCCGGTGGGACGCGCCCGGTCGGACGCGCCACGGCCGGACGCGCCACGGCCGCACGTCCCGCCGGGTGTCGGCGGGACGTGAGAACCTGCGTGCGGTGTGCCGGGAACGGTGACACGATCGAACCTGCCAACCCACGGGGAGGTGCCATGCGGGACCTGTCGGCGGTCGGCGCCGTCGGTGTGCTGACCGTGGCCACCCGGGGCGATCAGGGCGCCGGCGAGGTGCTCATCTCGCTGCGCGGCGGCTCGGAGTCGCTGCTGGCCTGGTCGGACGAACCGCTGCCGAAGGGCACCGACGTCCTCGTGGTCGACGTGATCGCGTCCCGCACGGTGCGGGTGGTCCGCGCCGCGGCCGGCGGGCTGTGAGCATGACTGCGGGTACGGGGGCCACGGGCACGGACGCTCAGCCAGGCTCACAGCCAGCCCCGCACATCGCCGACAGCCACGGTCTGATCCGGGTGCACGGCGCGCGCGTGAACAACCTCAAGGACATCAGCGTCGAACTCCCGAAGCGCCGGCTGACGGTGTTCACCGGCGTCTCCGGCTCGGGCAAGAGCTCGCTGGTGTTCCACACGATCGCCGCGGAGTCGCAGCGGATGATCAACGAGACCTACAGCGCCTTCGTGCAGGGTTTCATGCCGACGC
>DASYLM010000469.1:0-2138 GCA_036009565.1 Pseudonocardia sp. | reverse complement strand
CTCACGCTGGTCCTGATCCGCCCGCAGGACTTCGTGCGCTCGGCCCCCGCCTGACGTAAGCTCGCGGCGGGATGCTGCCGCTGCGGGACCTGCTGCGCGAGCTGGAGCTGGGCCCGGTCAGCGTGGTCGGCCACTCCTTCGGCGGTGGGGTGGCGATGAGCTTCGGCTACCAGTTCCCGGAGCGCACCGACCGTCTCGGCCTGATCTCCAGCGGCGGCCTCGGCGCCGAGCTCACCCTTGCGCTGCGCGCCGCGAGCGTGCCCGGGGCGCTGCGTGCCGCGCACGCGGTCACCGCGTTGTCGCCGCGCTGGCTGCGGCAGCTGGCCCGGCACGCCGTCACCGAGCTGGGCCTCGCACCGGGCGCGGACGTCGACGCGGTGGCCAAGGCGTTGCGCGGGATCGCCGAGCCGGCCGCCCGGGAGGCGTTCCTGCGCACCCTGCGCGGGGCGGTCGGCTGGTCCGGGCAGCGGCTGGGCGCCGTCGACCGGTTCGGCCTGCTGGGCGCGCAGCCCGTCCTGCTGATCACCGGCCGGCGCGACACCTGCATCCCCTACCAGCACACCGTGCGCGCGCACGCCCAGCTGCCGGGCAGCCGGCTGGAGGTACTCGACGCCGGTCACTTCCCGCACCACGAGCACCCGGACGACGTCGCCCGCATCCTCGCCGAGTTCCTGGCCGCCGAGGGATCCGGCGAGCTCGCCACCGTCCACCCCCTCGACGCCGCGCCACGGGCCAGCTGACCGGCGAGCGCCGGGCGCGCGGGTCCGTACGATCCGAGCGCGCACAGGGCGTGCGGGCGGGGCGGGTGTCCCGGGTGGGCGGACGAGCACGGAGGAGTGGCGATGACGGAGCCTGGGCTGCCGTTGGCGGGGATGTGCGTGGTGGAGGTCTCGTCGTTCGTGGCGGCGCCGCTGGGCGGGATGACGCTCGCCCAGCTCGGCGCCGAGGTGATCCGGATCGACCCGCTCGGCGGCGCACCGGACCACCATCGCTGGCCCCTCGCGCCGTCCGGCACGTCGCTCTACTGGGCCGGGCTCAACAAGGGCAAGAAGTCGGCGTCGGTGGACCTGCGCTCGGCGGAGGGGCAGCAGCTGGTCACCCGGCTGATCACGGACTCCGGCCCGGACGGCGGCATCGTGCTGACCAACTCGGTCGGCCGGGGCTGGCTGAGCTACGACGCGCTGGTGGCGCACCGGCCGGACCTGATCCACGTGCAGATCGAGGGCCACCACGACGGCACCCCGGCGGTGGACTACACCGTCAACGCGGCCGTCGGGTTCCCGATGGTGACCGGCCCGGAGGGCCACGCCGACCCGGTGAACCACGTGCTGCCCGCGTGGGACATCGCCTGCGGCCTGTACTCGGCGCTGGGCATCCTCGGCGCGGACCGCCAGCGCCGTGTGTCCGGGCGCGGCCAGCGGATGAGCGTGGCGCTCTACGACGTCGCGCTCGCCGCCGCCGGCAACCTCGGGTTCCTGGCCGAGGCGCAGGTCAGCAGGGTGGTGCGCAAGCGCTACGGCAACTATCTCTACGGCGGGTTCGCCCGCGACTTCACCACCCGCGACGGCGGCCGGGTCATGGTGGTCGCGCTGACCAAACGGCACTGGGCGGACCTGCTCACCGCCACCGAGCTGGTCGACGTGGTCGGGGCGCTGGAGAAGAGCCTGGGTGTCGACTTCGCCAGCGAGGACGACCGGTTCGAGTACCGCGAGGTCCTCGCCGGCCTGCTGTCGCGCTGGTTCTCCCGCGCGGACCTGGCCGGGGTCAAGGCCGCGCTGGCCGGTACCTCGCTGCTCTGGTCGACCTACAACACCTTCACCGACCTGGTCGCGGACACCGGCGACGGGCCGGAGATCGCCGGCAACCCGATGATGCACCTGATCGACCAGCCCGGGGTCGGCCAGCACCTCGCGCCCGGCCTGCCGGTGGTCCTGGACGGGGCGTCACCCCGGCCGGTGCGGGCCCCGGTGCTGGGCGAGCACACCGACGACCTGCTGGGCCGGCTCGGCCTGTCCGGCGGCGAGATCGCCGACCTGCACGAGCGCGGTGTCGTGCGCGGCACCGACGGCTAGCTCGCGGGTCACACTGCGTCACAAACCGCGGGTCTGGTGGCGATCCGAGGCCGGCATCATCCTCGA
>DASYLM010000468.1:0-10652 GCA_036009565.1 Pseudonocardia sp. | reverse complement strand
CGGCAGCCACAAGCCGAACACCGCTGTGCCGCAGGCGTTCTACAACAAGGCCGAGGGGATCTCCCGGCTGGCCACCGAGACCGGCGCCGGGCAGTGGGGAACCGCGCTGTCGTTCGCCTGTGCCCAGTTCGACCTCGAGTGCAAGGTCTACATGGTGCGGGCCAGCTACCAGCAGAAACCGTACCGCAAAGTGATCATGGAAACCTGGGGTGGCTCGGTGGTTCCGTCCCCGGTGGACGACCCGGACCACCCCGGCCGCTGGGCGCGGCGATCTCCGACGCGGTGCGCGACGCGGTCGGCCGGACGGACACCCACTACGCGCTCGGCTCGGTGCTCAACCACGTGCTGCTGCACCAGACGGTGATCGGGCTGGAGGCGAAGGAGCAGCTGGGGTTGGCCGGCGAGCGGCTGCCGGACGTGGTGATCGCGCCCTGCGGCGGTGGGTCCAACCTCGGCGGCATCGCGTTCCCGTTCGTACCGGACGCCGGGGTGCGGCTGGTCGCGGTGGAGCCGCTGTCCTGCCCGACGCTGACCGAGGGCACCTTCGAGTACGACTTCGGCGACACCGCCGGGCTCACGCCGCTGCTGCCGATGTACACCCTCGGGCACAACTTCGTGCCGCCGTCGATCCACGCCGGCGGGCTGCGCTACCACGGCGACTCGCCGATCATCTCCGCGCTGGTGCGGGACGGTCGGATGGAGGCGGTGGCCTACCCGCAGGGCAAGGTGTTCGAGGCGGCGGTGCAGTTCGCCCGCACCGAGGGCAAGGTGGCCGCGCCGGAGGCCGCGCACGCGATCCGGGCGGTGATCGACGAAGCGCTGGCCGCCAAGGAGACCGGTGAGGAGAAGGTCATCCTGTTCAACTACTGCGGCCACGGCTTCCTGGACCTGTCCGCGTACGAGGACTACCTCGCCGGCCGCCTGCCCGACGAGCAGGGCGCCTAGTGCCCTGCGTCCGAAGTCTTTTGCCGATCTCCGGCGCCCAGCCGCCCCCTGGCTGCGTTCTCGATCGCCTGGATATGCCCGTACGTACCGGCCGGCAGGATGCCCACCCCGACCCGGATCCGCGAGGCGATCCTAGGAGCCCCGGCCGCACACACCGCCGGCCCACCGCACCCAGGTTGGGCCTTGTGTGCGGGCTCAGGTGCGGGCCGCGCCGTGGCGGCCGGCTCCGGCGGCGAAGGCGGCCGCGCCGGACAGTGCTTCGGTGGTCAGCGAGACCTCGCCGTGCGCGAACTCGGTGATCAGCGCCTTCCGCTCGGGGTGGCCGTGCTGCTCGAGCACGGACAGGCGGTCGTGGCGCATACAGGTCTGCGGCAGCGCGGCCAGCTCGGCGGCCAGGCGCTCGGCGGCGACCCGTGCCATGCCGGTCGGGACCACCCGGTTCGCCAGGCCGATCCGCTCGGCCTCCTCGGCGCGCACCTCGCGACCGGTCAGGATGAGGTCCAGCGCCCGGCTGGTGCCGATGAGCCGGGGCAGCCGCACGGTACCGCCGTCGATCAGCGGCACCCCCCAGCGCCGGCAGAACACCCCGAACACCGCTGTCTCGTCGGCCACCCGCAGGTCGCACCAGAGGGCGAGCTCCAAACCGCCGGCCACCGCGTGTCCACTGACCGCCGCGATCACCGGCTTGGACAGCACCATCCGGGTTGGCCCCATCGGGCCGTCGGCGGCCGGGTCCGGGTCCACCCGGTTACCCCGCTCGGTGCCGATTGCCTTGAGATCCGCGCCGGCGCAGAACGTGCCACCGTCGCCGTAGAGCACCGCGACCGAGGCACTCGGATCGGCGTCGAACTCGAGGAACGCGGCGACCAGCGCGGCGGCGGTCGGCCCGTCCACCGCGTTGCGCGCTGCCGGGCGGGACAGGACGACGGTGTACACCGGCCCGGATCGTTCGACCGACACGGCGGGTTGGCTGCTCATGCCCGCACGTTATCGCCCGGCTCGGCGGCCGTGCGCCACGGCACGTCGCACGCCCGCGAGCCGCGGCCGCACGCTCAGATCAGCGGCGGCACCAGGTCACGGGGGAGCTTGCTGGCCGCTGCCCGGTCCAGCAGCCAGAGCGTGCGTCGCTGGCCGAGGGCCCCGGCGACGGGCACCTGGACCTCGCCGGTGCCGCCCAGCGCCATCGCCACCACCGCCGCCTTGGACTCGCCGGTGGTGAGCAGCCAGACCTCCGCCGAGCGCCGGATGGCCGGCAGCGTGAGGGAGATCCGGGTGGGCGGCGGCTTGGGGCTGTTGTGCACCGCGACGACGGTGCGCTCGGTCTCGTACACGGCGGGGGAGGCCGGGAAGATCGACGCGGTGTGGCCCTCCTCGCCGACGCCCAGCAGGCACACGTCGAAGCGGGGCACCGGGCCGTGGTCCTCCTCCGGGTTGGCCAGCTCGGCCAGCTCCTGCGCGTAGGCCTCCGCCGCGCCGTCCGGGTCGTCGCGCCACCGGTCGTCGGCGGCCGGCATCGGGTGTACCCGCTCAGGGCTCACCGGAACGTGGTTCAGCAGCGCCTCGTAGGCCTGGGTGTCGTTGCGCTCCGGGTCGCCGGGCGGCAGGAACCGCTCGTCACCCCAGTAGATGTCCACCCGCGACCAGTCCACCGAGTCCCGGGCCGGCGAGCGGCGCAGCTGCTCCAGTACCGCGATGCCGGTGCGGCCGCCGGTGAGCACCACCGAGGCAACTCCGCGAGCGTTCTGCACGTCCACCAGCCGCACCATCAGCCGGGCCGCCGCCGTGGCCGCCACCAGGTCTGGGTTGGCGTGCACGACGACCTGACTGGCGCTCACTTGCGCGCTCCGGCCGGCGCCCGACCCCGGGTGATGTCATGCAACCCGGCCAGCGCTTTCTCGTACGTCTCGTCCGCATCGAGGCGGCGCAGCTCCTCGGCGAGACAGTCGCGCACCGGCCGGCGGGCCAGCGTCACCAACCGCTCGGGCTGGCCGGGCTGGGTGAGCGTGCCGGTCTTCGCGTCCGGGCGGACCAGCACGATCGGACCGGAGGCCCGGTTCAGCCGCACCGAGTGCAGGCCGCCGACCGCGCCGACCTTGGTCCGCTTCACCGGCACCGACAGCCGGCTGCGCAACCAGCCGGCGATCAGGTCGGTGGACGCGGAGTCGGGTTCGCCGTCGATCACCGCGCCGGTGATGTCGTCGTAGGGCGGCTGGTCCAGCGCGGCGGTGAGCAGCGCCCGCCACAGGGTGAGCCGGGTCCAGGCCAGGTCGGTGTCCCCGGGTGCATAGCTGGCGGTGCGCTGCTCCAGGGCCCGCACCGGGTTCTTCTCGGCGGCCACGTCGGTGATGCGCCGGTTGGCCAGCCGGCCGACCGGGTCCTGGGACGGGACCGCCGGCGCCTGCCCGGGCCACCAGACGACCACCGGCGCGTCCGGCAGCAGCATCGGGATGGTCATGCCGGCGCAGGCCTCGGCGGACGCCAGCGGGCCGTAGCCGCGCAGCACGATCACCTCGCTGGCACCGGCGTCGCCGCCGACCCGGATCTGCGCGTCCAGCCGCGCCGCGGCTTTTTTCGCGCCCCGGACCAGCACGATCACCCGGCACGGGTGCTGCCGGCTGGCCTCGATCGCGGACTCGATCGCTTCCTCGGTGTTCGTGCTGTCGTCGGTGACCACCACGAAGGTCAGCACCCGACCCTGGGCCAGCACGCCGCTCTCCTCCCGCAGCTGCACCAGCTTCCGGTTGAGCTGCTGGGTCGACGTGGCGGGCATGTCAACGATCATCTGTCGTCTCCAGCTCGAAAGACTCGAAAGACTCGAAAGACTCGCCAATCTCGAATGGCTCGAAAGGGGCGGTCACGGCCGGCGCCAGACGCGGCCGGTGCGGGCCAGCATGGCGTCCGCCCCGGCCGGGCCCCAGCTGCCGGCGGAGTAGGGCTCCGGTGCGCCGGACTCGGCCCACTTCTCCAGCACCGGGTCGAGGATCTGCCAGGACCGCTCCACCTCGGCGTTCACCGGGAACAGCGACGGCTCGCCCAGCAGCACGTCCAGGATCAGCCGCTCGTAGGCCTCGGGGGAGTCCTCGGTGAACGCCATCCCGTAGCCGAAGTCCATGTTCACGTCGCGGACCTCCATGGTGGAGCCCGGCACCTTGGACCCGAACCGCATCGTCACGCCCTCGTCCGGCTGTACCCGGATGACCAGCGCGTTCTGCCCGAGCTCCTCGGTCATGGTGGCGTCGAACGGCAGGTGCGGCGCGCGCTTGAACACCACCGCGATCTCGGTGACCCGGCGGCCGAGGCGCTTGCCGGTGCGCAGGTAGAACGGCACCCCGGCCCAGCGCCGGGTGTCCACCTCGACGGTGATCGCGGCGTAGGTCTCGGTGGTCGAGTTGGGGTTGTAGCCCTCTTCCTCGGTCAGCCCGACGACCTGCTCGCCACCCTGCCAGCCGCCGGCGTACTGGCCGCGCGCGGTGGTCTCGGTAAGCGGGGCGACCAGCTTCGTCGCCCGCAGCACCTTGATCTTCTCGGTGCGCAGCTCGAGCGGGGTGAACGCCACCGGCTCCTCCATCGCGGTGAACGCGAGCAGCTGCAGCAGGTGGTTCTGGATCACGTCGCGGGCCGCGCCGATGCCGTCGTAGTAGCCGGCCCGGCCGCCGAGGCCGATGTCCTCGGCCATGGTGATCTGGACGTGGTCGACGTAGTTGGCGTTCCAGATCGGCTCGAACAGCTGGTTGGCGAAGCGCAGCGCCAGGATGTTCTGCACCGTCTCCTTGCCGAGGTAGTGGTCGATGCGGAACACCGACTCCTCGGGGAACACGTCGTTGACGATCGCGTTCAGCTCGCGCGCGGAGGACAGGTCGTGCCCGAACGGCTTCTCGATCACCACCCGGCGCCACTCCATCGGGTCGTCCTGCCCGGCCAGCCCGGAGCGGGCCAGCTGCTTGCACACCACCGGGAACGCGCCCGGCGGGATCGACAGGTAGAACGCGTGGTTACCGCCGGTGCCCCGGACCTCGTCCAGCTCGCGCACCGTGTCGCTGAGCCGGTCGAACGCGTCGTCGTCGTCGAAGGTGCCCTGGACGAACCGGATGCCCTCCGCGAGGCGGTCCCACACCGCCTGCCGGAACGGGGTGCGGGCGTGCTCGCGCACCGCGTCGTAGACGACCTTGCCGAAGTCCTCGTGCTCCCAGTCCCGGCGGGCGAAGCCGACCAGCGCGAAGCCCGGTGGCAACAGCCCCCGGTTGGCCAGGTCGTAGACCGCCGGCATCAGCTTCTTGCGGGCCAGGTCGCCGGTCACCCCGAAGATGACCAGCCCACAGGGTCCGGCGATCCGGGGCAGTCGCTTGTCCTTCGGGTCGCGCAGCGGGTTCGACCAGCCCTCCGGCCTGCCTGGCACGGACGGTTCACTCATCGCGCTATGCCTTCCTGGTAGCGACCCGGTCGTGGTCGCGGGGTCAGTCCCGGGTGGGGGTCAGGCCGGGTTGGCGGCGCCGACCGCGTGGTGGGCCCGGACGGTACTCATCCGGTGAGTGCGGCGGCGAGCTGGACGAGGCCCAGCTCGCGGTCGGTCAGGTGCAGTCGCAGTACCGGTCGGCCCCGTTCGGTGAGGACCCCGGCGTCGCCGAGCGCCTGGGCGTGCTGCAGGACCGCCAGGGTGTACGGGCGGCCCGGCACCGCTACGTCGGCGACGACCGAGCCGGTGATCTGCAGGAACACCCCGTTCTGGTGGCCTCCCTTGTGGTACTGCCCGGTGGAGTGCAGGAACCGGGGGCCCCAGCCGAACGTGGTCTGCAGCCCGGAGAGCGTGGCCAGCTCCGGCCGCAGCACCGCCGTCGAGGCGTCCGCGAGCCGGTCCAGGTAGGCCTGCACGGACAGGTAGCCGGCGTCCGGGGCGGCGGCCAGCAGGGCCCGCACCGCCCCGACCGCGGTGCGTTCCGCGTCGGCCGGCAGCCAGTCGCCGGCGAACACCTCGATCGCGCCGTCGGTGAAGGTGGGCGGGGAGTCGGAGCCGGCGGCCGGGGCGTCCAGCAGTGCCCTGGCCGCGTTCTTGGCGGCCTCCACGTCCGGTTGGTCGAACGGGTTGATGCCGAGCAGTCGGCCGGCCACCGCGGTGGCGTACTCCCAGAACAGGAACAGGCCACCGAGCGGGCCGGCGGTCGTGATCAGGGCGCCGTCCGGGTCGGGGCCGATGGCCACCGTGGTGGCGTCGTCACCGGCGTCGGCGAACCCGGGCGCGTGCGCGCTCTCCACCGCGACCGGCAGCAGCCCGGTGCCCAGCTTGCCGGTGGACTCCGCGATCAGCTGCTCGGCCCAGTCCGCGAAACCGGCGATGCCCGAGCCGGTGTCGGCCAGCACGACCTTCTCCGCCCCGGCGGCGTGCCGGGAACCGAGGGCGGCGCCGAGCAGCAGGGCGGGGTTGTCCGTCCCGTCCTTGCCGAGCACCTCGGCGGCGGCCGCCGCGTCGTCGAGCAGCTGGCCGATGTCCGCGCCGGCCAGCCCGGCCGGCACCAGACCGAACGCGGTGAGCGCGGAGTACCGGCCGCCGACGTGCGGGTCGGCATCGATCACCGTGAGGCCGGCGTCCTCGGCGCGCGCGTGCAGCGGCGAACCGGGGTCGGTGACCACCACGATGTGCTCGGCGGGATCCAGCCCGGCGGCGACGAACTGCTCGGTGAAGATCCGGTAGTGGCTGTCCGTCTCCACCGTGGAACCGGACTTCGACGACACCACCAGCACGGTCGAGGGCAGGTCACCGGCCAGCGCGTCGTCCACCTGGCTGGCGTCGGTGGTGTCGAGCACCACCAGCGGCACGCCGGCCGTCCGGCAGATCACCTCGGGGGCCAGCGACGACCCGCCCATGCCCGCCAGCACCACCCGGTGCACCCCGGTCGAGGCGAGCCTGGACTTCAGCTCGGCGACCTGGGCCACCAGCGGGCGGGAGCTGGTGCCCAGGTCCACCCAGTTCAGCCGGACCGACGCCTCGGACTCGGCGTCCGGACCCCACAGCGTCGCGTCCTTCGCCGCGATGCCGGAGGCGACCTTGTCATCGGCCAGCCCGGTCGCGATCCGCCTGGCCTCGCCGGCCAGGTCGGGATCGACGATCCGGAGTTGGACCGAACTCACTTAGCGGCCTCCAGCTGCTCGCGCACGGTTTCCTTGAGCTCGTTCCAGCTGGCGATGAACTTCTCCACGCCCTCGCGCTCCAGCACCTCGAACACGTCGGGCACGTCCACGCCGGCCGCGCTCAGCGCGTCGAAGACCCGCCGCGCGTCGTCGGCCAGGCCGGTGACCCGGTCGCCCTTCACCTCGCCGTGGTCGGCGAACGCCTTCATCGTCGCCTCCGGCATGGTGTTCACCGTGTCCGCGACGACCAGCTCGGTGACGTAGAGGGTGTCCGGGTAGGCCTTGTTCTTCACCCCGGTCGAGGCCCACAGCGGCCGCTGTGGGTTCGCACCCTTGGCGGCCAGCGGCGCCCAGCGGTCGGAGGAGAAGACCTTGCGGAACGCCTCGTGCGCCAGCCGGGCGTTGGCCACCGCGGCCTTGCCGCGCAGCGCGAGCGCCTCGTCGGTGCCGATCTTCTCCAGCCGGGGGTCGATCTCGGTGTCCACCCGGGAGACGAAGAAGGACGCGACCGACTGGATCGAGGCGAGGTTGTGCCCGTTCGCGGCGGCCTGCTCGAGGCCGCTCAGGTAGGCGTCCATCACCGTGAGGTAGCGCTCGATGGAGAAGATCAGCGTCACGTTCACGCTGATTCCCTCGCTGATCGCGCTGGTGATCGCCGGCAGGCCTTCCACGGTGGCCGGGATCTTGACCATCAGGTTGGGCCGGTCGACCCCCTTCCACAGGTCCAGCGCCTGCGCGGCGGTGGCCTCCGTGTCGTGCGCCAGGTCCGGGGCCACCTCGAGGGACACCCGGCCGTCGACGCCGCTGGTGCTCTCCCAGGTGTTGCGGAACAGGTCGCAGGCGCGCTGCACGTCGGCCACGGTCGCCTCGCGCACCGCCTCGTCCACCGATGCGCCCCGGGACGCCAGCTCGCGCATCTGCGCGTTGTAGGCCTCCCCGTGGCTCAGCGCGGCGGCGAAGATGGTCGGGTTCGTGGTCACGCCGACCACGTGGAAGTCGCGGATCAGCTCGGCGAGGTTGTTCGAGTCGAGCCGCTCCCGGGACAGGTCGTCCAGCCAGATGGACACGCCGGCCTCGCTGAGCGCGGCGAGTCGATTCTGCTCGGTCATGGGATGTGCGCTCCTCAGCTGTTCGTCTTCTGGAGGGAAGAGCGGGCGGCGGCAACCACGCTGTCCCCGGTGATCCCGAACTTCTCGTACAGCGTCTTGTAGTCGGCGCTCGCGCCGTAGTGGTCGATGCCGACGATCTCGCCGGCGTCGCCGACCCAGCGGTACCAGGTCAGCGGCTGGGCCGCCTCGACCGCGACCCTGGCCTTGACCTCCGGCGGCAGCACGGTGCGGCGGTACGCCTCGTCCTGCTGCTCGAACCACTCCAGGCAGGGCACCGAGACGACCCGGACGGACACCCCCTCGGCGGCCAGGCGCTCGCGGGCCTCGACGGCCAGCTGTACCTCGGACCCGGTGGCCAGAATGATCACCTTCTGCGCGGACGGGCTGGTGTCGTCGAAGTCGGCCAGCACGTAGGCGCCCTTGGCGACGCCCTCGGCCGAGCTGCCCTGAAGGATCGGCAGGTTCTGCCGGGTGAGCGCGATGCCGGCCGGCGCCGTCGGGTTGGTCAGGATGGCCCGCACCGCGTACGCCGTCTCGTTCGCGTCGCCGGGGCGGACCACGTTCAGGCCGGGGATCGCGCGCAGCGCCGGCAGGTGCTCGATCGGCTGGTGGGTGGGCCCGTCCTCGCCGAGGCCGATGGAGTCGTGGGTCCAGACGTAGATGACCGGCAGCTGCATCAGCGAGGCCAGTCGGACGGCAGGCCGCATGTAGTCGCTGAATACCAGGAAGGTGCCGCCGTAGACGCGGGTGCCGCCGTGCAGCCCGATCCCGTTCCTGATCGCGCCCATGGCGTGCTCGCGGATGCCGAAGTGCAGCGTGCGGCCGTAGGGGCTGGAGTTGCCCCAGTCCTTGGTGACGATCGAGGACGGGCCGAACGAGACCGCGCCCTCGATCGTGGTGTTGTTGCTCTCCGCGAGGTCGGCCGAACCGCCCCACAGCTCGGGCAGCGCGTCGGCGATGCCGTTGATCACCGCGCCGAACGCCTTGCGGGTGGCCACCCCGCCGGCGTTCTTCTCGTCCTCCGGGTCCCAGGCGGGCAGCCCCTGGTCCCATCCGGCGGGCAGCTCACGGCGGCGCATCCGGTCCAGCAGCGCGGCCCGCTCCGGGTTGGCCGAGGCCCACGCGTCGAACTCCTGCTGCCACTCGGCGTGCGCCTGCTTGCCGCGCTCCAGCGCGGCGCGGGTGTGCTCGAGCACCTTGTCCTCGACCACGAAGCTCTGGTCCGGGTCAAAGCCCAGCGCCTTCTTCACCTCGGCCACCTCGTCGGCGCCGAGCGCGGCACCGTGGGCCTTGCCGGTGTTCATCTTGTGCGGCGCCGGGTAGCCGATGATGGTGCGCAGCGCGATGAAGCTCGGTCGGTCGGTCTCCGACCTGGCCGCGTCGATGGCAGCCAGTACCGCGGTCACGTCCTCGGCGCCGTGCACCTTCTGTACGTGCCAGCCGTAGGCCTCGTAGCGCGCGGCGACATCCTCCGACAGCGCGACCGAGGTGTCGTCCTCGATCGAGATGTGGTTGTCGTCATAGATGACCGTCAGGTTGCCCAGCTGCTGGGTGCCGGCGAGCGAGGAGGCCTCCGAGGTGACGCCCTCCTCGATGTCGCCGTCCGAGCAGATCACATAGATCTGGTGGTCGAACGGGCTCTCGCCGGGGGCGGCGTCCGGGTCCAGCAGGCCGCGCTCACGCCGGCTGGCCATCGCCATGCCGACGGCGGAGGCGAGCCCCTGGCCGAGCGGTCCGGTGGTCATCTCCACGCCGGGGGTGTGGCCGTGCTCGGGGTGGCCGGGGGTCTGCGAGCCCCAGGTCCGCAGCGACTCCAGGTCCTCCAGGGTCAACCCGTACCCGGCCAGGAACAGCTGGATGTACAGGGTCAGGCTGGAGTGGCCGCAGGACAGCACGAACCGGTCCCGGCCGATCCAGCCCGGGTCGGTCGGGTCGTGCCGCAGGTACCGCTGGAAGAGCAGGTATGCCGCGGGCGCCAAGCTCATCGCGGTGCCGGGGTGGCCGTTGCCCACCCTTTGCACGGCGTCCATCGCCAGCACCCGGACGGTGTCCACCGCGCGCGAGTCGAGGTCGGTCCACCAGTCCGGGTACGTCCCGGACAACTCCTTCGTCTGGGTCGCCAAGGCTGGGCTCCTCATCTCATCCGGTCGGGCGCCGGTGTCTCGGGGCGGGCCGGAGCTGAGGCCGGGAGCGTCCTGAGCGGGCCGTGCGCGGCAGTCGGGTCAACCCTAGTCCCGCCGCTCGGCCTCCCCACGCCGCCGGTGCGCCGTATCCGAGCGTCCTACCGCCAGGCCTACCCCGCCGGCGGGAACCTACCCGTGCAGCGTCTACAGTGACGTGTCTATTTCTCCGCGAGGTGCCGTTGATGACCCAAGCCATCCTGTCCGGGGACCAGCGGACCGTACCGTCCCGGGCACCCGGCGGGTCGGGGTGGACTGTGGTCCGGGCGTACGTCGCGCTGACCAAGCCGCGGAT
>DASYLM010000467.1:0-2183 GCA_036009565.1 Pseudonocardia sp. | reverse complement strand
CGCCTGCCCAGACAACCCGAATCCGGGGGTACCACCTCTCATGTCAGCACAGCCGAGTACCGACCCGATCAAGTTCGCCTACTGGGTGCCGAACGTCAGCGGCGGCCTGGTCACCAGCACCATCGAGCAACGCACGGACTGGGGTTACGACTACAACCGCGAGCTCGCCGTGCTCGCCGAGAACAACGGTTTCGAGTACGCGCTGAGCCAGGTCCGCTACATGGCCAGCTACGGCGCCGAGTACCAGCACGAGTCGACCAGCTTCAGCCTCGCGCTGCTGCTGGCCACCGAGCGGCTGAAGGTGATCGCCGCCGTGCACCCGGGGTTGTGGCACCCGGGCGTGCTGGCCAAGCTGGGCGCCACCTCGGACCACCTGTCCAAGGGGCGGTTCGCGGTGAACGTGGTCAGCGGCTGGTTCAAGGGCGAGTTCACCGCGCTGGGCGAGCACTGGCTGGAGCACGACGAGCGCTACCGCCGCTCCGAGGAGTTCATCCGGGCGCTGCGCGGCATCTGGACCGAGGACGAGTTCAACCTCGCCGGTGACTTCTACCGGATCCGCGACTTCAGCCTCAAACCCAAGCCGCTGAACACCCCGGAGCGGCCGAACCCGGAGATCTTCCAGGGCGGCAACTCCACGGCGGCCCGGCGGATGGCCGGCCGGGTCTCGGACTGGTACTTCAGCAACGGCAAGGACTACGACGGGGCGGCCGAGCAGCTGCACGACGTGAACGCCTCGGCCGCCCAGAACGGCCGGTCGGTTAACTTCGGGCTGAACGGCTTCATCATCGCCCGGGACACCGAGAAGGAGGCCCGGGAGACGTTGCGGGAGGTCATCGCCAAGGCGCACAAGCCGTCGGTGGAGGGTTTCCGGGACGCCGTCACCCAGGCCGGCAAGTCCGCCTCGGACGGCAAGGGCATGTGGGCGGACTCCTCGTTCGAGGACCTGGTCCAGTACAACGACGGGTTCCGCACCCAGCTCATCGGTACCCCGGAGCAGATCGCCGAGCGGATCGTGAAGTACAAGGCACTCGGTGTCGACCTGATCCTGGCCGGGTTCCTGCACTACCACGAGGAGGTCGAGTACTTCGGCCGCCGCGTGCTGCCGATCGTGCGCGAGCTGGAGGCCGACCTGCCGGCGCGCGAGCGGGTCTCCGTCTGACGGCGGGGTCCGGGCCCCCGGTCTCACGCCGAGGGCCCGGAGCGGGCCTGACCAAGTTCCCGATATTCCGGACCAACTTCGTCAGGATTGCGCACCGGACCGAAATCCCGACTCACCCTGACGAAAACCCCGACTCGCGGAGATGTTGAGAGATGAGCATTAGGGCGCATTGGTTCCTGCCGACCTACGGTGACGGGCGGCAGTTGGTCGGCGGTGGGCACGGGGTGCCGGTGGGTTCGGCCGGCGGGGTGCGGCCGGCCACCCTGGGGTACCTGACCCAGGTGGCGCGCGCCGCCGAGCAGCTCGGCTTCGAGGCCGCCCTCACGCCCACCGGCATGTGGTGCGAGGACGCCTGGCTGACCACGGCGATGTTGTCCCAGCAGACCGAGCGGCTGAAGTTCCTGGTCGCGTTCCGGCCGGGGATGCTCACGCCGACGCTGGCCGCCCAGATGGCCGCCACCTACCAGCGGCACTCGCCGGGGCGGTTGCTGCTCAACATCGTCACCGGTGGTGAGCCGACCGAGCAGCGCGGTTACGGCGACTTCCTGTCCAAGGACGAGCGCTACGCCCGGGGCGCGGAGTTCCTGCACGTGGTGCGGGCGCTGTGGCGCGGGGAGCGGGTGGACTTCACCGGCACGCACCTCCGGGTCGAGGGTGCGCAGCTGGAGCGGGTGCCGGATCCGGTGCCGCCCATCTACTTCGGCGGGTCGTCGCCGGCCGCGGGTGACGTGGCCGCCGAACATGCCGATGTGTACCTGACCTGGGGTGAGCCGCCCGACCAGGTCGCCGAGAAGATCGCCTGGGTGCGCAAGCTGGCCGCCGACCGGGGCCGGGAGATCCGCTTCGGTATCCGGCTGCACGTGATCACCCGGGACACCTCGGCGGAAGCCTGGGCGGAGGCGCAGCGACTGCTCGACGCACTCGACCCGGCCGCCATCGCCGCCGTGCAGGACGGGTTGTCGCGGAGCGAGTCGGTCGGCCAGCGGCGGATGCGCGAGCTGCACGGCGGCTCCGTCGACCGGCT